>JAJRWF010000008.1 GCA_024276905.1 Deltaproteobacteria bacterium
CCGCTCAACAGGGATCATCAACCCGCATCGCCCGCATCACGCTGATGAGCGAACCACCGGACAGTGACGCTGGCGAGATCACCGACAAGGGCTATATTAACCAGCGTGCAGCCTTAGAGCGCCGCCGGAATCTGGTTGAACAACTCTATGCCGAATCACCGGGCACCGGAGTCATCACACTTTCCTGAGGAAACCAAACCAGGGACAAAGACCGCCGTACTTTTGATCGCTGCGACCGTGTTTCGCACTGTGAAATGCCTTCTCTGTTTTCATTGCGGCCACAATCCAAACAGTGTTTTCAAAAATAGTTTTTTCAGAAGAGCGAAAGTCTTCACCCTCTGTTTTTTCTCGTTCTGAATATTGAAAACCCTCCTTATTTACCATGATCTGGCGCGAAAGAATCAAACGAACAATGAAACGATTCCAGCGTCTCCCTGCACACAGTTTTGCAGTGCGGAACCAGGTTTTGAATAACACTGTTTTACTTGTTGACTTCTGCCCTCATTCCTATAGATATTGGAGGCAGGCAAAAGGGTAACCTCAAAAAATATTGCTGCAAATATCTACAGCGGACCCGACCCAGCAGAGGGAATCTTTCAGCAGCAGGGCCTCGGTAGAAATAAGGAGAAACCGCATGAAGAACCATCAGGTTGAAGTGGACAATTCTCGGGGCCGTGTGGCGCTAAACTTTGCCCCGCTCTTCAATGTTGCCGTCCCTTTCGTTGATCGCCACCTACAGGAAGGTCGTGCTGACAAACTGGCGATCCGAACCAATCATGGCGTCGAGGTGACTTTTGGCGAACTCGCTGAAAACGTCAACCGCTGCGGTAACGCCCTGCTCGGCCTGGGAATCAACCCCGGTGAACGGGTGATCATGATCGTCAAGGATTGTGCCGAATTTTTCTACTGCTTCTGGGGGGCAATCAAGGCGGGGTTAATCCCGGTACCGGTCAATACCCTGCTGCGGGCTAAGGATTACGCTTACATCATCGCCGATTCCGGCTGTGCTGCGGTTGTCTATTCTTCCGAATTTGCCGATGAGGTCAAAACTGCGCTGGGACAGCTTGAGAATCAACCCGCCTGCTGTCTGCTGGTCGAAGGGGAAAACGATAGTCTGCAGTCACGGATCGCAGCTGCTGCTGTCGATCTGGAGCCAGCCCCCGCAACCGCAGAGGATGACTGTTTCTGGCTCTATTCTTCAGGTTCGACCGGCAGCCCCAAGGGCGCCGTTCATCGTCATCGGGACATGGTGGTGGCCAGCCAGTTTTACGGGGTTCAGGTCCTCGGCATCAAGGAAAAGGATGTCTGCTTTTCTGCTGCCAAGCTCTTTTTTGCCTACGGTCTCGGTAATGGTATGACATTTCCGTTGTGGATCGGAGCCAGCACAGTCCTCTATGATGCACGCCCCACTCCGCAATCGACCTTTGAAACCATCGAGTAATTCAAACCAAGCCTCTATTTTGGTGTCCCGACCCTGTATGCCGCCCAGCTGCAGGCCCTTGAGAGCGAATCCCCCGATCTCTCTTCAGTCCGGCTCTGTGTTTCTGCCGGTGAAGCTCTCCCGTCTGATATTTTCAGTCGCTGGCGCCAGAAGACCGGCCTGGCGATCCTCGATGGCATCGGCTCTACCGAGCTGCTGCATATTTTTATCTCCAATCGGGTGGATGATATCAATCCCGGCTCCAGCGGTCGACTGGTGCCAGGGTATGAGGCCCGAATTCTTGATGAGGCTGGAGAAGCCGTTCCTCAAGGCGAAAGTGGTCGTCTCTGGATCAGGGGGGATTCCACGGCGCGCTGCTACTGGAACAATCCGCAAAAAACCGCACAGACCATGGTGGACGGCTGGCTCGACACCGGGGATACCTATATTCAGGATAGACAAGGATACTTTAATTATTGCGGCCGTAACGATGACATGCTGAAGGTCGGCGGTATCTGGTGCTCGCCTTTCGAAATCGAGGCTAAACTGATCGAGCATCCCAAGGTACTGGAAGCCGCGGTGGTCGGCAAAGCCGACGACGCGGGTCTGATCAAACCTGAAGCCCATATCGTTTTACATCATCCTGCCGAGAACAACGATGTTCTGACAACTGAACTGCTGGCCCTGTGCAAAGCGGGACTGGCTCCCTACAAATACCCGCGCTGGTTCCAGTTTGTCGCCGAGCTGCCCAAAACAGCAACCGGCAAGATTCAGCGTTACAAATTGCGTTCCTGATCACCAGAGACCGGAATCACCATCGGGCAGTCGGCCCGGTTGTGCCACCGGAGTGACGATCTACGGAGGAAACAAAATGAGCGAAAAGAACGAGACGGGAATCTCCAGACGTGATTTTGTCATCAATGGATCGGTTGCGACCGCCGGACTGGTCGCGGCCTCCGTGTTGGGACCGGCAACCTTTGCGATTGGCGGCCAGGCCAAGGTCAAGGTCGGCATTCTACTGCCCTACACCGGGACCTATGCCAAGCTGGGAACCAACATCCGCAATGCTATGAAGCTGCGTTTTGCTGAAGCTGGCAACAAGCTTGGCGGACGGGAAATTGAATTCGTCGATATTGACAGCGAAGCCAAACCAGCCAAGGCTCAACAATTGACCAACAAGCTGATCAAAAAGGAAAAGGTTGATTTCCTGGTCGGCCCGGTTCATTCAGTGGTCGGTATGGCAATGGTCAAAATGGCCCGCGGCGATGGCCCGATTACCGTTATCCCCAATGCAGGTGCCGACCAGCTGACCGGCGTTTTGTGTGCTCCCAATGTTTTCCGGACCTCTTTCTCCAGTCATCAGATGGGCTACCCCGGCGGACCGGCAATGCTGGAGGACGGTCACAAGCGGGTGGTATTGATGTACTGGAATTACGGGTTCGGCAAACAGGTCGCCGCCGCATTCAAAAAATCCTTCCTGCCTGGCGGAGGAACCATTGTCAAAGAGATTCCGACGCCTTTCCCGAAGGTTGATTTTCAGGCCTATCTGACTGAACTGGCGGCACTCAAGCCGGATGCGGTCTACACCTTTTACGCCGGAGGCGGTGCGGTCAAGTTCGTTAAGGACTTTGCCGCCGCGGGCCTGAAAAAATCGATCAAGCTCTATGGTGCCGGTTTCCTGACCGAAGGGTTGGGCAAGGCCCAAGGCGATGCGGCCGAAGGGGTACGCACCATCCTCCATTATGCCGACACCCTGGATAATCCGGCCAATCATCATTTCCGCGCGGCCTTTACAGCGGCCACCGGCGCACATGCCGATGTCTATGCCGTACAAGGATACGACGCCGGGGAGCTGATCCTGCGGGGAATGAACGCGGTGAAAGGAGATACCGGAGCCCGTGCCGAGATGATCCGGGCGATGGAAACCGCCGAAATCGACAGCCCGCGCGGTAAGCTGCGTTTTTCCAAATCACACAACCCGATTCACGACATCTACCTGCGCGAAGTTGTCAAGGGCGTGAACCGCGTTGTCCGGGTCGCCGCCAAAGATCAGGATGATCCAGCCACCGGTTGCTCCATGGCATAAGGATTAACCCGCTCCGGCACAGCAGAAGGTGCCGGAGGCGGGTTCATCCTCAGCAACCAATTCCGTTGAATCCTTGCAATCTTCAAAGCTAGGCTAAGCATGGAACTTTCTTTTTACCTGGTTCAACTTCTCAACGCCATCCAGTATGGATTTCTGCTGTTTCTGGTCGCCAGCGGCCTAACACTGTTGTTCGGAATCATGGGCATCATCAATCTGGCTCACGGTTCCTTTTATATGATCGGCGCCTACCTGGCCTATTGGTTGACTGATGTCACCGGCAACCTCTGGCTCGGGATTCTGCTCGGGCTGCCGATTGCCCTGCTGGTGGGTTATCTGGTTGAGCGTTTCGCGATCTCTTTTCTTTACCAACGGGACCATCTCTACCAGGTTTTGCTGACCTTTGCCCTGATTCTCATTTTCAATGAACTGCAGCAGATTCTCTGGGGGACCGATGTCCACGGGGTGGCAATTCCAGCCATTCTGGCCGGATCGATCCCGCTGACCGAGAACCAGAGTTATCCGATCTATCGTTTATTTATCTCGGCGGTCTGCATCGCGCTGGCTTGCGGCATGTCCTGGGTCATTCAGAAGACCCGCCTGGGGATGATGATCCGCGCCGGAGCGAGTAACCGCGAGATGGTCCAGTCTCTCGGTATCAATGTGAATCGGCTCTTCGCCCTGGTTTTCAGTCTGGGAGTGGCTCTGGCGGCCTTCGCCGGAATGCTGGCGGCACCGGTCGATTCGGTCTACCCGGGGATGGGGGAGAATGTGTTGATCATCTCTTTCGTAGTGGTGGTGATCGGCGGCACCGGCTCGATCAAGGGCGCCTTCGTCGGTGCAATGCTGATCGGGCTGGTGAGCACCTTCGGCAAGGTACTGCTGCCCGAGATGGCCAGTGTCATGGCTTACGCGTTAATGGCGGTAATTTTGTTATGGCGGCCACAGGGGCTGTTCGGGAGGGCCCGCTGAGATGCCGAGAATAACCCGCACCCTGCTACTGCTTGCTGCGCTGCTGACTCTGGTCTTCTTTCCGTTGTTCGGTTCAAGTTTCTACGTCGGGTTGCTGACCCGAATCCTGATTCTGGCTCTTTTCGCCATGAGCCTGGACCTGCTGATCGGCTATACCGGCCTGGTCAGTTTCGGTCACGCCGCGTTTTTCGGCATCGGCGGCTATGCCCTGGCCATTGCCTTTCAGGACGCTGCGGTGATCCATCTCTGGCAGGCCTTGCCCCTCTCGCTAGCGGCAGCAGCCCTGGCTGCGCTGGTGGTCGGCTGGATCAGTATCCGCACCAGCGGGATTTATTTCATCATGATCACCCTGGCTTTCGCCCAGATGTTTTTCTACTTCTTTTTCGAGTCACCCCGCTATGGCGGTGACGATGGAATTTTTCTGTTTTTCAAACCGGTCCTGATGATCGGCTCAGCGGATATCCTTCACCTTGACAGCGAAAACAACTTCTACTATTTCGTTCTCGGCAGTCTGGTCTCCAGCTATCTGCTTTTAACTATGATCCTGCGCGCCCCCTTCGGCAAGGTGATTACAGCGATCAAGGCCAATGAGCACCGGGTCTGCGCTCTGGGCTATGCCGTGAACCGCTATAAACTGGTTAGTTTCGTGATCGCCGGAACCCTGGCCGGACTGGCGGGATTTCTCGAAGGCGCACATAGCGGCTACATCAACCCCTCCTACATGAGCTGGCACGAGTCGGGGATTGCCATAGCAATCGTTGTCCTCGGCGGCATGGGAACTCTCTACGGTCCGATCGTCGGGGCTTTCATTATCGTGCTATTGCAGGATTTTCTGCCCTCGCTGACCGATCACTGGCAGTTGCTGTTCGGTGGTATCGTCATTTCTGTGGCGCTTTTTTACCCCATGGTGCGACCAGCCTGCTGCCGCGACTTCATGCGCTGCTCCGAAGTAAAATGAGCCCTTCTTCGCTGCCGGATGACGACCCGCAGGAGCCTGCCGATGACTGATACGATTCTGCGCACCGATCGCTTAAGCAAGAATTTCGGGGGCCTGATTGCAGCCAATAATGTTTCCCTCAACTTTGAACGCGGTCAGGTCCACGCCATTATCGGCCCGAACGGTGCGGGAAAAACCACCCTGATCAACCTGCTATCGGGCGATCTGCTCCCGAGTGACGGTACCATCCTGTTCAATGGCAAAAACATTACCAGCCTGCCCCCCGACAAGATTTCGCAATTGGGCATCGGGCGCAGTTATCAGAAAACCAATATTTTTGCCACCTTCAGTTGTTACGAAAACTGCTGGGTTGCTGCCCAATCACGCCTGAATACTTCAATGCGTTTTTTTCGCCCGGCAAAAAAACTCAAAAAGGTGCAGGACCGTGCGGAAATGACCTTGGATCTTTGTGGCCTCAGTTCCCGCCGCGACGTTCTGGCCTCTGCCATGAGCTACGGCGAACAACGGCAACTGGAAATCGGCATGATGCTGGCGACCGAACCGGAACTGCTTTTGCTTGATGAACCCCTGGCGGGGATGGGCAGTGAAGAATCACTCCAGGTGATTGAACTCCTGCGCCGTCTCTCCAGGGACCATACCCTGATTCTGATCGAACATGATATGGACGCCGTTTTTTCGATTGCCGAACAACTGACCGTGATGGTCAACGGCCGGGTCCTTGAGACCGGTACTGTCGAACAGATCCGCAACAGCCAGGCGGTACAGGAAGTTTATCTGGGTGTGGAAGAGGAGGCGACCTGATGCCACAACAACCTGTCCCGATTCTTGAGGCCCGACAGCTGCACACCTATTACGGAGCCAGTCATATCCTGCACGGCATCAGCCTCAGCATCAAACCGGGGGAGACCCTGAGTCTGATGGGGCGTAACGGTATGGGCAAGACCACCCTGCTGCGCTCGCTGCTGGGCCTGACCCCGCCACGCCGGGGAACGGTGAAAGTCTACGGCCGCGACATGACCGGCGCGCCGCCGCAAAAGATTGTCCGGCAGGGAATCGCCTTTGTCCCGGAAGACCGCGGGATTTTCCCCAATCTGACCGTCAGGGAGAACCTGGTGATGGCGGCGCGCCCCGGCCCCAACGGCCGTAAGGACTGGGATCTGACGCGGGTGCTCGAAACCTTTCCCCGCCTTGCCCAACGCATAAACAACATGGGCAACCACCTCTCCGGCGGAGAGCAGCAGATGCTCACTGTCGGACGGGCACTGATGACCAATCCCGACCTGCTGATTCTTGATGAAGCAACCGAAGGCCTGGCGCCCCTGATCCGTAAGGAAATCTGGTCCGTTGTTCGTAAAATCAAGCAGAGCGGCATCGCCGCAATCCTTGTCGATAAAGACCTGAAAGCATTGCTGGAGCTGGCCGACCGCAACATAATTATCAGCAAGGGACGAATTGTCTATGAGGGCAGTTCAGAAGAACTGGCCGCTCATCCCGAAATTCATGCCCGTCATCTGGGCGTTTAGGGGGCAGGCGATTCCGGTCTCGATGTGCCGTTGAGGTAAAAACCAAGCGACCAAAAAACCATCGCTAAGCCACAGTCTCGCGACAGCTTACCATTCAACCAGCTCCGAAGAATCTCCCCGCGCACCGAAATAAATCCGTTGAATAGCGCCATCCTGAAGCGATCCGATTCCGTTCTACGGAATCGGATTCCAAAAAGTTGACTTGGGGATTTTTATCGTGTCATTATACGAACAACAAGGGAAAGCAGATCCGACTTCCATCCGGGACTGAGAGATAATGACCACCGAAGACCAAACCACCACGGCAGAAAAGACACCCCAGGTGATCACTGCACTGGCGCTGGGATTGAACGTGCTGCGCTGTTTTCGCAAGGGTGACCGTTTTCTGGGCAACCAGGAAATCGCCGCGCGCACCGGCTTGCCCAAGGCGACCGTCTCTCGCCTGACCCAGACCCTGACAACCCTCGGCTATCTGCACCACTCCAAACGTTTCAACCAGTACAGCCTGGGTGCTGCGGTTCTGTCTCTGGGTTATTCGATGCTCGGTAATTCAGACATTCTCCAGACCGCCCGCCCCTTGATGCAGGAGCTGGCTGACAGCACAGAGGCTTCCGTCTCGCTGGCTGCCCGCGATGGCCTGCACATGGTCTATCTGGAAAACTGTGTTGCCCATGCCAACATGATTACCCTGCGTATCGACGTCGGAGCACGCACCCGGATCGCCAATACCGCCATGGGTCGGGCCTTGCTGTGCGGACTGCCGGAGGAAGAACGGGCTGAACTTATTTCCCGGATTCACAAGGCGACTCCGCACGAGGAGTGGCCCGCTATCAAGGCCGGGATCGCACAGGGTGCCATTGACTACCAGCAACGGGGATTCTGCTTTTCCCTTGGAGACTGGCGTGAAAATGTTAATTCGATTGCGGTCCCGCTGATCCATGCTGACGGGTCGGTACAGGCGCTCAACTGCGGTGGTCCATCCTGGCAGCTCAGCGCCGAAAAACTCGAAAAAGATATTGGCCCGCGGCTGGTAGAAATCAGCCGTCGCCTCGAAAATTTCTAGGGAACTGTCTGCCTCGTCACAGAAAAAGCGACAGACTCCAAAACAGTTACTCAGGAGGTAAAAAATGCAGTTTGGACTCACAGACGAACAGAAAATGATGCAGGAAATGGCCAGAGATTTTGCCGCCAAAGAGATCCAGCCCAACCTCAAGGACGATGAAGCCAATCACCGCTACCGCCCTGAACTGGTCAAGCATATGGCTGAACTGGGCTTCTTCGGTTGTGCCCTGCCTGAAGAGTACGGTGGCAACGGCTTCGGTTTCCTCGAATCGGTCCTGCTGGCTGAACAGATCGCCAAGGTCAGCGGTTCCTGGCGCCTACCCTTCAATATGCAGAATATCGGCCCAGCCGTTACCGTCAACAAATTCGGCACCAAAGAGCAGAAAGAACGCTTCATCCCCGACTGGGTCAATGCCGATTCCTGTGGTTTTTTTGCCATCACCGAACCCAACTCCGGCTCCGACGTTGCCAGCATGGGCACTACTGCCACCGATTGTGGTGATCACTGGGAACTCAACGGTCAGAAAATGTGGATTTCCAACGCCCACGTCGGCAACTGGGGCCTGGTTTACGCCTTCACCGACAAGAGCAAAAAATACAAGGGAATGTCCTGCTTCATTGTCAACCTTAAGGACAACGATGGCATCGTCACCGCCCCGATTGAAACCAAACTCGGCCTGCACTGTGCCCCCACCGGTGAAATTGCCTTCACCAAGGCAAGAATTCCCAAGGATTCGGTTCTCGGTGAGGTTGGCCAGGGTTTCCAGATCTGCATGTGGCAGCTCAACAATACCCGCATCAGCTGTTCCGCGGGCGCGATAGGGATTGCCGGCGGCGCCATCGATGCCGCAATTGAATACGCCAACGAGCGCACCCAGTTCGGCAAGAAGATCGGCTCGTACCAGATGATTCAAGCCCAGATCGCCGACATGGTTGCCGAACACGAAGCCGCAAAACTGCTGGTTTACCGGGCGGCATGGCTCAAGGATCAGGGCTTGCCCAATCAGCACCAGACCTCGATCGCCAAGCTCTTCGCTTCTGAGGCTGCGGTACATGCAGCCAGTGCGACAATGAAGATTTTCGGCAGCTACGGATTCTCCACGGAATATCCGGCCGAACGCTTCCTGCGTGATGCTCAGTCCCTGCGGGTCGTTGAAGGAACCAGCAATATTCAAAAAACCATCATCGCCGGTATTGCCATGGGAGATGTTGCCAACCGCTGACGGAAACCGCCGTGTGGCAGTTCAACCTCTTGGCCAATGGGCTCGCGCTGCCCACTCCAAGGGCCGCATGAACCCATCCTTGGGGCGTGACTGTCGCCACCCGGGCGTCACAGACAGCCTTTCCGTGGACAGCCCGGACCCATTTTACCGGATGGTTACGGCAGCGATAAGTAAACAGGAATAAAAGGAGAGCAAAAATGGAGACCGACTGGTCCAAGGTTATAGAAGTTTTCAGCAGCGGCATCATCGGCGTCTTTCTGGTCATGATCCTGCTGCAGCTTCTGACTCAGCTCAGCACCCGGATTATCGACTTTGTCGAAAACTGGAACAAGAGCGAGACAACGGAGCCTGCGCCGAAAAAATAAGTTGAAACCAAGGAGTAACTCATGTTCAACATCCTCAAGGAACTCATATATTCAAGCGGCGCGGTCAGTCTGAGCGGCGGCAATCTGGTGATGTGGCTGGTCTCCTTCGTGCTGCTCTATCTGGCGATCAAGAAGCAATACGAACCGCTGTTACTGCTGCCGATTGCTTTCGGTATTCTGGTCGTCAACCTGCCGCTGACCTTTCTGATGGAACCCGAGCACGGCCTGATCTGGTTTTTTTATCATTACGGGATCGAAATGGATATCATCCCGCCGCTGATTTTTCTGGGCCTTGGCGCAATGATCGACTTCGGCCCGTTGATCGCCAATCCCAAGACCCTGTTGCTGGGTGCCGGAGCCCAGGCGGGCCTCTACGTCACCTTCTTTGCCGCGATCCTGTTCGGTTTCGACCTTCAGGAAGCGGGTTCGATTGCGATCATCGGTGGCGCCGACGGACCGACCACCATCTATCTGACCTCCAAACTCGCCCCGCATCTGCTGGGAGCCACGGCGGTTTCGGCCTACGCCTATATGGCCCTGGTCCCGATCATTCAGCCCCCGATGATGAAGCTGCTGACCACCGAACATGAGCGCAAGATCGTCATGTCCAAACTGCGTCCGGTGAGCCGGCTACAGAAAGTCTGCTTTCCGATTGTGACCGCGATGACTATCATGCTGGTGGTCCCACCGGCGGCACCTCTGATTTCGATGCTGATGCTCGGCAACCTGTTCAAGGAATCGGGGGTCGTCGAACGTTTGACCAACGCGTCAGCCAACGAGCTGATGAACGTCGTGACCATCTTCCTCGGCCTGTCGATCGGCGCAACCATGACCGCCACGACCTTCCTCAACCCTAAAGTCCTGTTTATCTTCTTCCTCGGCCTGTTCGCCTTTATTGTCAGTACCGGCGCCGGGCTGCTGATGGCCAAGTTCATGAACCTGTTTTTGAAAGACAAGATCAACCCGCTGATTGGCGCGGCCGGTGTCTCTGCGGTCCCGATGGCAGCGCGTTGCGTCCACAAGGTCGGTTCTGAAGCCAACCGGCGCAACTATCTGCTGATGCACGCCATGGGTCCGAATGTGGCCGGTGTTATCGGCACGGTGGTCGCCGCAGCCATCCTGTTGAAAAACCTTGGCTAATACGTTGCTAAAGAAACCTGTAACCATTTTACAAAAGGAGAAAGTCGATGCCTGAACTGATTGCACCTATTGCTGGAAACGTCTGGAAAATCCTTGTTGCCGTCGGCGATAAAGTTGAGCTGGACGATGAGTTGGTCATTCTCGAAGCCTTGAAAATGGAAACGCCTATCTACTGTGACGACGCCGGGACTGTCACCGAGATCAAGGTTAAAGAGGGCGATGCGGTCAATGAAGATGATGTTCTGATTGTGATCGACTGATTCCGGATCATCTAAAAACCTACAGATAGCCCGGCAACTGGCGGCTTGGCTGCCAAAACAGACCGACCGCTGATTGTTGTCACCGTGAAAGGGATAGCCATGTCACGCAAGCAAACCCCACTGCGCCCCTATTTTGAGAAGATGCCCGAAATCGGCAAACAACTCAGGGAAGGAGAGGTGCGTCGCTCGCAGGCCAATGTTGAGCTGGTCCGTGAGCAGGAAGAAATCATCGCCCAGGAAATCCTGCGGGTGAAAAATGCCGGTATCCCCGCCGAGAAGGTTCATAGCCGCGGTGGAATGACGATTTATGATCGTCTTGAATATCTGGTCGACGAGGGAACCTGGAGTCCCTTACACAGCCTTTACAACCCGACCGACAATGAAGAAGGCTGCACCGGTGTCGTCAACGGTATCGGTAAAATCGAGGGCAAGTGGGCGGTCATTATCGGCTTCGACAACAAGGTCATGGCCGGAGCCTGGATCGCCGGGCAGTCCGAAAATATTCTGATGGTCACCGACATGGCCAAACGCCTCAATGTCCCCTTGGTCTGGCTGACCAACTGCAGCGGCGTCAAGTTGATGGAGCAGGAGACGGTCTACGCCGGTCGCCGTTCCAGCGGAGCCCCTTTCTACCGCCATGCCGACCTCAATCATCTGGGGATTCCGATTCTCAACGGCATCTATGGCACCAATCCGGCCGGGGGTGGTTATCAGGGCATCAGCCCGACCATTCTCCTGGCTCACGATGGTGCCAACATCGCCGTCGGCGGCGCCGGTATCGTCGGCGGTATGAATCCCAAAGGTTATATCGATGAAGAGGCTGCCCAGGCTCTTATCGAAGGGACCAAGAACTTCAAAGGCAAGGTTCCGGGCCGGGTCGAGACCCACTTCGACCAGACGGCCTACTTCCGCGAAGCCCATGACACCGAGCAGGGCGTTCTCGACGGCATCAAGGACTACATGCGCATGATGCCCGCCTACGACCCAACCGTGTTCCGGGTCGCCGAACCTGCCGAACCGAAATTTTCACTTGAGGATCTCAACCTGATCCTGCCCGCCAACCAGAAACGCCCCTACGATGCGATCCAGATCCTGGCGCGCCTGACCGATAACAGCGAGTTCATGGAATACCGTCCCGACTACGGTCGCGAGGTCTTCACCGGCATCGCCAAGATTGATGGTTTTCCGGTCGCCTTTATCGGTAATCAACAGGGCGTTTTTCCCGGCTACCCGGACTATGCCAACGGCGAGTATCCCGGTGTCGGCGGCAAGCACTATCGTGAAGGTCTGATCAAACAAGGCGAGTTTGTCACTCTCTGCGGGCGCGACAACCTGCCGATCATCTGGCTGCAGGACACCACCGGTATCGACGTCGGTGATCTGGCCGAAGAAGCGGAACTGCTCGCTCTTGGTCAGTCGTTGGTCTATTCGATCGAGCAGACCGAACTGTCGATGATGTGCGTGGTTCTGCGCAAGGGCACCGCCGCAGCCCACTACATCATGTGCGGGCCTCAGGCCAACAACAACAATGCTTTCACCCTCGGTACCCCGCTGACTGAGATCTATGTCATGCACGGCGAAACCGCTGCCGCCGCGTCCTATGCACGGCGACTGGTCAAGGAAGAGGCTGCCGGCAATGATCTTGCTCCGACCCTGGAGAAGATGAACCAGATGATTCAGGACTACCAGGACAAGTCGCGACCGGCCTATTGTGCCAAAACCGGTTTTGTTGACGAGATCGTCTCACTGCCTGAACTGCGCAAGTACATTCAGGCCTTCACCGGGGCCAACTACCAGAACCCCAAATCGATCACCCCGGTCCATCAGATGCTGCTGCCCAGGATTATCAAAGGCTAGCACCCTGACGGGTCCAGCCCTTCTCCAGACGGAGAAGCTGCTACAGGCACAACTTCCCCCTCACCCCGGCCCTCCCTTCGGGGAGAGGGGGATTTTTTAAGCCGCACGGGAGAACCGACAGGCAGAAGGAATTCTCGCATGAGTTCTTCAGCAAAAATGGTTGAGACTCACTACAAACGCCAGAATCTGGAAGCGGCAATTCTGGCCGCCCTGGAGACTGCCGGGGTCGACCTGAATCAGCTCCGGGCGACAGATCTGGCTCCAATTGATGAATTTCACATTGGCGGCCGCAAGGCGACCCTCGAACTGGCCCGGCAGCTGGACCTTAATCAAGAGATGCGGGTGCTGGATGTCGGCAGCGGACTCGGCGGACCTTCCCGCTGTCTGGCCCTTGAGTTCGGCTGTCAGGTGACCGGAATCGACCTTGCCGCAGACTATTGCCGACTCGCCAACCTCTTTGCCCGCCAGCTGGGTCTCGATTCACGTGTCTCCTACCAACAGGGCAATGCCCTTGAGCTGCCCTTCAACGACCAGAGCTTTGATCTCCTCTGGACTCAGCATGTCTCCATGAACATCGCCGACAAAGCCAAACTCTACCGTGAGATGTGGCGGGTCCTGAAACCGGGGGGGAAACTGGCGATTTATGATGTTCTCAACGGCGAGGGCGGTCCGGTTCTCTTTCCGGTTCCCTGGGCACGAGAACCTTCTATCAGCCACCTGATAAGTCCGCAGCAGTTGCGCGACCAGCTGGAACAAACCGGTTTCCATGTTTTGCACTGGCAGGATAATACCGAAAAGGGCCGCGTCTGGTTCCGGCAGATGGGCGACAGAATCAAGCAGAAGGGCCTGCCGCGCCTCGGCATCCATCTGTTGCTGGGCAAGGACTTTCAACTGATGACACAGAATCAGGTCCGCAACCTGGAAGAGGGGCGCATCGCCCTGATTGAAACTATCGTCAAACGACCGCTATAATCACCACAGAAGTGAGGGAAAGGACTACAGCATGTCTGAGGATGTCGTCACAAAAACAGCAAAAACCGCCGCACTCTACTTCAAAGGGGTTACAGGCGAGAAACCTTACGAACTGTGGAAGTCCTTTGATCGCGGGATGGCCAGAGATCTCTCGCTTTTTATTACCGGACAGATGTATTCTCGCGAGGTTCTTCCCCATCCAACCCGCCAGCTGGTCGCGGTCGCAACCCTGACCGTACTGGAGAAGACCGAAGAGCTTGATCTTCACTTACGGGCGGCGCTCAATGTCGGTTGCAAACCACGCGAACTGGCCGAAACGATTTTTCAAACCGCTATCTACGGGGGAGTACCAGCCATGAATCAGGGGCTCAAAACCTTGCGCAAGGTTCTGGAAGAAAACGACTTGTGGCCGATAGCTGACGAAGATTAACTTTAAAGTTCCGCCATGATGGCCTTGGGGTGCCCTCTTCAAGGGTGTCTGGCGCCTGGATGGCGACAGTCAAGCCCCAGGGATGGGTTCATGCGTCCCTGGGAGAGGGCAGCGCAAGGCCATCATGCACCCTGCTGAATAGTCGTAATACATCAACAACCAACGGGATAATCATGAAATTTACCGGAACCGATTCATATGTAGCAACCGATGATCTGAACCTGGCGGTCAATGCCGCCATTACCCTGGGCCGTCCGCTGCTGATCAAGGGCGAGCCTGGCACCGGCAAGACCATGCTGGCCGAAGAGGTGGCGAAAAGTCTCAAGATGCCGCTCTTTCAGTGGCATATCAAATCGACCACCAAGGCCAATCAGGGTCTGTATGAATACGATGCGGTCTCGCGGCTACGTGATTCGCAACTGGGCGATGAGCGTGTCCACGAGATCGGCAACTACATCGTCAAGGGCACGCTGTGGGAGGCTTTCGAGTCGGAACAACGCGCGGTGCTGCTGATCGACGAGATCGACAAGGCCGATATCGAGTTCCCCAACGATCTGCTGCAGGAACTTGATCGCATGGAGTTCTATGTCTACGAGACCCGCCAGCTGATCAAGGCCAAAAACCGGCCGGTGATCATCATCACCTCGAATAACGAGAAAGAACTGCCCGACGCCTTTTTGCGCCGCTGCTTCTTTCACTATATCCGCTTTCCCGAAGCCGAAACCATGGAGCAGATTGTCGAGGTTCACTATCCGGGGATCAAAAAAAACCTGCTCAAAAGTGCCCTCGAAACCTTCTTTGGAATGCGCGAAGTCCCCGGCCTGAAGAAAAAACCTTCAACCTCTGAACTGCTCGACTGGCTCAAACTGCTGGTCGCCGAAGATATTCCGGCCGAGGTTCTGCAAAGCAAGCAGACCGCCAAGGCGATCCCACCGCTGCATGGTGCGCTGCTGAAGAACGAGCAGGATCTGGGACTGTTTGAGCGGCTCGTCGGTCGCAGACGTTAATCGAATAACCAGTTTGGCGAACTTCTGAAAGAGTTCACAGCTTTAGAGCCTTCTGCACCAGAGATACGCACGCTGGAAAAGGTAGGTATCACTGTTAGTTCGAACATCCACCTCAATTCTTTTATGTATGAGCCGATTCTCGATCTGACAATCGACCACCTTGTCGATCTTTACAGGGAAGTTTGTCGCATGGATGCGGAGAATGTCACGGGAGAGCCGTATGACAGTTGATCGTTCAACTGAGTATCTACACAGCCTGCTCAATGAGCTGTGCAAACTCCCCCAAGAAACGGAATGGGTAGAGTTTAAGCATAACAACGACAAGCCTGAAGAAATCGGTGAGTATCTGTCAGCGTTGGCGAATGCCGCGACCTTGATGGGGAAGGTCCATGCCTATCTGGCCTGGGGGATCGATAATAAATCGCATGAGGTGATCGGCACAACTTTCGATCCGGCCAGGGTGAAGATCGGCGGCGAAGAATTGGAAAACTGGCTGCTACGCCTGCTTGCTCCCAAAATCAATTTTCATTTCTATTCACTGCAGGTGGATGAAAAGTCGGTTGTGCTACTGGAGATCGGTGCCGCTTTTCGCCACCCGGTGCAATTCAAGGGTACTGAGTTTATTCGGGTCGGCTCCTACAAGAAGAGACTCAAAGATTTTCCCGAAAAAGAACGCGAATTGTGGCGGGTTTTTGATCAAACCCCCTTTGAACGAGAAATCGCGGCGGAAAACGTAACGGCTGATGACATTTTGAAGTTGTTGGATTATCCCGCTTATTTTGATCTGCTCGCATTGCCCCTGCCCGCAGGCCGGGATGGGATCCTTGAGGTGTTGGCTGCGGATGAAATGATTTCCAGAGACAAGAGGGGTAAATGGGACATTACAAGTCTGGGGGCCGTCCTGTTTGCCAAACGGCTCGCCGATTTCCGCACACTGCGTCGCAAGGCGTTGCGGATTGTGCTGTATAAAGGGGAGAGCCGGGTTGAAACAGTTCGTGAGCAGGAGGGGACTAAGGGGTACGCTGCCGGGTTTGAAGGGTTGATCGATTTTGTCACCAATCTGCTGCCCAGCAATGAAGTCGTCGGCCAGGCTCTGCGGAAAGAAGTGCCGATGTTTCCCGAACTGGCGATCCGCGAGTTGGTCGCCAACGCCATCATTCATCAGGATTTTCACTTAACCGGGACCGCACCGATGGTTGAGATTTTTTCCAACCGCATGGAGATCACTAATCCCGGCCTGCCTTTGGTCACAACCGATCGCTTTCTCGACAGTCCACCGAAGTCTCGCAACGAAGCCCTGGCGTCGTTCATGCGTCGGATTGGGGTCTGTGAAGAACGCGGTAGTGGCGTGGATAAAGTTGTGTTTCAGACCGAGTTGTATCAACTCCCCGCGCCCCTGTTTGAAACAACCGACGAGCATACCCGGGCCGTCCTCTTTGCACACCGTGAGTTTAGGGACATGGACAAGGTTGATCGCATCCGCGCCTGTTATCTCCATGCCTGTTTGCGCTATGTACAGCGCGACTCCATGACCAATACC
>JAJRWF010000131.1 GCA_024276905.1 Deltaproteobacteria bacterium
AGTCTCCTCCAAAGAGGAACTCAAGGAACGTATCCTTCTGGGAATCAAGGAGATCAACTCCGCCCCGGTTGTGCATCGTTGGAAGAAATTTGACCTTGAAGTCGCTTAATGTAAACATTTTAGAGAATCGAAATACTAGTGTCCCGTGATCAGGTTGGGGGCGGGAGGAATTGCGGCGTGGATTTGTCGGTGGATTCTGAGATCTCGCGCGTCCAGCTGACAACGCGGTTGCGGCCACGTCGCTTTGCCTGATAGAGGGCCTCGTCCGCGAGGTTCAGCAGTTCGTAAATCTCGGTACTGTCGGTCGGGAAAGTTGACGTGCCGATCGATACGGTCAGTTTTTTCTGCGGTTGGCTCTCTTCCATACCGGCAAAATAGTAATTTTCAATACACTGACAGAGTTTTTTGGCGACAGCCTGACTCCCTTCGCGGCCCGCTTTGGGTAACAGCAAAACGAATTCCTCGCCACCAAAACGTGCAACCAGATCGATGCCGCGGGTGTTCTGCAGTAGCAGGGCCGCGACCTTTTTGAGGGCGATATCTCCCTTGAGATGGCCGTGGACATCGTTATAGGCCTTGAAGTTGTCGATGTCGAGCATCAGGAGACTGAAATTGCTCTGGTAGCGTCGTGACTGTGCCCATTCCCGCTGAAGAAAATCCTGAAATTGACGCCGGTTGGCGAGCCCGGTCAAGTCATCGGTGGCAGACAGGGTTCGGGTTTTCTCGTAAAGCCTTGAGTTTTCGATCGAGATAGCCGCCTGGTCAGCGATCGCCTGCGCCATTTGCTGGGCAACCGGACTGAAGGCTTCCGTCTGATGGTGGTGGATATTGAGGACTCCGATCAGCCGATTCTGCAGCACCATCGGCATCGACAGCAGGCTGCCGGAGGAGACCCAGCGCCCTTTGTAGTTGAGATTGCGGTCGTCGGTACTCAGGTCCGGGCTGTAAATGGGCTGCATGGAAGCGGCGACCAGGCCGCTGATTCCCTCCCCGAGCTCAAACGAAAGCCCCTTGACTGTCGTGGCATCAAGCCCCGAAGTTTTGATGACTTCAAGCGATTCATGGCCCGCATGATAAAGCAGCAGAACAATGCGATCACAATGCAGGGCTTCGCGAAAAACACTGAAGATTTTTTCGAACAGCAGGTTCTTGTCCAGTGCTGCGGTCAGGCTGCGCGAAACCTGAAAAAGCGCTGAAAGTTCGTCGTATTGTTCCTTGAGAAGAATGTTGGCTTTTTCAATTTCAAGATTCTTCTTTTTCAGATGGTTGTTATATTTCAGGGTTTCTTGAGTGAGGACCTCGGACTTTTCATTCTCAAGCCGTTTTTCATAGAGAACTTCCAGTGTACCCAGCATCTGGTTAAAGCTTCTCCCCAGCTCGTTCAGACGATTTCCCGGGGCAATTTCAGTGCGTGAGGTCAGGTTCCCCTGTGCCACCTGGTGAATGGTTTCAAGCAGACTTCTCAGCGGCGCCAGGGTCTGTTTGAGCAGACGATAGTAGATCAGGGTGCCAAGGGCAAGAGCCAGGATGACGGTCAGCAAGAGCCGCCAACTGTGCGTCAGCAACAGGCTGTTCAGGTTGTCCAACGAGTGGCTGGCGGCCAGGTAGAGAATCCCTTCACTGCTAAGGGGCAGGGGCACATAAAGGCTGCGATAGTCAACATCCTCGATCTTTGAGGTGTAGAGATGGTTGCTGGCGGTAATCCGGATTAGCTGGCGTTTTGAGAGTTGTGTCTCCGGGTTGCCCTTGTCGCTGCTGCTGGCCATCAGGCGACCTTCTTCGGAGTAGAGAGAAAAGTCACAAAGATAACGCTCGGAGAGTACTCTCAGGAGTTGTCTGTTCATGGGAAACTGCAGCAGCAGGGCGTTTCGTGGTGCGCCTGCAGGTTCGACAAGAGTCAGATAATAGAGGTCGCTGTTCTCATCGTAGGTGATGCGTCGCAGGCCGGATTTACTCAGAATTGCTGTGTCCAGCAACTTCCGCTGCGGGACGCTCAGCTCACTCCGGGAATCATAGAGTTGCAGGTCAAGCAGCGGCTGGTAGGTCCGCGCTTCTGTTTCAAGAACACCGGTCGCAATAGAGGCCGGTTTCTGACCGAGCAGGATCAGCAGGTCAGTGAGCAGCATTTCACGACTTTTCAGGTCGCGGTAAACCATTTTCTGGGCGTGGTCTAGCTGATAGTCGATTGAATCACTCAGGCTGTTGTGCAACAGCAGGGCGGAACCGAGAACCGAGGTTCCGGCCAGAACCAGCAGCAGGACAACCAGCGGCCACAGCAGCTGTTTGATCAGTTGAAAAATTTCGAACCTGGGCATGACAGGGGCCTCTTCGTCTTTTTCAACCAGGGAGTTCACCGTTGTTGAGCATTTCGATAAAGACCGCCGCTACTCGCGGATCGAATTGGGTGCCGGTATGCTGCTCCAGTTCCTTGAGGGCAACATCTTTCGGCAATGCCTTGCGGTAGGGGCGATCCGAGGTCATGGCGTCATAGCTGTCGGCGACGGCGAGTATCCGTGCTTCCAGCAGAAGTTTTTCGCCGGGCAGACCCAGGGGGTAGCCCTGACCGTCAAAGCGTTCATGGTGTTGTCCGATAATTTCGCGAACACGAACCATAAACTGGATCGGTTCCAGAATCCGCATGCCGATTATCGGATGCTGGCGCAGGCGGTCGATGTCGTTCAGGGACAGAACGTCGACTTTGTGCAGCAGTGAATCGTCAATGCCGATTTTGCCGATGTCGTGCAGAATTGCGGCCTGCTCCAGATCCTTGGTAGCAGATTCCGGAAGGTCGAGACGGCGCGCCAGGGCCAGAGAATAACGGGTGACCCGTTCGGAGTGGCCACGGGTATAGGGATCGCTTGCTTCAATTGCCGAGACCAGCGCATGGACAGTGCTCAGATAGGTGCTCTGCTGTTCTTCATAAAGACGGGCATTTTTGATTG
>JAJRWF010000132.1 GCA_024276905.1 Deltaproteobacteria bacterium
CAATGGGCTGACGATCAGATTCTGGCTGCCGAGCAGGTCCTCGAAGAAACCAAATTTAAACTACGCGATGCCAAGCGACGTTCACGTCAGGCCGAAACAGTGGTTGAGCAGAAGGATCTGCAGGAAGAGATCAAAAAACTCGAGCGGGTCCAGCGCCGTCATCGGCAGGAAATTTTCGACGTAGAGGATCAGATTGAGCAGCGTCGTGATCAACTGATTGAGGCGCTTGAAAAGAGAATGAAGCAGAAAACGGTCATTCACCCATTGTTTCGTATTCGCTGGACGCTTGTGTAATATTATCCCCTCACCCGCCCTTCGGGCACCCTCTCCCTCGATGGAGAGGGGAACCTAAAATCCTTTGTATTCGATGGAACGGGGGATTTACAACCCTTCTCCCTCGAGGGAGAAGGTGGCCGCAGGCCGGATGAGGGGGAGGTTTTTCAGAAGAGGAGGGGCCCGTGCCAATACCGGCAGAATTACTCACTTTTGCCCGGAACTTGCGTAAAGAGCAGACTGATGCTGAAGCGCTGCTCTGGCAACTATTGCGCGCGCGGCGTTTTTGTGGGTTTAAATTTCGTCGCCAGTATCCGATTTGTGGCTATATCCTCGACTTTTATTGTTATGATGTCGCCCTTGCGGTTGAACTTGATGGTGGCGGACATAATGACGAAGAGCAACGCCTTTATGATGAAGAACGCACGGCTGTACTGACGGAGTCAGGGATTCGCGTTGTTAGATTCTGGAACAATGACGTGCTCAACTCTTTGGACGCTGTGCTGGAAGAATTGTATAGAAGATTGCAGGGTTGAAAAGATTCCCCCTCACCCGCCCGTTGGGCACCCTCTCCCTCGATGGAGAGGGGAACCTAAAATCCTTCGTACTCGATGGAACGGGGGATTCTAACCCTTCTCCCTCGAGGGAGAAGGTGGCCGCAGGCCGGATGAGGGGGTGACTTTTTGCTGCAAATATTTCAAAACTGGAGATTAAAATAACATGCCCACAACTGAACAACTTCGCAGCCGTCTGTTAAAGAAGCTCTCAGAGCTGTTTCAGCTCGATCAGCCGGATCTCGACTTCGGTTTTTATCGGGTCATGCACGTTAAGAGAGAGCAGGTCTCCAGGTTTATCGATAAAGACCTGTTGCAGATTGTTGCCAATGCCTTCGGGCAGGTGGATGAGGTGCGCAAGGCCGAGTTGCAGGCCAGGGTCGAACAAGAGATCGCCGCAGCGCGTGAATATGGCGTCGCCGACCCGGAAAACTCGCCCAAGGTCAAAGAGGCCCAGGCTGCGTTTAATGCCGTGAAAGATACCGCTTCGGCCGAGGCCGATGTTTATGATCACCTCTACCGCTTTTTTGAACGTTATTACGATGGCGGCGATTTTATGTCGCGCCGTTACTATGCTCGCGAAACCTCCGGCAAGGCGGCCCCCTTTGCCATTCCCTATAACGGTGAAGAGGTCAAGCTGCACTGGGCCAATGCCGATCAGTATTACATCAAGACCGCTGAGTATTTTTCCAACTTTACCTTCGACATCGGCCAGGCCGCCGAGATCAGACAACTCAGTGACGAAGAACGGACCCTGCAAAATATTCCCGAGCAGCCGATAAAGGTTCATTTTCGGGTGATCGATGCCGCCGAAGGGGAGCATGGCAATGTTAAAGCCAGTGATGCAACCAAGCGCTTCTTTGTTTTGCATGCGGCTCAGCCGGTCGATCTGACCGAAGCTGGCGAGTTGGTGGTTAATTTTGAGTATCGGCCCGATCCGGAAAAATCGGGGCAAGAGGGCAGCTGGCGCGATAAGCGTAATGCACAGACGGTTGAAACGGTCCTGGAAAAACTTGAAGAGTTGGCCTCCGAAGACAAAAAACTTACAGAATATCTGCGGCTGCTGAAGTTCCCCGCCCCGACCGAGAAAAACAAAAAGCGCCCGCTGCTGGCCAAGTACGTTAATCAGTACACCGCGCGCAACAGCATGGACTACTTCATTCACAAGGATCTAGGCGGTTTCCTGCGCCGCGAGCTCGATTTTTACATCAAGAACGAAGTGATGCGCCTCGATGATATTGAGAACGCTGATGTCCCGGCGGTCGAAAGCTATCTTTCCAAGATCAAGGTGCTGCGCAAGATTGCCGGAAAGTTGATCGATTTTCTGGCTCAGTTGGAGGATTTTCAGAAGAAGCTCTGGTTGAAGAAGAAGTTTGTCGTCGAAACCAACTACTGCATCACCCTTGATCGGGTGCCGCAAGAGCTTTACCCGCAGATTGCGAAGAACCAGGCGCAGATTGACGAATGGGTCAAGCTGTTTGCCATCGATGAAATTGCGGGTGATCTGTCGCAGCCGGGGTTTTCTGACCCGCTGACGGTGGAGTTTTTAAAAAACAACGACAAGTTGGTGCTGGATACGCGCTTTTTTACCGAGAGATTCAAGGCGCAACTGATCGCTGTGATTGAGAATTTTGATGAGCAGTGCGATGGGTTGCTGATTCATTCGGAGAATTTTCAGGCGTTGAATCTGTTGCAGGGGCGGTATCGGGAACAGGTGAAATGTGTGTATATCGATCCGCCGTATAATACTGAAAATGATGATTTTCCATACAAAGACGGATACAAAGCCTCCAGTTGGTTTAGTATGATGGTTGATCGTGCTTTTGCCTCTTCTGGCCTGATGGCAAATGATGCCTTATTTTTTCAACAAATAGGCGATGATGAATCTGCACGCTCTCGATTAGTATTGGAAGAAGTTTTTGCCGAACGAAAAAATTCCGTAGTTGCACGACGTGGAATAAAAAATGTACAAGCCCAATTTGAAGATATCAGTCGCCTTAGTTTAGGCCATGACTTAATTCATATTTGCTCAAAAAAGAAAGGAATTCGTGTCCCGCACCTTCATCAGGAATTAGAGAATAGAAAGCCTGGGAAGTGGGATACTTTTTGGCGTGGAACTGATAGGCACACCATGCGATATGAATTGCTTGGGCAGAACCCCGAAACGGGACAGTGGCGTTGGGAGAGGAACAGGGCAAGTAGAGCATGTCAAAATTACAATAATTACCTACAGTCAGAATCGGCTGAAAAAAGTTTAGATGAATGGTATGCAGAGAATCTTCAGGCTGGAGTTGACCTCGATTTTGTAAGAAAAAATGGAGATGGAACTGTTCAATACTACGTTCCCCCACAGACGTTTAGATTGGTCAGTGACAACTGGTTGGATATACCATCATCAGGGTCGTTCACAGATTTTCCGCATGAGAAAAGTCTTGCATTGCTGCAGAGAATTATAGGGTGGGTTGCTAGACCTGATGAAATTGTTCTGGACTATTTCGCAGGTTCTGGGTCGACCGGACATGCAGCTATCCGCTTTGCTAATTCTGATAAACGTAAATACATCCTCGTCGAAATGGGCGACTACTTCGACACCGTCCTCAAACCGCGCATCGCCAAGGTGGTCTACTCCGACAGCTGGAAGGACGGCAAGCCGACTGCTCGTCAAACCGGTATCTCCCACTGCTTTAAATACCTGCGGCTGGAATCCTACGAAGACACCCTGAACAACCTGTGTCTCGATGAAGACCCGCAGCGGCAAAAGGCGATCTCCAGCAATGCTTCGCTCAAAGAAGATTACATGCTCCGCTATCTGCTCGATGTCGAGACGCGCGGCAGTCAGTCACTGCTCAACATCGACGCCTTTGCTGATCCTTGCAGCTACAGCCTCAAAGTCAAAAAGCCTGGCAGCGACGAATATGTCAGCAAAAATGTCGACCTGCTCGAAACCTTCAACTACCTGCTCGGTCTGCGTCTGCTGCACATTGCCGCACCCCAGCAGTTTACCGTCCAGTTCAAACGGCTCGAAGACCCGGAAATCCCGACCGACCAAAAGACCAAACTGGTCATCGACGGCAAAATAAAGCTCTCTGATCATTGTTCATTGTCAACTGATCATTGTAATTTCTGGTTCCGCAAAGTCGAAGGCT
Source organism: Deltaproteobacteria bacterium (assembly GCA_024276905.1). Lineage (GTDB taxonomy): Bacteria > Desulfobacterota > Desulfuromonadia > Desulfuromonadales > Geopsychrobacteraceae > Geopsychrobacter. The sequence continues at coordinate 3,974 of JAJRWF010000132.1, forward strand.
GGCTGCCGAGCGACCCGGCCAACCCCAACAACGGCCAGCAGGAGAAGGTGCTGATCGTCTGGCGCAAACTCAGTGGCGATCTCGAAAAAGACAACGCGGTCCTCGATGCCTGGTTCCTGAAAAATCGTATCAGCAGCCGCGATTTCGAGTTTGATACCATCTACGTCAACGGCAGCAATAATCTGCCGAACCTGAAACAAACTGATGACAACTGGAAAGTCCGCCTCATTGAAGAAGAGTTCCACAAACGGATGTGGGAGGGGGCATGAGCAACAAAAAGGATTTACAGGTTGCGGTGAAAAACAGTCCATCCATTGTTCGCTCATCGGCTGCTGAATACCTGACCTTTATTGCAGCAAGCGGCAAGGGCGGTGTCGAAGCGGTTTACGCAGATGAAAATATCTGGCTGACCCAGAAGATGATGGGCCTGCTCTATGATGTAGAAACACACACTATTAATTATCACCTGAAGACGGTTTTTGCCGACAGTGAGCTGGAACCGGATGCAGTTATTCGAAATTTTCGAATAACTGCCGCAGACGGCAAAAGCTACAACACCAAACACTACAATCTGGCCGCGATTATCGCCATCGGCTACAAGGTTAACTCAGAACGCGCTGTGCAATTTCGCAAATGGGCCAATACCATTATCGAGGAGTTCACCATCAAGGGCTATGTGATGGATGACGAGCGCTTGAAAAATGACGGCTCTCTCCTGACTCGGCAATACTTTGAAGAGCAGTTGCAGCGCATCCGCGAAATTCGCCTGAGTGAACGCAAGTTTTACCAGAAAATTACCGACATCTACGCGACCGCCATCGACTATGACGTAACCGCTCAGGCGACCAAACGTTTTTTCGCCACGGTGCAAAACAAACTGCATTGGGCCATTCACGGTCAGACGGCGGCGGAAGTTATCTGTCACCGTGCTGATGCCGCACAAGAGAACATGGGACTGACCAGCTGGAAAGACGCGCCAGCAGGGAAAATCCAGAAATTCGATGTCAGCGTTGCCAAGAACTATTTGACCCAAAATGAAACCTGATTAGTGCTAATCTTCAGCCAAGAGCCAAAATTATCCCCTCTCCCTGAGGGAGAGGGCTAGGGTGAGGGGGGAATGCTCGGAAAACATCCCCTCATCCGGCCTTCGGCCACCTTCTCCCTCATGGAGAAGGGACAGGCTGAAAATTGTAACTAATCAGGAAATGAAATGGCACAATTGCAGCGGCTGGTGTCAGCTTATCTTGATCTGGCAGAAGATATGGCCCTGCGACAGATTCCACTGACGATGCAGGATTGGGAAACACGCCTTAATCGGTTCATCGCTGCGACAGACCGGGAGATTTTACAGGACGCAGGAAAGGTCACGGCCGAGATTGCCAAAGCTCATGCCGAGAGTGAATTTGAAAAATACCGCGTTATTCAGGATCGGCTGTTTGAAAGTGATTTCGACCGCATGGTTCAACAGGTTGGCCAGGGGGAAGAAAAAGACGAGAAGGGGGGCACCCGTGGCAAAGTATAAGAACAGGGCTTCTTCTCTTTTAGCGAGCGGAGATTGTGTAAATGACAAATTCATTGGATAAATTGACCATACGGGGATTCAAATCGATCCGTTCACTTGATGATTTTGAACTGAACGATCTTAACATTTTTATCGGTGGCAACGGGGCTGGTAAGAGCAACCTGATCGAATTTTTCCGGCTGCTGCGAAAAGTTATTGATGACAATCTCAATGAATACATCCGTCTTGGCGGCGGTGTCAGCGACTTCCTTTTTAATGGCCGAAAGCAGACGTCGCAAATGGAGTTTGAAGCTCGATTCGGTGCGCGCGGGTATCGTTTCAAGATTAGTCCGGGACCTTCAGAAAACGCTCTGCTGACGGACGAGGCGCGTTACTACGAACCTGGAACGACCGGCTGGTGGGAGCTGGGTGATAGTTCAGACGGTACCTCGTTGCTGGTCAAAGAGGTGAAAAGCACTTCATCAGACAGCAAGTACAGCAAACCGGTATATGAAGCGATTTCATCATGGCAGATTTATCATTTTCATGACACCAGTTCGACGGCGGCGATGCGGCATTATGAAATAATTCAGGACAACAAGGTGTTGCGCTTTGATGCCTCGAATATTGCGCCTTATTTGTTGCGGCTGAGAAAAGAGCACCCCGATACCTATGGTGAAATTCTGGGATCGGTGCGTCTGGTTATGCCCTTTTTTGATGATTTTCTTCTGGATGTGACCGACTTCGGCGAGAAGCAGAAAGTTAATTTGAGCTGGCGGCAAAAAGGCTCGGATTACCCGATGCAGCCTTATCACTTTTCGGATGGCTCCATCCGTTTCATTTGCCTTGCCACGGCAATGCTACAGCCAAATCCCCCTTCAACGATTATTTTTGACGAGCCGGAACTTGGTTTGCACCCCTTGGCTATTTCGATTCTTGCTGAACTGATCCAGAACGTTTCCAAGCGGACGCAGGTCATTGTTGCTACCCAATCCCCGGCGCTGATCGATTGCTTCAGTGTGGAGGATGTGGTTGTCGTTAACCGCAAAGATGGTGCGTCGACCTTCGAGCGGTTGCTGGAAAAAGATTTTAATGTCTGGCTTGAAACCTACTCGGTCGGAGAACTCTGGAGTAAGAATGTCATTTCCGGGGGGCCGGTCCATGAGTGATTTTGCCGAGATTGTGGTGCTCGTAGAGGGATTGACTGAAAAAATCTTCATAGCAGATATGCTGGTGCCCTATCTGGCTGGAAAAAGTGTTTTTATGACGCCGATCATCATTTCCAAGCCGGGGCAAAAAGGGGGTGATGTACGATTTGATCGCGTTAAAAATGATATCGGACTTCATCTTAAACAGCGGTGTGACACCTACCTGACATTGCTGGTGGATTTCTACGGGATCAAAAACGATTGGCCCGGCCTTGAAGAGGCGAACCGGCAAGGGACACCAACAAAGAAAGCCGCTGAAATTAATCGCGCGACTAAAGCACAGGTTGGAGAATTATTCAGTGGTCATGATCCGGACAGGCGTTTTATCCCTTATGTCGCCATGCATGAGTTCGAGGCTTTGCTCTTCAGCGATCCGCAAAAGCTTTCTGAGCAGTTGCATGTGCCTAAGGCTGAAATCGACAAAATTCTCGCTGAATGCGGTGAACCGGAGCATATCGACAATTCACCGGAAACCGCACCGTCTAAGCGGCTGGAAAGGCTTTCCGACCGATTCAAAAAAACATCGACCGGAATCGCCGTTGCTAAAGCTATCGGCTTGAAAAAAATCCGTGAACGTTGTCCTATCTTTAACAACTGGTTGACGACGATAGAAAATCTGCAAGGTGGGATCAATGGCTAAACGACGCTCCCGTGGTCCCAAATCCCACAAATTCAGAAATAAGCTATTGCTGAACCAGTGGTTGCTCAGCCTGTTCGGTATCGATCCGCTGGTGGAACAGAAAGTCGGCAACAAATCGGTCTTGCCGTTTCACCGGCTGGCGGACCCGATTCGTGATCCGCGTATGGAAGGGCTGGACACTGATAATCTGCACAAGTTCTATCACAACCTGGTGAATAGTGAACTGTTCTGGAATGACCAGTGCGGCGTCAGTAAAGAGCGGATCTTGCGCTACGAAGAAAATATCGTGCGCCACACCCAGGCGATCAACGAAAAGCGTCACCGGCCGATTGTGTGGAAATATTTTCAGTGGCTGACCCTGCTCTTTGTCGAGATTTATCTCGATCGCTTTTTTGCAGACCGGGAGGCATTGCTTGCTGATCTCAATGCGTTTGTCGAACGTTTCAATCGCCACTGGGTCGATTACGCCGACCTACCGGCCTATGCTGGGGATGATCTCAATAAGCTCTGTTTGCAGAACTCGACGGGTAGCGGCAAAACCCTGCTGATGCACGTCAATCTGCTGCAGTATCGTTACTATGCGAAACGGCAGGGTAGTGACAAAGACCTATCCAGAGTCATTCTTCTGTCTCCTAATGAGCGACTCTCCCAGCAGCATATTGCCGAGTTTGGCGAGAGTCATATTGTGGCAGATCGTTATTTGCAGTCGCGTGGTGGTCTGTTTGGTCAGGCTCAGGGTCTCGAGCGGGTTGATGTCCTGGAAATCACCAAACTGGCCGACAAGGAAGGCCCGAATACCATCGCAACGCGCAGCCTTGGTGACCAGAACCTGCTGCTGGTCGATGAAGGGCACCGGGGGCTCTCTGGTAAGGATGTCAAGAAGAACGAGAATGCCTGGTACAAAAACCGGGCGATGCTCTGCGACAAGGGCTTCACCTTCGAATATTCGGCAACCTTTGAACAGTCGGTCGGTGGTACCGGCCACGAAGATGATTACGCCAAAGCAGTGCTGTTCGACTACTCCTATCGCTGGTTTTACGAAGATGGCTTCGGTAAGGATTATCAGATCCTGAATCTGCCGGAATCTTTTGCTGAAACCCGCGCGACTTATCTGACCGCCTGCTTGCTCAAGTATTATCAGCAATTGCGCATTTATGAAGAAGCGGGTCAGTTTGAGCCATTCAACCTGGAAAAACCTCTATGGGTGTTTGTCGGCAGTACGGTATCGAAAGCCAAGGGGACCAGAGACGAGAAGGCTGTCGCCACTGATGTGGCGCAGATTATCCAGTCGATTGCTGATTTTCTGGATAACCGGCAGGCCGCTTGTCGCCGGATGGACGAAATTCTCACCGGCAAGGGCCAGGATACCGGCCTGCTGGACAGTGATGGCAACGATATCTTTGCCGGAGCCTTTACCTACCTGGCCAAACAGATGAACAGCGGGGAGACGGTGGAATCTTTGTATCTGGATATCCTCGGGCGCTTGTTCAACTGCCCGGCAGGTGGCCAGCTTACGTTAGAGCGGATCAAGGGCGAATCGGGGGAGGTGGCGCTTAAATGTGGTGCTGCCGAAATGCCTTTCGGGCTGATCAACGTTGGTGACGCCAAGGGGCTCTGTGACCATGTTGCCGAGGTTGCTGTGCAAAATGATACTCGTTTGACGGTGGGAGACAGCGATTTTGGTGAGGCAATGTTCGCTTCGGTCAAAGATTCTTCATCGCCGGTGAATCTGCTGATCGGCTCCAACAAGTTTGTCGAAGGTTGGGACTGCTGGCGGGTCAGCACTATGGGTCTGATGCATGTCGGACGCTCTGAAGGGGCACAGATTATCCAACTTTTCGGTCGGGGCGTGCGTTTGAAGGGTTATCAGTGGAGTCTCAAGCGGAGTGGCCATTCGCATGCGCAGGCCAGACCTCCCTTCATCGAAGAGCTGGAAACCTTGAATGTTTTCGGTGTCGAAGCAGATTTTATGGAGAAATTCCGTGATTTTCTAAAAGAGGAAGGTCTCCCCGGTAACGAGCGGCGCAAGATTATCAGCATCCCTTTAAATGTAACTTATGACTTCGGCAAAAAACTCAAAATTCTCCGGCCAAAACGCAAGGGTGCAGACGGCCAGGAGTATGATTTCAAGAAGGACGCACCGGTTCCGACGGTTGGTGATCTGCCCGCTTATTTGACGCATAATCCCATCGTCGCAGACTGGTATCCGCGTATTCAGTCGGTACAATCCCGAGGCTTGGTTCAGGCAACACAAAAGGACAGAGTTTTCCTGCGTGACCAGCAGTTGGCTCTGCTCGATTACGATGCGCTCTTTTTTGAGCTGGAGCAGTTTAAGCGCGAAAGAAGCTGGCACAACATCAACATTTCAAAAGCCGGTATCCGGCGACTTCTGGCAAGGAACGACTGGTACACTCTGTACCTGCCGGAAGCGCGCTTAAATCCTGCAAGTTTCGATGCGGTGTTGCTGCTACAGCAGGTGGCGGCAGAACTACTGAAGCGCTACTGCGATCACTACTATAATTTTTGCAAGCGAGAATATATTGAACCTCGGTTGGAATTACGCGAGTTGACAGCTGCCGATGATAATATTCCGCAGGAAGAGTCTTATCAACTGATCGTCGATGGCAGCGAGGAACAGGTCATTCAGGGGATCGAACAGATCAAGCAAGACCTGGTCTCACGTAAAGATGATCTTTTGAAAGCGGGTGATTTGCAAGCCTGCAACTTTGGCCAACATCTTTTTCAGCCGCTGTTCCATGTGCGACGCGGAGGGAAAATTACTGTTCTTCCGGTGGCCTTAAATGAAAGTGAATATCAGTTTGTCACCGACCTGAAAGGCTGGTGCGATGGTAACAGGGCTGACCTCGAAGAAAATGGTACTGAGCTTTTTCTGCTCAGAAATATGAGTCGGGGCAAAGGAGTTGGTTTTTTTGAGGCCGGAAACTTTCATCCCGATTTTATCCTCTGGATGCTCAAGGACAAAAAACAGTACGTCAC
>JAJRWF010000133.1 GCA_024276905.1 Deltaproteobacteria bacterium
CGCATTTCGGGGATCGAGGGCAATCGCCCGTTGCCAGATATCGACCGCTTCAAACATTCGGTCTGTCTCGTAATAAAGCAACCCCAGATGCTGTAAGATCCGGGGATCATCACCACTCATGGCCCAGGCCTCGTTCAGCTCGGCTTCAGCCTCCCCCAGGTTGCCGTTTTTCATCAAGGCAATACCGCGCAACAACCAGAGGCGGGAATCCTGATCGTTGTATTCCTTGCCAGCCTGCAGGAGTTCAGCGGCACGGAGAAAATTGCCCGCCTTAATCTGCTGTTGCCCGGCACCAAAATAACTGGTCGCAATATTCTTGTGAATGGTTTCATTGGCAGAAATTTCGCTGTTTAACTGCAACAGCAGCTCAAGAGCCTGCTCAAACTGTTGCTGTTTGAGTAGTGCCACCGCCGCTTCATTTTTGTTCCAGACTTCGCGATTGTAGGCCCCCAGATCGGCAACTGTCAGCAGTATGAGCAAAATCAAAAGGGACAGGACCCGCATCTCTTCAGCCTTCCTTCTCGGTATGGGGAAAGTCGCACCAGAGCAGGGTTGCTCCGCTCACGGCAAGTGGAATGCAGAAAAACTGCAACAAGGGAATCGCCAGCACAATAAATACTCCGCAACCGAAACCGGCCATTAACAAAGGACGCCCCAGTACATAGCGCTGCTGACGACCGAAGCCAACCTGTTTGCGGACCAGCACAAAGCCGAGATATTCGATCACCAGAAAAAACAGGGTGAACAGGGGCGCAAGGACAGCATAAACCAGAGGACCAAACCCCGGGACCAGATTGATCAACAACAGCAGAATCATTCCAACGATAAAAAAAAGCTGTTTTTTCAGCTCGATCAGCATCGAGCGTCCTGATTCGGCAACAAAACGCCTCAGGACAAAGGGCGCGCCCCCCTCACCCTTGATCAGCACCTCTATGCGCTCGGAAAGCAACTCATTGAAAGGTGCTGCCAGCAGGTTCCCGATCACCGTAAAACTGAAAAAAATCAGCAGGGTACTCAACAATCCTGCAACCACCCAGGCCAGATAGTACAGCATCGCCAGATACCAGGCATCGCCTTGTGGCAGATACTGCTCCAACAGATGATTGAAGAGGTCAAGACCGAAATAGACCGCCAGCGAAAAAACCAACAGATTGATCGTAAAAGGGATGGCAACAAAACGCAGCAATCTCGGATGGCTGAGCAGAAAACGCGGGGCGCGGAAAAGGTACGCAAAACCACGCCCGAAGCTGGCAACCGGCTGTAACACAACAGCGACCGGGGTCATAAATCAAGCTCCTGTTGACAGGCGGCCAGACCGGCCTCCAGACTCGGATAGAGCAACTCGATTCCCAGTTTCTCCAACATCAGACGGTTGTCCATCCGGCGGGACTCTCTCAGATAGCTGAGCATCAACGGATTCATTTCACTCTCGGCCTCCGCCATCGTTATTTGTCGTGGCTGCGGCAAACCCGCAAACCGTGCTACCGCCATAAAATAATCGGACATCGTTGACCGTTCGCCATCACAGACATTGAAAATGTCGCCATCCTCACCCTTAGCCATTGCCGCCAGACAGATTCTCACCAGATCTGCAGAGTGAATTCGATTGGTGCAGGCTCCCTCCTTCGCTTTCAATACGGGGAAACCCTGCATAAGACGCGCAATCGGCAAACGACCCGGCCCGTAAATTCCGGTCACCCGCAAGATAATCAGCTCAAACCCGAGCCGTTCCGACTGCTCGCGCAACTGGCATTCAGCACTGACCCGTCGCTGCGCCCGTGCGGTTTGCGGGTTCAGTGGCGAGTGTTCGGTCACCAGGGTTTCACCGCAATCACCATAAACCCCGCTGGTACTGATATAGACCAGCCTGGCCGGGCAGTTCTCCGCAGAAAGGCCACGGCAAAAATTGAGCATACGATAATCGCTCTTGCCACCGCCTTGAGGCGGGACCAGGTAGAAAACCTGATGGCCATGCAGTTGGATTTGAGGAAGATTTTCCGGAGAATCAAGATTTCCGGCGCGGGCGAAAAAACCCTCATCCTGCAACGGCCCAACCTTTTCCGGGTGATGAACCAAGGCAGTCACCTTGCCACCCTGAGCAATCAATTCCTTGCCAACCCGCCGGCCGATATCGCCGCAACCGATAATTGTCACTTCATTCAATCTAGAAATCTCCCGCAAAATCCGAAATAAACAGATCGACCACCAGCAGACAGAACAGGCCGTGAAAAATCACGCCCCTACGTCAGGCTTTTGCTGACAATTTCGTAGAGATCGCGCGACAGCTCCTGCTGTTGCAACTGCTCCAACTGCTCACGCATCAGGGCACTGCGTACAGGCTCAAAGCGCTTCCAGCGCGACAAGGGCAGAACCATACGCGCTGCAACCTGCGGATTGCGTTGATTCAGATACAGAATTTGCTCAGTCAACAAGCGATAACCGGCGCCATCCGGCTGGTGGAAACCGGCCGGGTTACCGGCGGCAAAGGCTCCGATCAAACTGCGTACCCGGTTGGGATTCTCCCGTGTGAACGCCGGATGATCCAGCAGTACGCGGACCTCGTCGCAAACCTGTTCACGATTGGCCGTCGCCTGCAACATGAACCATTTATCAATCACCAGCGGATGGTTTTGCCAGCGCTGATAAAAATCTTCAAGCGTTGTTTCCCGCTGCAGCAGAGAACTCGACACCAGGCAGGCCAGTGCCGCCAGACGATCGGTCATATTCCCAGCGTATTCATACTGCTGCAGGCAAAGGTCAACCGCTTCAGGATCCTCTCGCCGCATCAACAGTGCCAGACAGAAATTTTTCAGGCTACGGGTGCCGACCTGATGTGGGTCGGGGCTGTAGGAACCCTCCTGTCGACCCTCACGATAACGCTCCAACAACAGAGAGTGTCCAGCCTCTGCCAACTGCAGGCGAGCGGACTGACGTAACTTGTGGATAGAACCGGGATCTATCCGATCCGTCTGCTCACCCAGGTAGATTTCGGACGGCAGGGTCAACAACTGGGTCAGCAGATTACCGTCGGCAGCGCGATCTGCCAGCGCCCGACACCAACTGTCGACAAAAAGGTCACTCAAGACCGATTGCGCATTCTTTTCGAGTGCCGCCAGCAACTCTCGCCTGGCCAGCTGCTGCGCTGCCTCCCAACGATTGAACGGATCGCTGTCGTGCGCCATACGCAAAGCCAGTTCCGCGTCCGGCTGCTGATAGTCAAGAATCACCGGGGCAGAAAACCCCCGAAGAGGTGACAAGACTGCACCCGCAGGAACCTCTTCAAAAACAAATTCCTGCTCGGCCCGACTTAACTCAAGCACCTGCGTAGCCTGCTTTTGTTGCTGCCCGCGAAGTTTCAACGTCAGATCCCGGCCCTCGGCATCGAGCAGACCAACCGCCAGTGGAATCAAAAACGGTTGTTTCTCTGCCTGATCCGGGGTTGGCGGGCAACTCTGTCGGCAGGCCAGACGATATTCCCGTTTTTGTTGATCGTAGGCCGTCTCCAGCACCACCCGGGGTGTCCCGGCCTGCTCATACCAAGAGCTGAACTGCCCCAGATCCCGGCCGCTGCTTTCTTCAAGTGCAGCAACAAAGTCGTCCGTTGTCACCGCCTGGCCATCATGCTTTTTCAGATAGTGCCGCACCCCGCGATTAAACAGCTCCTTGCCCAGCAAGGTCTGCTGCATGCGAATCAATTCTGCGCCTTTGTTATAGATGGTAACAGTGTAGAAGTTGTTGATCTCGACATAAGACGCTGGCCGCACCGGATGGGCCATGGGACCGGCATCTTCAGGAAACTGGCTCTGGCGCAGAATACGGACATCCTCAATCCGTTTGACCGCCGCCGAATTGAGATCGGCCGAAAACTCCTGGTCACGGAAAACGGTCAAGCCCTCTTTCAGGCTGAGCTGGAACCAGTCCCGGCAGGTGACACGATTGCCGGTATAATTGTGGAAATACTCGTGGCCGATAACCGCTTCGATGCCGAGAAAATCATTATCGGTTGCGGTTTCAGGCAATGCCAGAACGTACTTGGAGTTGAAAACATTCAGCCCCTTGTTCTCCATCGCCCCCATGTTGAAATCATCGACTGCAACAATCATATAACGATCAAGATCGTACTCCAGGCCGTAGACCTCTTCGTCCCACTTCAGCGCTTTTTTCAGCGATAACATGGCATGGCCACAAAGCTCTCGGTTGCGTTGTTCAACATAGATTTGCAGCAGAATTTTGCGCCCCGAGCGGGTGACGAATTGATCTTCGATACAGGTCAGATCACCGGCAACCAGAGCAAACAGATAGGCGGGCTTGCGAAAGGGATCGTCCCACTGCACAAAATGATTTCCGCTATCCAGCTCGCCCTGTTCGATCAGATTGCCGTTACTGAGCAGCACCGGACAGGCGTCACGCGCGGCCTCGATCCGAACCCGGAACCGGGCCATAACATCCGGCCGATCCGGATAATAAGTTATTTTGCGAAACCCTTCGGCCTCACATTGAGTGCAAAAGTTGCCACTCGACAGGTATAGTCCTTCAAGTGCGGTATTGTTTTCCGGGTGGATTTCGGTTTCCACTTCAAGCACAAAGGCTTCAGGCACCTCCGGAATGGTCAGACCCGACGTACTCAGCTGATAATCGTCCGCTCTAAGAACAACACCATCAAGCCGCAGAAACCGCAGATCAAGCTGTTCGCCATCAAGGCGCAGCGGTTCGGGATTCGTACGATCGGCATTACGCACATAGCGAACGGTTGATATAACGCGGGTTGCTGAAGGGGTCAGACGAAAACAGAGATCAATCGTGTCGACCAGGTAGGCGGGAGTTCTGTAGTCTTTCAGCAGTGTAGTTTCCGGACGTTGGCGGCAGATCGTCATGGCAGTCATTTCCGTCGAAATATATTTTTCGGTAAAGTGTATCAACAAACAACGGCGGGAGGATAACACTTGTCACCGCCGCTTGCCAGAGACGAAAACAAACCCTCCGCAAACAAACAGGGGCAGACATCGGGACTGCCCCTGAGGATATTTCACATCAGCTGGATTGACGGCCCAGGTCCTCACAATCGTGGAAGTCCCAACTGCGCGTATAGCCATCGGTCGTTCGCACGACCATGGTATCGGTCAGCTTGATGCAGCTGACCACCACCGCATCTTCACGACTTGCAGGATGAGCAACCAAAGTGTCGTGCCCCGCATCACACTCATGACAAAGATACTCGTATCTGCTTCTTTTCATGATCGGCTCCCTTCTCCCCTATAGTTTCAGGATACCCGATTCGCAAAGATTCTGCTCTGGATGGGAAGGGTCTGGCGGTAACATACGAACCGGGGACGAGGTGTAGACCTCGTCCCCGGCGGCAGGAATGGCTATTTCAACGGAATGCGTCAGGCGGTCTCGTCGAGATCGATGGCATCCGGCATATCGCTCCAGCCTACCTGGTGAGGTTCAGGAGTCTGGGCAACCGTGCGGAAATTTTCCGGCGAAGCCAGTTGCGGGCTGTTTCCCTTGAGCCTGAAGCGTGACAGCATCTGTTGCAGTTGCAGGGCCTGACTGCTGAGTGTTTCTGCCGCGGCAGCGCTCTCTTCGGCTGAAGCGGTATTCTGCTGGGTGACCTGATCGACCTGATTGAGCCCTGAGGTTACTTCGGCAATCCCTTGCGCCTGCTCGTTACTGGCGACAGAGATTTCCTTGACCAGATCTGAGACCTTGGTAATTCCACCAACGATCTCGTCAAGCACTTCGGCAGTGCGATTGGCAACTTCGCTGCCCTTGGCTGTTTTTGCGACCGACCCTTCGATCAGTTCAGACGTCTCCTGCGCTGCCTTGGCACTGCGAGCGGCAAGGTTACGCACCTCTTCGGCCACGACCGCAAATCCTTTGCCATGTTGTCCGGCACGGGCCGCTTCAACAGCAGCGTTGAGTGCCAACAGATTGGTCTGGAAGGCAATTTCGTCGATCACCTTGATGATCTTGCTGATATTCTGGCCGGCCTCATTGATCTCGCTCATCGCCTGAACCATCTCTTCCATCTGCTCACTGCCACGTTCGGCGGCACCCTTGGCTTCAGTCGACAGGCCGTCCGCCTGGCCCGCATTTTCGGCATTCTGCCGGGTCTGGGATGACATTTCACTCATTGAGGCGCTGATTTCCTCCAGAGAGGCGGCCTGGGTTGTCGCGCCCTGGGAAAGATCCTGACTTGAGCTTGAAATCTCCCCAGAACCTGATGCGATCTGGTCGCCGGCCATCGCAACATTCCCCATCAGATCGTTGAGATTGTCAACCATCCGTTTCAAAGCAATGCCGAGCTGGTCCTGCTCGCTGGCCAGTTGAACCTCGGCCGTCAGGTCGCCATCGGCAATCTGACGCGCCAGATCGGCCTTGACTTCCAGGCTGTCGGCCATCTGGTCCAGCGCCTTGCAAAGCCGTCCGACTTCATCGGCACTCTGCATATTCAAACGCTGCGAGAGATCACCGCTGCGGATGGTATCGGCCAGTGTCAGCGCCTTGCCGAGCGGCCGGATAATTGAACGGTTGAGCAGGAATGAGATGACCAGAAAGACCAGTGTACCGACCGCAGTCAGAATAATGATCGCAGTAATCGCGGTACTGCGCGATTCCTCGCCCGTTGCCGCCGACGTCGTGGCCGCTTTCTCTGCTTGCGCCATCAGGGCATCGCCTATCGTGTTGAGGTTTTCTCCGGCCGCCAGCTCCTGATCGAAAAGCGCTTGCGACTTTGTCAACAGACCCTGGCCTTCCTTGATCCCGGTCTTGAACGCTGCTGCCGCACGAACATAATCGCTGTTGTTGGTCTGGGCCGAAAACTGGCTGAGGCCCGAAATCGCAACCGTGCCCTGTTTTTTGATGAATTTATCGAGCTTGGCCAGGTGGCTCTTATCACCACTGAGCAGAAAGGCGCGATAACTGTTTTTCATCGTCAGGGCCAGGATCTTGCCGTCACGGGTCAACGACAGCATATTGTTTTCGGCATCAGGCAGGGTCTCCCCTTCCATCTGCAGGTCGAAGAGTTGAGACTGGATATCATCCTCGATCCCGACCATAAGGGCAGTGATTTTCTCTAGAATGGCATCCATCTTCTGCCCAAGTCCCACATTCTGCGCGTGCATATCGACCAGTTCGTTAAACGCCTTGTCGTATTCCTGCAATTGATCCTTCAGTGCGGAAAAATCGAGTTCACTCCCGGCCGCCAGTTCGGTAAACGCCCTGTCCGCCTGCGCACTGTGTTCAGCACGCTCCTCAATAAACTCCGGCTTGTAGAATTGCAGGTAGGCCTTTTCGGCAACCCGCGCCTGCTGAACAAGATCGTTAGCGCGAATAATATCAACCTGTTCGCTATGGGCGCGATCGATCTGCCCGTTGAAGTAAACACCGACAACCAGCACCGCAGCCACCAGGGAGAGCCCCAATCCGCAGAGCAGAACCAGTTTCATTTTAATGGTCAGACTCATCATAACCTCCAGGCGAAGCTACCCCCTGCCAGCTAGCTGTTATTTCCCGAGTGCCTTATTGATATCTTCAAGCGAAATATCGTAAACGCCTGAACCGACGACGAATTTTTCACCGTTATGCTCCGCCATCTTGACGTACGAGACCTTGGTACTTGATTTCTTTTGCCCGGGCTTCGGCCACTGATAATCGACCCAACCACTGCCGCTCTCTGTCGCAACCCGGTTCATTTCGATAAAAAGCAACTTGCCCGCCTTGTCGCGCAGCGGATTGACATTTTTACCTTCAAGAGCCGGTTTCATCGGGTGCATCAGCATATTGCCGGTTGTCGGAGAATGAATCCAGATATAGGTGCCGGCATAGATAAACTCGCTGCCAAGCCCTTTAAATTTCGGAAAAGCCGCGCGGCCCTCTTTATTGAGAAGTGCAACACCGGCATCAACCCTCTCCATCACCATGGCAACCGTCGGTTTGGTCCCTGCGGTATCCTTGGCTTGCTGAATACTGCCGGCATTTATTTCTGCCTCGGTCGCGGCAAAAACTGAAGCGCTGAAGAAAACCATGGCCACCAATACCGTTACTGCCCAGAGTAACTTTTTCATCATCTTGTCTCCTCACCTGTTTTACGGGTTAAATTTAACGGGGCTGTCAATGCCCCAGGATCGTTTTCAACCGCTAACAAGAGCAAGGGCAATGCCAGAGTTCGTTGCCAGGCATAAAGCGTAGTCATCACGGGATATTAGACGAGCATATTCTGGATTCAAGCGTTATGAAGGGGGTGTAACCAAGGTTACACAGACCTAAAGCATATTGCAAATTCATCAGTATTATCGTATACTTGACTAATGGAAACCACTGTCGGGGGTGTAACCTGATGGACACCCCCTGATGCAACCATATAAAATCTTGAAAACAGACCGGTAAACCCTATATAATCCGGCAGATTCAATCTGTGACCTGAAGGCTTTGATCTGCACTTCTCATCTGACAGAGGGCAACCGTAGATGAAAACACTGCTGACCACCCTGTGCCTGTTAGCGCTTCTGGCAGGAAACTCCTTTGCCACCACAAAATACGTCTCGGATACTCTGGTTGTCACCGTACGCGCCCAACCGGGTAACGGCGAACAGATCCTCGATACCGTTCGCACCGGGGCACCACTGGAAATCCTTGAAGAACAAAAAGACTATTTCCTGGTCCGCACGGCAAAGGGCATCGAAGGCTATATCCGCAGTCAGTATGTGAGTGCCGAACTGCCGAAGGCACAGCAGATCAAACAACTCCAAACGGCCAACGACCAACTGCAAAACAAGGCGGCCGAATTATCGACCCGCCTGAACAGCAGCAATAAAGAAGCGGCAGATCTAACCTCAACGGCGAAGGAACTGACCCGCATCAAGGCGGACTACCTGGCACTGCAGAAAGCATCGGCCAACGTCCTGCAGATCACCCGCGAACGTGACCAGCTGCAACAGGAAAACAGCAATCTGACCGAACGTATGCAGCAGCTCAAGGAAGAGAACAGTCTCTACCTGCGCACCGGTGTGATTAAATGGTTTCTAGCCGGTGCCGGGGTCCTTTTCTTCGGCTGGATTCTCGGCAAACTTTCGCGCAAGAAAAAACGCAACTACCTGTAAACCACGACCACAAAACCTGGCCACAACGAGTTTGCCCACTTAGTGCCGCGGCAGGACGCAGTCTCTCTGGATTTCTCTCTCCGTCAGATTCCGCTGACATGTTGTCTCACGCCGTGCAGTAAGAACGACGCTGCGTACGCGGCTGCTTCCTCCAACAGATATCACTCCGACCTCTTGTCGCATTAAATCGACCTGTGCTATCAATTACAGACCAGTTGAGTTAACAATTGCCTGCTCCCGGGAAAGAATCATGAATATCGACCAGCTGAAAACCGTACTGCGAGAGATCATCACCAGAACCGACCTGACCCCTTGCGTGGTCGGTCACCGCGGCGTCGGCAAGACAGCGGCAATCATCCAGGTCAGTGAAGAAATTGATTTTTCCTACCAGCCATTACGGCTCGGCCAGATGGAAGTCGGCGATCTTGTCGGCATTCCCTACCGCAACGAAAACGTGATGCATTGGTCGCGACCAGACTGGTGGCCGGAGGTGGATGCAAAACCGACTCTGGTCCATTGTGACGAATTGAATCGTGCCCAGCAGGAAGACACCCTGCAGGCGATCTTCCAATTCGTCGAACCACCTGCCCAGGGGCAGCACCGTGCCCTGCACACTCATAAACTTGCTTCGCAACACCGTGTCGTCGTGGCGATCAACCCTCCAGACGGGACCTATCAAGTCGCACCGCTCGATCGCGCACTGCTTGACCGAATGGTGGTGCTGCAGGTCGAATCAGATGCTGCATGCTGGGGCCGATATGCACAGCAACAGCAATTCAATCCCCTGATACGACAATTTATCGGTGGCAACGATGCGTTTCTTGCTACGGGCAATAATTCTTACGACCTGCAGATCGAACCCTCGGAACGTGCCTGGGAGATGGTCAGTATTCTCAAGCAGAAGTGCTGTCTGCCTGCCGAGCTTGAAATGGAGGTCTACAGCGGAGTGATAGGCCGTGAAGCGGCCGTCAGCTTCTCCAGTTGGTGTGCTGAACAACGGCAGCGGCCCTTAAGTGCCGAACAGATTCTCAACAACTGGGAACAGATTGCTGAGCAGGCTGCCGATCAACGTGACGATATTCAGGCCACCAGCATGAGCGAATTGAGCACCCTGCTCGACAGTGAAATTCGGCTGGACAGATCACAGCAGGACAACCTGGTGGCTTATATTGAAATTTTACCCCGTGATATGCGTTTCGGCTTTGTTAAAACCCTGCTGCAAATCCCGACCGTCGCGGCAATTCTCAGTCAGGACTGTTACGACCACGCCATCCTCGACGTCATAAGCAAAATCAGCGAAGAAGTGGCCTAGTGTCCTGTTTGGTTAGTTGTGCCAATTAATTCTGAGTCATTTTGGTTGTGGTCAAGGCACGCTGACGCAGGTCTAGCCTGAGTTAAGCCGAGGAAGCGAAACGTAGACCACGGCCAAAAGGGCCAGAATTAGAAGGCAGAATTAACCGCACGGGACACGAGACATAATGGCTGAGCAATTTTCGATGTATTCAACCGAGACTTTTCTTCAGCATGCGTATTTTTGAAGACAGTATTGTCCGCCTGCTCAAACAAAAACCCTTTTACGGCCAATTCCTGCTCCAGTGTCGAAGGCAGACTCTCAGCGGATCAGCACCTGTCGGGGTCACTCTGCATGACAGCACGCCGACACTTGCCATCAACCAGAAAAGTTTTGCCCTTTTCTCGGCCACCGAACAGCAAGCCCTGCTCGAACACCTGGTCAAGCACCTGCTCCATCTGCACCCCTGCCGCCGCCGACAGCGCAATCATCGAACCTGGGATCTGGCCTGCGATCTGGCAATCAATGACTCGATTGCCAACCTGCCCCCTGAATCCCCCCTTCCGGCACGCTTACGGCTCCCGGCCCAACTCTCGGCCGAAGAATATTATGATCGCCTGCCACAATTGGCACTCCTTGGCCAGCAAAAAGGCCGGGGCGATGATGAGGGCGAAGGCCCGACAAGCGAACGGTTGCAGATACAACCGATCGACGATCACCAGATCTGGCAACAGGCAGACCGCACCCCACAAGCTCTTATGGAGCAGGTGATACGGCAGATGGTCTGGTCTGCGCTTAAAAAATGTCATCATGAAATAC
Source organism: Deltaproteobacteria bacterium (assembly GCA_024276905.1). Lineage (GTDB taxonomy): Bacteria > Desulfobacterota > Desulfuromonadia > Desulfuromonadales > Geopsychrobacteraceae > Geopsychrobacter. The sequence goes on from JAJRWF010000133.1 coordinate 11,212, forward strand.
CACCGGAACTGGAAACCCTGCTACAGCCCTTTCTGAAGCCATCAGTAATCCCCTGGCAGCAAATTCTGCGTCAGTTCGTCGGCAGTGCCGGCCGCACAGGACGCCGCACTACCTGGAAAAGAGAGCATCGCCGTTTTGAACAAACACCGGGGATGCGCAAAAAATCACGGCTCAATCTGTTGGTTGCTGTCGATGTCAGTGACTCCACCGACCAACAACCGCTACGAGAGGCTTTTGCCGCAGAACTGCTGCAAATTGCGCGCGGGCGTGCAAGCCATCTGACCATTCTTTATAGTGGCAGCCGTATTCAAAAGATCGAAACCTTCAACAAAATGCCGCAGACAGTAGAGATCTATCGTGGCGGTGGTTACACGGACCTGCGCCCGGTTTTTGATTATGCTCGTCAGATGATCCCGCTACCGGCTGCAATCATCTATCTGACCGACGGCTTCGGCCAGGCTCCGGATCATTGCTATTTTCCGACCCTCTGGGTCTTGTCTGCAGAGGGACAAAAGCCTGCCGCATGGGGACTGGAACTTCGGCTGAATCAAAAGGAAGGAAACAGATGAAGAATACCGCCCCGCACCCGATGACTGAACAACGCCTGCAAAAACACCTGACAGCGATGGGTGCGCGCGTCATGTCCAGATCAGGTCGTAGTGAGCACTACGGCTCACCGCGCGAATTTTCCTTTGAAGTGAAGGCACTCTTCGACAACGGACTCGGACTGCATATCCTTGCCCGCCAGTACAGCTATCGCGATCCCTGGGAAGCCCAAGGCAGAGTCAACGACCTGGTCGATATCTCACTGCTTAAAGACGGTACCTATGCCGAACTCCCCAAAGGCTTTGACTATTTTCAAAGGTGCGACACGGAAGAAGGCGTCGATTGGGACAGGTTTCTCGTCATCGCGCACTGCGTTGCTACCATCAATCCGAAAATCTATCTGCTACAGCAACTGACCGGGGATCTCTGAACCTGCAACTCTGCGACTTTCTCCCTGCTTGTTTTAGCAGATTATCGGTTTTTCGCCTTGCCACAGACCCAATATTAAGTATATCTTAAGGAGAATTTTAAAATCTTTGGAGGTGTAAACGCATGGATGCGACTCCCGCCCTGATTCTCACCATTGACGACGAAGCTTCGATCCGCGAAAGTTTTCGCCATTACCTTGAAGATTACGATTATCGGGTCATCGAAGCTGCTGACGGACAGGCCGGAGTCGAACTGTTTCGCCGGCACAGACCCGACCTTATTCTGGTCGACTTGCGCATGCCGGAGCTCGATGGACTCGAAGTACTCGACATCATCAGTAAAGAATCCCCGGAAACACCGATTCTGGTCGTCTCTGGTACCGGTATAATCAGCGACGCTATCGAAGCCATCCATCGCGGCACATGGAACTACCTGCTCAAGCCGATCGAAGACCTCAGTATCCTGAAACACGCGATAGAAAAGGGCTTGGAAAGAGCCCGTCTGATTCGTGAAAACCGTGAATACCGGACACAACTTGAAGAGAAGGTTGCCTTGCGGACACGCCAGCTTGAAGAGACCAACCGGCAACTTGAAGAGACCCGCCTGCACGTCATCCGCGGCCTCGGACGGGCTTCGGAATTTCGTGATAATGATTCCGGGAAACACGTCATCCGCGTCAGTAAATATGCCCGTATCCTGGCCAAAGCCTCTGGTTTATCCCCGCAACAGGTTGACCTGATTCACCTGAGCAGCCCGATGCATGACATCGGCAAAATAGGCATTCCGGATCACATTCTGCTGAAAGCCGACAGACTTGACGCAAAGGAATGGGCTTTCATGCAGCAGCACTGTGCAATCGGGGTAGAAATCCTCAACAGTATTCCTGACGATGAGATCGAGTGCTACCGGCAACACACCCTGCAAGGTTCAGACTATTTTGCCGAGACCGAAGACTCCGAACTGCTGCGCTGCGCAAAATCGATCGCCGCCAGTCATCATGAACGCTGGGACGGAACCGGCTACCCCCAAGGCCTCCAGGGTACGGAAATCCCGCTAGAAGCCCGTATCGTCGCCCTGGCAGACATGTATGACACCCTGTCGAGCCCCCGCGTCTACAAACCATCCTTTGACGAAAACACCTGCCAGCGACAGATTAGAGAGGCATCAGGCAGCTATCTCGACCCGCAACTGGTCGAACTCTTTTTTAGCAATATCAATGGATTCCTGGCCATTAAAACAAAGTGGGCAGACTGAATTTCAAATGAAACCTTATTGCCCCTTTTCAACTCTCTTTTAAGCGCAGAACTGTTTCTTTCTGTTAATCTGGTTTCGTGAACTTTACTCAATAGTTGGATTTTTTCAAAAAAACCCCAGCACAGCTGACAACTGCAACGCTTCAGGAACCGAACGATGTGGAATAAATCGATATTTAGTTTATGTTTCGTTATTGTCGCCGTACTCTACCCGGCACTCTGTTCCCTGGCAACGGCCACACCGCCATTGCAGCGTCCGCAGGGGAAAATAATCCTGACTATCAGCGGCGCTATTGATCGAACCAATCAGGAAGGCCGTGCCGCGTTTGACCAACAGATGCTGCTCAGCCTGCCGCAAGTCGAAATCAGAACCGAAACACCCTGGACAGACGGACTGACCATTTTTAAAGGTCCGCGGCTTAAAAGCGTCCTGCAGCAGGTCGGCAGCCGGGGAGATTCCCTGTTCCTGAGCGCACTGAACGACTACACCGTGCAGATTCCGGCGGTTGATATAGAAAACTATCCGGTCATTTTGGCCATGCAGCGCAATGGCAAGCGCATAGGTATTCGCGAACGCGGGCCACTCTGGGTCATCTACCCCTGGTCTGAAAATCCGGAGCTAAAGAGTGAAACCTTCTACTCACGCTCAATCTGGCAACTGAAATCTATTCAGATCAAATAGGTCGTCAATGAGGCTGCGACTTCTTCTTTCTTTTCCGTTTCTGTTACTGGTTACCGCCATTCTGGCGGTCAGTCTGCTATTCAGTCTGTTGTCGCTGCAACGCGAAAGCCGCCTGCAGCAGAAGGAACTGCGTGAAGGAGCCCTCTGGCATACGGTTCAGATTAACCGCGAGGCCAACCAACTGCTCTACCATCTGGCAACCAGTGTCTTCCCGCCGGGCAAAAAAGAACAACAACATCTACATGAACACGGAGATATTCTCTACAGTCGAATCGACGGCCTGGGGCAAGGGAAAGTCGGTGAAATGGTCCTTTCATTCAGCGGTGCAGTCCTCATGCGGGTCGAAGCGTTTAAACTCTTCTACGCCCTTGAAGAGGAGTTGACGGCTTATCTTGGCGGAGATCCCGACGCTCGCATCAGAGCCATGGTGATTGGTAGCCGAATCATTAAACTGTTCCAGCCGCTGGCACATGAAGCCAACAATTTTGAACGCAGCAATCGCGAACAGACTCGTCAGCGATTTGAAAACCTTTACAACAAGGCCCTGCTGTTTTTCTATGCCAGTCTGGCAGCTGCCGTGCTACTGGCGATGGGCATCTGGCAGCGTCAACACCGACTCAATGAACTGGCTCTTTCGCTTGAAGATCTGGTCGAAGAACGTACGCGCGATCTGGCCGTCGAAATAGACCAACACCGGATAACTGCCAGCAAATTGCAGCAATTACAAAAATTGCTGCAGGACATCATCGACTCAATGCCAACTGTTCTGGTTGGAATAGATGAAAAAAACCAGGTCAATCAATGGAACCGAGCCGCTGAAACGATCTCAAATATCCCGCGCGAGCAGGCCCTGAAGCAAAATGCACAACTCCTGTTTGAGCATCTCGGAGTAGAAAGCACCAAGTTCAGCGAGATACTCGCCGAGCAGCAACCCGGAGGGAAATACCGCTCCAGTCTGTGTCGCGGCCATAAGGTCCGTGAAACACAACTGAGCTGCTACCCTCTGGAGAATGGTGGGACAGTTGTCCTGATCGAAGACATTACCGAGCAACTGCGAATCGAACGCTTGATAATTCAGACCGAGAAAATGATGTCAGTTGGTGGTTTGGCGGCAGGAATGGCTCATGAAATCAATAATCCACTTGCCGGAATCCTGCAGAATGTCCAGGTGATCAAAAGTCGTATTTTGGGTGAAATACCAGCCAACCTCAAAGCGGCGGAAGAACTGAATCTCAACCTCGACCTCCTGCATCGTTACCTTGAGTTGCGCAAAGTTCCGGCGATGTTGCAAGCGATTCTCGACAGTGGCGAACAGGCCGCAAAAATCGTCGAGAATATGCTGAATTTCAGCCGCAAAAGTGAGGTCTGTCTCACCCTGCATAATCTTGATAGAATCATCGACAGCGCGATCGACCTGGCCTGCAACGATTACAGCCTGATCAAGAGTTACGATTTTCGCAAAATTGAAATCATTCGCCAGTTCGACCCGGCACTGCCACCTGTGCCGTGCGACGCGGGCCAGATCCAGCAAGTCCTGTTCAACATTTTAAAGAACGGGGCCCAGGCCATGGCCGAAGGAACCCCGGACAAACACCATTGTTTTACCCTGCGCCTGACTCGAAATAAAGAATCTGTCCAGATAGACGTCGAGGATAATGGCCCCGGAATGGAACAACGCACCGCCCAGAGAATCTTCGAGCCCTTCTTCACCACCAAGGACGTCGGTGTCGGAACCGGGCTGGGGCTGTCAGTCAGTTATTTTATTGTCACCGAGAATCACCACGGCAGTATGGAGGTCAACTCGACTCCCGGTGTCGGCACCACCTTCAGCATCCGGCTGCCGCTGCAGACCGAAATGCTCGAATGGGTCATCTGATGATGGGGGAGTCCATGAGGAAAACGCACCAGCTAACCCGACTGCTCTTCGCAAGTCTGACGAGCATACTGCTGCTGTTCGGGGGCTACGGCACCGCGATGGCGGCTCACGCCAAAAACCCGCCGCGACACATCCTGATCCTCAACTCCTACCACCAACCGATGACCTGGGTCGACAACATCGTCCGGGCCATCTATGACGAACTGCAACCGGATCAGAACAACCTGGTGCTGCATGTCGAAAACATGGATACCAAGCGCTTCCATAGCCCTGCATACCTGCAGTCACTTTTCCAGGCCTATCGCGCCAAATATCAACAGACCCGTTTCGACCTGATTCTCTCATCAGACAATAATGCCTTTGACTTTCTGCGGCGTTATCGCGACGAGCTTTTCCCGGGGGTCCCGGTCGCCTTCTGCGGCGTTAATTACTTTCAACAACAGCAGTTGACCGGCCATCGTGGCTATACCGGCGTCGAGGAGGTCTTCGATGCCGCAGCTACGCTTCGCATCGCCCTGAAAAACCATCCAAAGACCCGCGAAGTTCTGGTGATCAACGATTACCTGAAAACCGGGCGTGCCTGGGAGAAAACTATCCGTCAACAGTTAGTTCCATTTGCCGGGCAGGTCAAGTTGAACTACGTCGACAATCTGAGCCTGACCGAACTGGAACAGCAGATCGCGGCACTGCCCAAGGACAGTATCCTGTTGCTCGGCGTTTACTTTTCGGACCGGGAAGGCCGCTATGTCACCTATGAACGGATTGGTTCACTGCTGGCCAGAGCCAGTAAGGTTCCGGTTTACTGCCTGCTGGAGTTCAATATCGGCACAGGGGTGATCGGTGGCAACGTTATCAGTGGTTACTATCAAGGTCAGGCCGTGGCCCGACTGGGCAAAAAAATCCTGCGCGGAGAAGCTGCCGATCAGATACCGGTTTTGCACACCGGAGCCAATCGCAACATCTTCGATTACCAGCAACTGCAGCGTTTTTCTGTCGTGGCCGAAAATCTTCCCACTGACAGTATCATCGTCAATCGCCCGGATTCCGCCTATCAGAAATATCGGACGATCATCTGGTTGACCATCGGCTTCATCAGTCTGCTACTGCTGACAATCATCGCCTTGACCATCAACATCCGTCTGCGACACAAAGCGGAGTTGCAGTTGAGCGAGAACGAACAGAAACTGCGCGGCCTGTTCGACCAGACATTTGAGCTCTTGGGTTTGCTCAGCCCCGAGGGAATTCTGCTCGACGCCAATCAGACTTCGCTCAAATTTATTGGTGGGATCAAAAGCGAGGTCATTGGCAAACCGTTTTGGGAGACTCCCTGGTGGAATCATCATCCCGAGGTTCAGCAACAGATCCGCGACGGAATCACCCGCGCCGCCAACGGAGAAACGGTCCATTTCGAGACATTCCATAAGGCTGCCGACGGCAGCATCCACACGTTCGACTTCTCGCTTCGCCCCCTGCACAATGACAATGGCGAGATCATCTATCTGATTCCCGAAGGACGCGATATCAGCGAGCGCATTGAGATGGAACAGGCCCTGAGCCGCAGCGAAGAACGCTTGTCGACGGCACTGCGTGCCGCCAACGATGGCCTCTGGGACTGGCATATCGATACGGACGACAATTTCTATGATCCGACCTACTTCACGATGGTCGGCTACGAACCGGAAGAGTTTCCTGCTTCAATCGGAGAATTCATCAAAAGGATCCATCCTGATGATCGTGAACGGGTTAAAAACGACATCGATGCTCACATTGAAGGGAAAAACCCTCAATACCGTTCCGAGTTCCGCTTTCGACACAAAGATGGCAGTTGGCGCTGGATTCTGTCGCGTGGAGAAATCGTAGAATATAACGACGGCAAGCCCGTGAGAATGCTGGGCATCCACAGCGACATTACAGAGCACAAGGAGAATGAATACCAGCTTTACAAGGCTCAGAGTTATATCCGCAATATCCTCGATTCGATGCCATCATTGATCATCAGCGTCGATCCCGACGGCCGAATCACCCAGTGGAATATGGAAGCCGAAAAAGTGACCGGAACCAGCGCCACTGAAGCCCGGGGGAAACTCCTGTCCGAAGTGATGCCGCAGCTGAAAAACCAGATGGAACAGGTAAGAACAGCACTCAAAGATCGCCAGCCACACCGCCAGACCAAGGTCGCCAGCAACCTGGACAACCAGGCGCAGTTCAGTGACATCACCGTCTATCCGCTGGTCGCTAATGGCGTCGATGGTGCGGTTATCCGTGTCGATGATGTCACTGAGCGGGTACGCCTCGAAGAGATGATGATCCAGTCTGAAAAAATGCTTTCGGTCGGTGGTCTCGCGGCCGGAATGGCCCATGAGATCAACAATCCGCTGGCCGGTATTCTGCAAAGCTCTCAGGTTCTGCTCAACCGCTTGCACAAAAAACTGCCGAAAGGCCGAATAATAGCCGAAGAACTCGGCATTGATCCGGAAAAAATTACCCGTTACCTCGAGCAGATGCATTTTGAAAAAATGCTGACCTCGATTCACGACTCAGGTCAGCGTGCAGCACGAATTGTCGAGAATGTCCTCAGTTTCAGCCGTAAAAGCGACAGCGTAATGCGCCGGCAGGACCTCCCCCTGCTGGTTGATAAAACACTGGAACTGGCAACCAATGATTTTGACCTTAAGAGCAAATACGATTTTCGCAAGGTCGAAATCGTGCGTATTTATGAAAAAGAAATCCAGCAGGCGGCCTGTGATGCAACCCAGATTCAGCAAGTCCTGCTCAATCTGTTGAGAAACGGTTCTCAGGCCATGTGGACAGCAGAAACCGGCCGCAGCCCGCAGTTCACCCTCTGTGTCCGCCAGGAAGCGGAAGAGGCCGTAATTGAAGTTGCCGACAATGGTCCCGGTATGGAAGCTGAGCTGTGTAAACGGATTTTTGAGCCTTTTTTCACGACCAAGGAGGTCGGTGAGGGAACCGGACTGGGGCTGTCCGTTTCCTACTTCATCATCACAGAGCACCATCAGGGCAGTATGGAAGTCGAATCAACGCCCGGAGCCGGAACCCGCTTCACAATCCGGCTGCCCTTTGTGCAAAGCCAGGAGAATCATGCCTAAGTGCTTTAGCTGCATATTCATGCTGTTGTTCTGGGCAGAGAATGCCAAGGCAGCAACGGGCGGTGCAAGCGCACCGAACCCCCTACTATGGCCACTGCTCCTGGTCAGTGCCGCGCTGTTTGTCGCCCTGTGGCGACAGCTTCGGACACGGCGCAACCTGCGTGGGCTGCAGCAATTAACCGACAGCATGATCGATTCGATGTCCGCGCTGGTTATCGGAATCGACGATCAGGGTCAAATTATTGAGCTGAATCTGAAAGCAGCGGACTTTCTGGCTAAAACAAAAGCCGAAATTCACGGACAATCGCTTTACCACGCCTTTGCCGATCTTCCGATCAGTCGATCGATGATCTATCAAGTCCTGGAGCACAAAACATCTGTGCACGCGGATAAACTGGCAGACAGGAAAAATGAACGGGTCTGGGATGTCAGAATCACTCCCTGGTTCAGTGAACACCGACAAGGAGCCCTGCTCCGCCTTGAAGAAGTCACCGAACAGGTCCAGCTGGAAACCCTGATGATCCAAAAAGAAAAACTGATTACAATCAGTCGTCTGGCTGTCGGCATGATCCACGAAATCAACAATCCACTGGCCAGCATCTTGCAGAATACGCAGGTCATCCACAACCGCCTCGGTCCACAGTTACAAAAAAATCGGCTGGCAGCAGAAGGCTGCGGCACCAGCATCGAAAAGATCGAGTGCTATTTGCGTGAAAGAAAAATCGATCTCGCAATTGAAGCGGTTCGCGAATCTGCACGGCGAGCGGCAAGAGTCATTGAAAATCTAATCAACTTCAGTCGCCAGGATGAAGAAAATGAGGCCTTCAACTCTCTGGGGAATCTACTTGATCGGGCCATTGAGCTTGCGGCCGGAGATTTTGATCTGAAACAGCAGTACGATTTTCGCCAGATCAGGATTGAGCGCAACTATGACCCCGGACTGCCGCCGGTTCGTTGTCGGGCCCTCAAATTACAGCAGGCGTTCTTTGCCCTGCTCCGTTTTCGGGCAGAACGAATGTTGACCGCAGAGAACCATTGTCAGCGGATGACATTAAGTCTGTACGCCGAGGGCGACCAGGTTCTGCTGTTGCTGGAAGATGATGGCCCACTCCTTTCCGAAGAGGAGCGGCGCAACCTGTTTCGTCCGAGCCTCAGCGACCCTGAGGGTGGCCTCGGTCTCTGCGTCTGCCATTTCATCATCTGCAATATACATGGTGGTACAATCAGTCTCGAAACCGGTGACGACGGCCACAGTCGACTGGTTGTACGATTGCCGATAGAAAGATCTGCCGATGACTGAAACCACCAGCGGCAGAGTCCTTATCGTTGACGATGAGAGCTCGATTCGCGAGAGTCTCACCGAGTTTCTCTGTGATTACAATATTATGGCAACAGCGGCTGCCTGTGCGGAGGAAGGGCTCGATCTTCTGGATCACGCGTCGTTTGACCTGGCGATTGTCGATATTCGTCTGCCGGGAATCAATGGGGATCAGTTTATTGTCAAGGCGCATCAAGTGAGTGCAGATATGAAATTTATCATCCATACCGGATCGGTTCATTTCCGAATCAATCCCGAATTGAAAAAAATCGGCTTAACCCTGGAGGACGTTTTTCTGAAACCGATTTTCGATCTTGACCAACTGCTTGCTCACGCCCTGAAATTGCTGGATCTGGAGGTGAACAGATGAGCGAACGCCAAATCCGGATCTTGACTATCGATGATGAAGAAAACATTCGCGACAGTTTCCGTCTTTACCTTGAAGACTTCGATTATCAGGTCATTGAAGCAAAAAACGGTCGTGAAGGACTCGAACTTTTTGCCCGTGAAAAACCCGACCTGGTCCTTTGCGACTTGCGGATGCCGGAGATTGACGGTCTGGAAGTCTTGTCCCGCATTCGCGAACAGTCCCCGGACACCCCGATTATCGTCGTGTCCGGTACGGGTGTTATCGGTGATGCCATTGAAGCAGTACGCCGTGGCGCCTGGAACTATCTGCTCAAACCGATACAGGATTTATCAACCTTGCAACATGCCATCGACCAGGCGCTGGAGAGAACACGGCTGATCCGGGAAAACCGCGCCTATCAGGAACACCTGGAAGAGGAGGTCATCTCACGCACCGAAGATCTGCAAAAAGCGATGGCTGACCTGAGCAAAACCCACCAACAGATCAAGCTGAGTGAAGCTCGTTATCGTTCGATTTACGAAAATCTGCAGGACGTTTACTTTGAAATTCTGCCAGGCGGCGAAATCCGCGAGGTCAGTCCCTCTATTACGCAAATTTCCGACTATCACTGCGAGGACCTGATCGGCACCAGTATCTGGCAATTCTATCCTCGCCGTGATGATCGTGAACGTCTGCTGGAAGAATTGCAGATCCATGGTTTCGTCTCCGACTATGAAATTCATTTACGTGACAAAGGCGGGAGAATTGTCACCTGTTCGATCAATGCCCGCCTTTTACCAGCAGAGGACGGACGACCGACCATTATCTGCGGAACCCTGCGCGATATCAGTGAACGCAAGCTGGCTGAAGCTCACATCGAACGTCTGGCATACTACGATGCCCTGACCGATCTGCCGAATCGTCGTCTGCTCATTGATCGTCTTGAGCGTGACCTGGCCCGGGCTCGCCGTCACAAACATTTCGGCGCCATGCTTTTTCTTGATCTGGACCGTTTCAAAAACATCAACGACTCTCTCGGTCATCAGATCGGCGACGAACTGCTGAAGGAAGTTGCACGCCGCCTGACCAGTGATCTGCGCCTTGAAGATACTGTTTCACGACTGGGCGGCGATGAATTCATCATGCTGCTGGCCGACATGGGGGATGAACCCTCTACCGCTGCGACCCAGACCCAGGCCAAAGCCGAACAGATTCAAACCAGGCTGTCCAAACCCTATAAAGTTCTGGGTCATGATCTGCACATTACTCCAAGTATCGGCGTTGCTATTTTCCCCACTGACGATGACCCGAACGAAGACAGTAACGACATTCTGCGTCATGCTGACACAGCCATGTACCGCGCCAAGGACGATGGTCGCGATGCGATCCGGTTCTTTTTACCCAGTATGCAGGCGGCTGCCGACCAGCGGCTGGAAATCGAAAAAGACCTGCGTTTTGCCTTGCAACGCAATGAATTGAAATTGTATTTCCAGCCCCAGGTTGACCAGAACGGTCGCCTTGTCGGAGCCGAAACCTTGCTGCGCTGGATTCACCCGAAAAAAGGTTTTATCTCCCCGGCTGACTTTATCCCGGTTGCCGAAGCGACCGGACTGATTCTGCCGATCGGCCTCTGGGTTCTCGAAGCCTCTTGCCGGCAAATCAGGCTCTGGAGTGATCAGGGCTTGAGTATCCAGCACCTGGCGGTCAACGTCAGTCCGCGACAGTTCCGTCAACCTGACTTTATTCGTCAGGTCTATCACGTCATTGAACGAACCGGCGTCGATGCAAATCAACTGGGTCTGGAACTGACTGAAGGAATGGTAATTGACAACATCAATGATACCATCGACAAAATGCAGGCCCTCAAACAATTGAGAGTCGAACTCTCTATTGATGATTTCGGTACTGGCTATTCCTCGCTGGCCTACCTCAAACGCTTGCCACTCGATATCCTCAAAATTGATCAGTCATTTGTGCGCGATATCGAAACCGATGATGGCGATGCAGCCATCGTTGAAACAATTATTTCGATGGCTCACCACCTGGATCTCAAAGTGATCGCCGAAGGGGTCGAAACCATCTTTGAACTTGATTTTCTCAATCAGAGGGGCTGTGAAATCTACCAGGGCTACTACTTCAGTCGGCCACTGCCGGAAAAAGAGTTCACCTGCTTGCTCAAATCTGGCCAACAACTGCCGCTTGGGGAAAGCTGACAGATGGGTCTTCAACCAACGCCCAAACTGACAGGGCCACAGAAGAGATGGCTGATCGTTCCTTTTGTCCTGCTGCTTCTGCTGACCATCGGCACTGTCAGTTATTACCTGTTGCAAACAACTCGCCTGCTTGACAAACGAGAACTGATCCAGGCCACCAGACTGGCCGAAGCAGCATTGTCAGCCGAACTCAACGAACTGGGGAACCTGGCTTACGATTTCGGCTACCGTGACGCCAGTATCAACAACCTGATCGATCAGCTCAATCCGCAATGGGCCGATGAAAACATCGGCGCTTTTCTATTCGATTCCTACGATGTTTCAGCCAGTCTGGTGTTCACTGCCGATGATCGGTTAAGAATCAGCTTTATCGATGGCAAACAGGCGGATCGCTCCTCCTTTCTTGACGATTTCAAAACCAGCCTTCAACCCCTGCTCAACCAGGCCCGCTCACCATCTTTCCTGGGACCGAAAGCCGCACGCGGCCTGGTCAATAATGGCCAAAAAATTTACCTGGCTGCAGCCCAGGCCATTATCTCCGAAAAAGATCCGTCACCACTGTCACAAAAACGCGGAGTTTTGGTCCTGTTGAACCTCCTCGACCCGTCATTACTTAAGCAAATATCACGCAGCTATCTTTTGCCGGAGCTGAAACTCGTCGGGCAATCACCCCAACCACCGCAAGCAGGCCTGCGACTTAATTCACCCCTCGGGAAACAGCTTGGTTTTCTCCAGTGGAGCCCGGATCTTCAAGGACAAAAAATCTTTCGTGACCTGGCCCCGGTGATACCGATCCCCCTCCTTCTGACCTTGATTCTTACGCTGTTTTTTGTCCGTCGGATGCAACTTTTTTTTCGCGAACGCATATCCCTTCATCAGCAGATCGAACATGAAAAAATTCGTCTTGAGGCGAGTGAAGGGACCTTGCGCGCTATCATCGAGGCCATACCCAGCCCGTTATTTTTCAAGAATTCTGAAGGCTATTATCTCGGCTGCAACAAGGCCTTCTGTAATTATCTCGGATTACCGACGGATAAAATCGTCGGTCACACCGTCTACGATGTCGCTCCCGGTGAGTTGGCACAGGTTTATCATCAGGCTGATCTTGACCTGATGCAGCACAGTAGCGCGCAGACCTACGAAGCCCAGGTCCGCTACGCTGACGGCAGCCGGCGCGACATCCTGTTCAACAAGGCCACCATCGACAACGCGAATGGCAAAGTGGTCGGGCTGGTCGGGATTATGACCGATATCTGTGACGTCAAAATGGCTCAACGCGAATCGAGACGTTTGCGCAAGCTGCTGCGTAACGTTATCGACTCGATGCCGTCTTTACTGATTACGGTGGACGAGGATCAACGTGTCACTGAATGGAACCGCTGGGCAGCAGTCGCCAGTCGGGTCCCGGCTCATCAAGCTCTTGGGCGACCACTGTTTGAAGTTTTTCCAGAACTGGCAGAACATCACATCGACATCACCGCCGCCTTGACCAGTGGCAAGATTAAGATCTGGCGGCGTGTCCCCTGGAATCTTCGAAATCGCGAGATATTCATCGATCTGACAGTTTATCCCCTCGATAAAAGCAAGAACAAGGGTGCCGTGTTGCGTGCGGAGAACACCACCGACCGGGTCCGGATGGAAGAGATGATGGTCCTCAGCGAGAAAATGCTTTCCATTGGCAGCCTGGCAGCAGGGATGGCCCATGCAATCAACAATCCGCTGGCGATCATTCTCCAACATACCCAGATTCTACAGAACCGCCTGAACCCTGCACTGGATAAAAACATTTCTGTCGCCGAGACCTGTGGAATCCGCCTTGATCATCTGAGTGAGTACCTACAACAACGCGGCATTGATGAAATGCTTGCCGCAATCCGCCGTGCCGGAGATCGGGCCAAAATAATTGTTGAGGAAATGGTCAATTTTTCTCAACGTCACGAAGACGAATATGCCCTCTGCAACCTCTCCGCTCTGGTTGATGAAACCCTGTATCTGGCTGAAACGGACTACGATCTGAAGAAAAAATACGCGTTCCGCGAAATCAGGGTGAGTAAAGAGATTGCTCCCGATCTGCCGCAACTGATCTGTGACCGACACGAAATCCAACAGGTCCTGCTCAACCTGTTAAGAAACAGCGCCAAAGCCATGCATGAGGCACAAACTGAAAAACCTCTCATCAGGATTTTGCTACAAAGTGACGCGCAGAACATTCGGATTGAACTGATCGATAACGGACCAGGGATCAACCCTGGGATTATGAGCCGGATTTTCGACCCCTTTTTTACTTCCAGCGGGGTCGGTGAAGGAACAGGACTGGGGTTAAGTGTCGCCTATTTTATCATCCACGACAAACATGGCGGCAGCATGCGTGCCGTAAACCAGGCTGAAGGCGGTTGTCGGGTACTGATCGACCTGCCGCTCGAAAGTCAACACTCTTTATCAACACAAGAACCGGCATGAGACAACTGACCATTGACAGACATCTCCGGGCAAACCGAAGCAGGACTGGCGTATGAATTGGCAACAAGCTTCACCGACAGGGACAAAAAGCGGACGACTGCGCAGCATGAGGTTCAATCCATTCCGAACCCTGCTGACTCCGTTGCTGCTGATCATGGCCGCAGGCATTATCATCGCCAGTCTTGTCACCTATCAGGCTCACCGTAAAATTCTCAAGGAGAGCCTGCTCAGACTGACTGACGAACGTGCCCACAGCAGTCAGTTAATCATCCAGAATCACTTGCACGATAATTTTGCAGCCCTGCTGAGGGAAGCTCGGAATCTGCTCGCCCATCATGAAATTCGGCAAGAGATGCACCGTATTCTGGAATCCTCTTCACAGCCCGACTCAGGCCAAAAACTGCAACAGATTCTCGATGACAGCAAAGCGGATAGCGGGCTGACGAACGTTTATATCTACAACGAACAGGGCCAGCTGATTTACACGCACGAACATCTCCCCGGACTTGCCGCAGCCAGAGTAGAGATTACTGAGGACAGCAAAAGGCAGGAAACCGCGGAGCTTATTCGTAACGACCGGACATGGATCTTTCGGGTCACCGTTCCGATTCAAAAGTCTGGCGAAAACGCAGGAGTACTGGTTCTGTCGATTGAACTGAACCGGGTTCTCGATAACCTCGCCAGAGAAAACCAGATGAATCTGGTGCTGGCCGATGCGAACGGCATCCAGGCCCAGAATGCCGCTCCCGCGGCCCTGACCAGGGTCGACACCGCGACGGTAGCGCAGATCCTGACTGACGGCTCAATGCAGACACAGATAGACCTCGAAAATAACAGTCTCAACCATTACATGCCCGTTCAGCTCGGCGGCCACAACTTTGTTCTGATCAACGAACTTGAACTGCAGTCTGTCACTGAACTTCTCCTGCAGAAAAAATACGAAATCCAACAATTGACACTCCTGTTGCTATTCGGGCTTCTGCCGGCCAGCGCACTGGTTATTCATCTGTTGTTGAAGCCACTCGACAGACTGCAAAAAAGGGCTGACGGCATGGCATTGCAACTCTCGGGCTCTTCGCTGAAAAGACACCGCGGTCATGAAATCGGCCGGATGGTCGCCGCTTTCGACGGGATGGAAAGAGCGCTGCGGACACAAGAAGACGCGCGCCAGAAAGCTGAGGCCAAACTGCAGCAGGAACACGCCACCTTAGAAACACGGGTCAAAGAACGAACCAGCGACCTTGAACGCACCAACGCCCTGCTGCAACGTGAAATTTCCGAGCGCACCTGCGCCCAGCAGAAGGCAGAAGAGCTGCAGGGATTTCTGGCCAGTTTGATCGACTCCATGCCGTCCTCCCTGATTGGGGTCAATCATCACTGCCGGATCAACCAATGGAACCTGGAGGCACAAAAATTTTGCGGGCTCAGCTTTGATCAGGTCCGCGACCGGGATCTTTACGATTGTCTGCCGCCGCTACGCACGATCAGTGACCGAATCGAGCAGACCCTCGACAAGGGATTGCCCAATAAGGTTCGCCGCCTGCGCTGGCCGTCTGCCAAGGATGAGAAACTGGTTGATATTGTTATTTATCCCCACTCGGGGAATCAATCCGCCGGTGCGGTTATCCGTGTCGATGACGTCACAGAGCGTGCCCATATTGAAGAACTGATGATGCAAACCGAAAAAATGATGTCGATCGGTGGCCTGGCCGCGGGAATGGCCCACGAAATCAACAACCCGCTGGCCAGCATTATCCAGAGCGTACAGGTCATCAGACAGCGTTTGTCTCCTGAACTGGAAAAAAATCATCAGGTCGCCGGGACATTGAGAATCCGTCTGGAGGATATGAATGGCTACCTGAAGGAACGTCAGATCAGCAAAATGCTCAATTCTATCCAGGAATCGGGACAACGCGCCGGTGAAATCGTCAGCAATATGCTCAGTTTCACCCGCCGCACCGATTCGGTAAAATCGTCCCAGAATATTGCAGAATTGCTGGACCGGGCCGTCGACCTCGCGTGCAAGGATTACGACCTGAAGAAAAAGTACGATTTTCACCGGATCAAGATCAAACGCAACTACGCCGAAATACCGCCCAAAATCATTTGCAATTCAAGTCAACTACAGCAGGTTTTCTTCAACCTGATGCAAAACGCCGCCCAGGCAATGGCAAGCTGGTGCGAGATGGGCAATTCGCCGCAAATCGAATTGACGCTTCAACCACAGGGCCACATGTTACTGATAGAAGTTGCCGATAACGGTCCCGGTATAGATACGGAAACCCAGAAAAGGATTTTCGAACCCTTCTTTACCACCAAGGATGTCGGATTCGGCACCGGTCTCGGCCTGTCGGTTTCCTACTTCATCATCACCGAGAACCATGGCGGCCAGATCGAGATTGAATCGGCAGTGGGCAAGGGGGCGAAATTCCGTGTTTTTCTGCCTCTGCAAAACACGGTTAACGGTGACAGCAACGAAGGTTTAAAGCCGGAACATCTGGCTAACCACAGGCGGTCTTTGCTATAAACCGGCAGAGTACGACAAAGAAACGATGAGATGCACGGGACACTTAGATGCGGAGTCCAGCAGTGAATCAACCCAGGATCAACAAACCGACACTCTCGAACAGACTGTCGCTTGCCATTTCAACTATTGTTGTCCTGGTTTTCTGCCTTACTGCGATCATAAATTATCAGGTTGTCTCTCGAAAAGCCCGACAACAACTCAACACCAAAGCCGACGAATACCTCTCCAACCTGAGTCACAGCCTGGAACTGCCCGTCTGGGTTCTGGATAATGACCTGATTCAGGCCATTGCTCTTTCTTACCTGCAGAATGATCTGATTGTCTCCATTCGGATCACTGAAACAGATGGTCTCACAGAAATTTTTTCCCGGAAAAAAGAGTATTCCGGCAAGCTGATTCGACGCAAAGCGCTTATCAATTACCAGGAACAACCTATCGGCCAGATCAGCCTGGCCCTCAGCTGCAGCCCGCTGCAGAGACAATTGAACGATCTGCTGAATTTCAGCCTTGCAACAACATTACTGACCATTATAGTTCTTTTTTTCCTGACCGGTTTTGTGTTGCGACGTTTGCTTAAACAGCCACTCCTTTCCCTGCAACAAGGAATTTCGCGCCTTGCAGAGGGCAACTACTCTGAAGAACTGCGTGTAGAAACGGAATAATTACAGCCGATTGCGACAGCCTTTACCGCCATGGCTCACCAGATAGAAGAACGTGAGCAGGAGCTGCAGCATATTGCCGAGGCCGGCTGGGAAGCGATCCTGATCCAAAACAAAGGAGAACTTCTCCACGCCAACCAACAGTTTTATGAACTCTTCGGTTTTCAATCCGAGCAACTGTCAGGATCTTCCTGCCTGCCGAAAATCATTGCCCCCGCGGAACTGGACAAGGTAGAAAAGCGGATCGGAAATAGCGATCTCATTTCATTTGAAACCCTTGGAATCACCTCAATTGGAAATAAATTTCCGATTGAACTCCGCTCAAGACTGATTGATCAGAAGGGGAAAACCCTGCAGATGATTGCGATTCGCGACTTACGCGAACGTAAGCATCTCGAAGATCTGATGATCCAGTCTGAAAAAATGATCTCGGTCGGCGGACTTGCTGCCGGCATGGCTCACGAAATAAATAACCCTCTGGCGGGAATCCTGCAAAATGTTCAGGTGATCAATAACAGGCTGAAACCGGATCTTGACAAGAACGTGCAGGCCGCCAAAAAAACAGGGGCCGACCTCCATAAAATCAACGCCTACATGGAGGAACGAGGCCTGCGCGGCATGTTGGAAAACATCCGCAGTTCAGGACAGCGCGCGGCCCGGATTGTCGATAATATCCTCAGTTTCAGCCGCAAGAGTGAGTCTTTACTGCTTCCGACAAACATGCTTACTCTGATTGAAGAATCACTCCATCTGGCCGAGAGCGACTACGATCTCAAGAAAAAATTTGATTTCCGAAAAATTGAAATCATCAAGGAGATTGATCCTGAATTGCCACTGGTTCCGTGCGAACCCAGCCAGATTCAGCAGGTCCTGCTGAATCTGCTTAAAAACGGCGCCCATGCTATGTCAACAGCGCGGATCGTGAACCCCAGATTTACCATCCGCTGTACCAGAGAGGATCAATGGTTACGCCTGGAGCTTGAAGACAACGGCCCGGGGATGGATGACGAAATCAGACGGCGGATCTTTGAACCGTTCTTTACGACCAAAGAAGTCGGTGAAGGGACCGGGCTCGGCCTTTCGGTCAGCTATTTTATCATTACCCAGACCCACCAGGGTGAGTTGACGGTCCAAAGCAGTCCAGATGGAACCCTGTTCATCATCCGTCTTCCCCTGCAACGCAAATAATCAACGGGATCGTTGCGTGATATTCTCCAGATAGAGGATATACTGAAGTAACTTTCGTTCATCCAGGAGAGCACCATGGCCCTGATCCGCCTGTTTCTGTTGCTGACGCTGTCATTTTTGCCGCTGCTTTCCTCCTGCAGCGAGCCGAAACCGATCCGGATCGGTTTCGTTGGCGGCCTTTCCGGTCGCGTTGCCGACCTCGGCATCGCAGGTCGTAACGGCGTCATTCTGGCGGTTGAGGAAATTAACCGTAACGGAGGTATCAACGGCCGGCGTATCGACCTTTTGATCCGGGACGACCAACAAAAACCGGAAGTTGCTCAAGCGGTCGTCACAGAGTTGTTACATACCGGGGCTGTCGCCATCATCGGCCACATGACCAGCTCGATGTCGATCAGCACGGTACCTTTAATGAATCAGGCACAAATCGTTATGCTTTCTCCGACGACCACCACGACCGAGCTGAGCGGCATCGACGATTATTTTTTGCGGGTGCTGGCGGCAACAAACATCAATGCCGCCTATGTCGCCGATTACCTGGCAAAAACCGGCATCGGGACGGTTGCTGCAATCTATGACAAGCGCAATCTTTCCTACACCGGCAGCTGGTTACGCAATTTCTCATCCGCCTTTGAACAATCTGGCGGCAAAATCATCAAAAAAATCGAGTTTGAATCGGGAAATAATATTCACTTCAGCACGCTTGCCGACCAAATCATCGACAGCAGACCGGAGGCGGTCCTTTCGGTCGCCAATGCGCTGGACACTGCGATCTTTGCCCAGCAACTCCGCAAGAAAAAATCACGGCTGCCGCTCTTTGGTTGCGAATGGGCGGCAACCGAAAAGGTCATCGATCTTGGCGGAGCGGCGGTTGAGGGAATGGTCATAGATCAGTTTTTCGACCGTGACAATCAACAGCCGGAATTTTTGAATTTTCGCAAAAACTATCGGTCCCGTTTTGCCGAAGAACCCGGTTTTGCGACGCTCGCTGCCTATGAAGCCGCCAACGCTCTGTTCACCGCGCTGCGTCAGTCTTCCGGACCCACACAGCTGAAACAAACGCTGCTCAAGATCGGAACTTTCTCCGGCGTGCAGGAAGACTTCCAACTTGATGCTTTCGGTGACTCAAATCGACCGACTTTTCTTTCCAAAATAGAAAATGGAAAATTCAGACGAATCAAATAGCCAACGCGCACCAGGATCCCTGCGACGCTCGCTCCTGCTGAGTCTTGCGGCCACGACGCTGATTCCGTTAACTCTTCTGGCGGTAGTGGTTCTCTATTTCATGACCGAACGGGCTGCTGAAGATGTCAGCAGTAAAAATCAACTCCTGGTCAGCACCATCAGCGGTCAGGTTGAACTCTTTCTGCGGGCACCGGAAACCAGCCTGATCAACCTGCGTAACCTCTACCTGTCTCACCAGGGCTCTCTGGGCCATTCTTTTCAGGAAATCCTCGACGCAATGGCAGAAAGTTCACAACTGCTCGAATCAATTTTTATCATTGACCGACAGGGCGTTGTCACTGATGTCGGGCTGCCACAGAAAAACCGCAACCTACGCGCCGAATTCGAGCGGTTAAGTTTAGGCCACCTCAGCTTCATTATGGCAGCCCGTCAGCAACAGCAACCGGTCTGGTCGGACACCTTTTTATCAATCATTACCGGGAAAACCTCTCTGGCCCTGGCCATTCCGGTTGATGATGACATTATTGTCGGCAATATCAACATTGCGCTGATAAACCGTTTTCTAAAAGAGCTGCGGCAGGGAAGACTGGTAGAGTCAACAATTGTCGATCGCCATGGTGAAATTATCGCCTGTTCACGCCAGAACCACGATCTTTGCCCGTCTAATCTGTGGAATCTGCCCCTGATCCGTACTGCGGCCTATAAAGGGGCAACCACCGAAACCTACGAGTACCGGGGCGAAACGTTTCTCGGCAGTGTTGCACGAATTGACGGCCCCAACTGGTTCATTCTGGTTGCCCAGAGCAGTGCAACCGCCTATGAACCGGTTCGACGCACCAGCCTCTTTTTTATCGGGGCTTTTCTCATCACTTTTCTGGTGGTCCTGCTGGTCGCACTGTTAACATCCAAAAGGATTTCCGCGCCCCTCAGCCGTTTCGCCCGCCAGGCCAGAGCTCTGGCCGATGGCGACTACGACCTGCAACAACTCACCCCGGGTTATGCCGAAATCGCGGTTCTGGCCGATGATTTTCAACATATGGCAAGCCGTATCTCCGAACGGGAAGTCGCGGTGAAAGAAAGTGAAGAAGCCTACCGAACACTGGCAGAAAACCTGCCGGCCATCGCCTACCGTCTGCACATCGCAGACAACAGCAGGTTGCAGTTTATGAACCAGGAACATCGAACAATGACCGGGTTTGAAGAGGAAAATTTCAAAGTAAGCACCGACAGCAGTCCCTTTGAAGAGAAAATCCATCCTGATGATCGCCAGGATTTCAGCACAACCATCAAGGGCGCCATTTCCGGCCGCACACCATTTACCCAGGAGTACCGCTTTAAACACGCCAACGGTGAATTTCGCACCTTTTATGAAAAAGGCTGCCCGGTCTACGATTCCAAAGGCAAAATCAGTCATATCGACGGTGTGATCTTCGATGTTACAGAGCGTAAACAAGCCGAGGATATTATCCTGCAATCAGAGAAGATGCTCACGGTGGGAGGGTTGGCTGCCGGGATGGCACACGAAATCAACAACCCGCTGGCAGGGATTCTGCAGAACTGCCAACTGATCCGCTGGAGACTGGATGCCACACAGACAAAGAATCTGCAAAGCGCCAAGGAAACAGGCGTGGACCTGTTGCAACTGCAACAGTATCTGCAACAACGAAATATTCTGCAGATGCTTGATGCTATCAGAGATTCGGGCCAGAGAGCAGCCCGGATCGTGGAAAACATCCTTGATTTCAGTCGCAAAAGCCAGAAAGACTTCTCTCCGCAGAACATCCCGGAACTGATTGAAAAATCTCTCGAACTGGCCCGCAGCGATTACAATCTGCACCGGGAGTTTGATTTTCGTAATATCGAAATCAACTGCCATTTCGATGACAATCTGCCCAAGGTTCATTGTGATCCGGCCCAGATTCAGCAGGTTCTGCTTAATATATTTAAAAACGGCGCTCAGGCGATGATCGAACATGATAAAAACCGCCGGCACCAATTCCAGATCCGCTCCAGTCAGCAGCAGGGGATGATCTGCATTGAAATTTCTGACAACGGCCCGGGGATGCCTGCAGACGTAGAAAAGCGGGTTTTCGAGCCCTTCTTCACCACCAAGAAAGTCGGTAAAGGAATGGGATTAGGACTTTCGGTGTGCTACTTTATCATCACGGAGAAACACCATGGCAGTATGAAAGTTTCGTCAACCCCGGGAGAAGGGACCAAATTTACGATCTGCCTTCCACTCCTTCTGTCGGCAGAACAATCCTGACTCTTTGTCTTGCATTCTCACAACTCGAACCTGTGGCTGGAAAAAATGTTTTTGTTTGGTCAGACCAATATGATATACTTGTCGTATAGTAATTCTTTAATGTTGAGTGTTCAGGGGGTGTACGTTGCAACGGCGAGTGCTGGTCATCGATGACGAAGCATCAATTCGCGAAAGCCTGACCGAATTCCTGGAAGACTTCGAGTTTCAGGTCACCTCCGCCGCGAGTGCCGAAGAGGCGCTTGAGATGCTCAACGAACAACCACAGGATATTGTCGTTGCGGATCTGCGGCTTCCGGGAATGAGCGGCGATACAATGATACCACTCGCTCACCGTCTGCAACCCAACCTGCGCTTTTTGATTCACACCGGCTCAGTCGGATATCACCTCTCAGAAGAATTGACCCGCCTTGGCATGCAACCGGACAATGTCATGTTCAAACCTCTTTCCGACATGATGGTCCTGGTCAACAACCTCGAAAACCTTCTCTCCCGTCCCTGACCTACGCAGCTATTGACAGCCAGCCTTGAATCGTTCATCTTTTGCCTGAAATCCAGCACCGAAGACTGCATTGTCAGCGGTATTTACGCAAACAGCGTTTACGTTAAACCACAAACAGGAGACTTTGAGATGAGTCAGAAGACCTCTGTCGTCATGCAGACCAGCATGGGCGAACTCACAATCGAGCTCGATATGGAAAATGCCCCGATCAGCAGCGAGAATTTTCTCGCCTACGTGAATGACGGCTTCTTTGATGGCACTATCTACCACCGCGTGATCCCGGGGTTTATGATTCAAGGCGGCGGGTTTACTGCCGACATGAAGCAGAAATCAACCAGGGAACCGATTAAGAACGAAGCGTCAAATGGATTGAAAAATCTGCGTGGCACGTTAACCATGGCTCGCACCCAGGTTGTTGACAGCGCGACCTGTCAATTCTTCATCAACCTGGTCGACAATGATTTTCTCGACCACAGAGGACAATCGCCAAATGCTTACGGATACGCGGTTTTTGGTAAGGTAACTGCGGGGATGGATGTCGTGGATGCCATTGCAAAGGTTGCAACCGGCAATCAGGGACCCCATCAGGACGTTCCCAACGAGCCGGTGATTATTGAAAAAGCCCATGTTTGCGACTAACATCCGACTGAATTCATGCACTGCATTCGGGCCGCTTCCTTCAGGGAGCGGCCCTCTTTCGCTGGATAATTGATGGACCTTCTGACCCTGTTCGGAATTGCGCTCGCTCTGGCCATGGACGCCTTTGCAGTCGCCCTTGGTGCCGGCCTGATTTTGCCGCAACTGACCGCACGACACCTGTTTCGCTTCGGATTTCATTTTGGCCTTTTCCAAGCCCTTATGCCGCTGATCGGCTGGGCGGTCGGACGTGGTCTGCGCACAACGATTGAAGCCTATGATCACTGGATCGCGTTTTTCCTGCTGGCAGCACTCGGTGTGCGCATGTGTTACGGTGCCCTTCACGGCGCGGATGATGATCAGGCAAAAAATGACCCGACACGCGGTTGGTCCCTGGTAATCTTGTCTGTTGCGACCAGCATTGACGCCCTGGCTGTCGGTTTGACCCTGGCAATGCTCGGCAGTCCGATCTTCGTTCCGGCTCTGGTTATCGGAATTGTCTGCTCTCTCCTGACTCTGACAGGAATGTATCTGGGCCGCAGAATCTCGACTAACTGGGGACCGAAGGTTGAATGCGGTGGTGGCCTCATCCTTCTGGCAATCGGGTGCAAAATTCTGCTTGAACATACCCTTGGCTGATGGGTTTGAGATGACAGAACCAGCAAAACGACATTTCCCCGCGGAGTGGGAAGAGCAGGACGCAATTCTCATGTCCTGGCCACATGTACAGACTGACTGGGCGGAGCAACTTAGCATTACGGAACAAACCTTTTGCAGAATCATCCTTGAAATCAGCCCCCTTGAACCGGTCCTGCTTATCGTTCCGGAAAAGAACTCCGTTGCCAGGCAACTCGCTGACGCAGGCGTAGATCTTCAGCAGGTGCGTTTTTTTGAACTCCCCTGCAACGACACCTGGGCACGAGATTTCGGTCCACTGACTGTTCTGAACGACCAGAAACCGCTGCTTCTCGACTTTACCTTTAATGGCTGGGGCAATAAATTCAATGCAGAACTCGACAACCGCCTCACCGAGGATCTACACGCAGCAGGAGCCTTCGGCAAAACCCCACTGAAGCAGCTTGATTTTATCCTCGAAGGAGGAAGTCTTGAATCGGACGGTGCCGGGACCCTGCTGACAAGTAAGAGCTGTCTGCTCGAAAAGAATCGGAATCCACGCCTGACACAACCCGCAATCGAAGA
>JAJRWF010000134.1 GCA_024276905.1 Deltaproteobacteria bacterium
TTGCCAGTCCACTCTGCTCCAACGCCATCAGCATCGCCCGACTGATCCCGTCTTCACTCGGGACTGAAAGCTGGCCACCATCGGAAGAAAAACCGTAGCCGAGCAGTTCGCCCAGAATAGTCGCGCCGCGCTGCTGGGCCAGATCATAGCGCTCCAGAACAACCGTGGCCGCTCCCCCACTGGGGACCAGACCGTCGCGCCCGACATCGAAAGGACGGCTGGCAACATGCGGATTTTCGCTCCGGGTAGAAAAAGCGCCCAGACCATCAAAACTGCTCATCGACTGCCAGTTGATTTCCTGGGCCCCGCCACAGATAACCCGCTCCTGGCGCCCAAGTCGAATCAGATCTGCCGCCTGGCCGACGGCATGACCGCCACTGGAGCAGGCTGAACTGAGTGACCAGCAGGCCCCTCTGGTTCTGAGCAGGGTATTGAGATTCATGGTCACGGTCGAGGTCATCGAACGAAAAATCTGACCACTGCCGATTGCTTTAGTTTCACCTTTTTCGCGCAAGGCATCAACCTGTTCGACAGCAGCAATACAACTGGAATCACAACCGTAGATCAGGCCGGTCATCTCGTTCTGGAGATCCTCGGCGCCAAGTCCGGCCAGAGCCAGGGCATCACGGGCCGAGGCATAGGCCCAGACGGCAAACTCGGGCATGCTTTTGCGTTGCTTGCGTGACAACAGGGAATGATCGAAATTATTAATCTGCCCGGTCAACGGACTACGGAAGCCAAGCTCCGTCCGCCTGGGTTCAGCCACAATGCCTGAACGCCCGGCACGCAACGCCTCCCCGACTGTCTGCAGGTTATTTCCCAGACAGGAAACAATACCGATTCCGGTGATAGCAACTCGATGCAAAAAATAGCCCCCGCTGATTAAATATGAACACCGCCGTTAACGGCAAAAACCTGGCCAGTAATATAGCTTGCCCGCTCCGAGCAGAGAAACCCGACAATCCCCGAAACCTCTTCCGGCGCGCCAAAACGGCCCAGGGGAATCATCGGCAGGATCTGCTCCTGTGGCAGGTCATCGGTCATCTCGGTGGTGATAAAACCCGGCGAAACAGCATTGACCAGAATTTTTCGGCGCCCGACTTCTGCTGCCAGAGAACGGGTCGCACCGATCAGCCCGGCCTTGGCCGCCGAGTAGTTCACCTGGCCGGCCACACCCGACTCCCCGGAGGTAGAGACAATATTGATGATTCGCCCCTGGCGCTTCTTCAACATCCGCGCAACCACCAGCCGGGTGACATTGAAAAAACCGTTCAGATGAACCGAAAGAACATTTTCCCAGTCTCCCTGACTCATCATCGCCATGATGCCGTCTCGGGCAAACCCGGCGTTATTGACCAGGGCAAAAGGAGTCTGTTGTTCCAGCAACGGTTCCAGCTGGGCCTTGACGGATTCAGGGTTGGCGACATCAAAAGGCAGCAGGGTACACGCGACTCCGAATTGCTCGATATCCTGCGCAACCTTCTGCGCTGCCGTAAGATCACTGCGATAATTCAGCCAGATGTCAAAACCATCTGCCGCCAGTTGGCGGGCAATAGCTGCCCCGATTCCCTTGCTTGCCCCGGTTACCAGGGCAATTTTTGATTTTTGCATTAACTCTGCCTTCTGCTGTGAACCTGGTGCTAGTCTACGGTTTCCTTCACCAGACCCTTATCATCAAATTCAACCGCAATTGTACGGAAACGATTTGTCCAGTAGATCCAGCGTGAGGCGTCGATTGAGGGGGTGCGATGAGCCGCCGGATAACCAAGAGCAGCCATCACTCCCTCACGAGTCATTCCTTTCAAAGCTTTACCTTTTTTGATGCCTTTGAGATCAAGCTTTGAAAAATCGTCATTTGAAACCGGGGTTGGGGAAGTAATCAACGCGATGTAGTCATTGATTTTCATCCCCATCCGACCGGCATGAAACTCAAAAGTGACTTTTTTCTGGGTTTGTTCATCCTTGAAAACAAACCGCTTGCGATTTTTCTTCAGGATTTCAATTTTTGAGCCCCGCGGAATAATCAGGTGCCCGACGCCGGGGTTGGTATAGTTCGCATAGCTGGCCTTGGCCGAACGCCCTTTTTCCTGAGCGTGAATATTATACTTGGTATAAACCGCCTCACTCTTTGCAAAGGTCGTCGAAACACCTGAACAAAGGAAAAACCCGACCAACAGGAATAACCAGAAGAATCTTGCTCCAAGAGTTTTTTTCATCTGAAACCTCCGAAAGACAAAAGAATTGTTCGCATTGAGCGCCTAAATGACTGTCAACATCATGTAGCACATCGAAAACCGGCCACTTTCCGGAATAAAGCAGAGCAGCTTCTGGCCCTTTTCAAGCTTTCCTGAGCGAAACAGCTCTTCGAGGATAATATAGATCGATGCCGAACCGGTATTCCCCTTGTGTGCCAGGTTCGTGAACCAACGCTGGTCGGGAATAGCAAAGCCGATCTTTTCCATTCGTTCTTGCAGCTGAGGCCTGAAAAAATCTGACGAATAGTGGGGTAAAAACCAATCAATCCCCTCAGCTTGAAGCTGGTACTTTTTAACCAGTTGCGCCAGAGTGCGCTCCACAGCAACGGTAATAATCTCACGATTGAGCAGTTTGACATCCTGTTTGACCAGAAAACTGTCGTTTTCAACCGCCGCCTGCAGCGAAGTCTCGGCACGCCAGCCACGCAGCGAACCATCAGCCTGTTTTTCAGCCCCGGCATACATACAGGGCGCCATCTCGTTGGCATAAGACAGCAAGTCGATCCAGTCAATGCGTAATGAATTCCCCCCAGCGGAAGGCTGGTTGCTCAGGTAGGCGGCCCCCGCTCCGTCAGACAGCATCCAGCGCAGAAAGTCCGCTTCAAAAGAGAGAACCGGCTGTTCCTGAAGCTCAAGCGCTTTTTCTGCCGAAACCCCACCACAGAAACTGCCGCGCATAAATGAGGACGCGATTTCCGAGCCGCTTGCCACCGCATTGGTAGTCAACCCCAGGGCGACCGACATGTAGGCATACTTGAGAGCACTCATTCCCGCGTTACAGATCCCCGCCGCACTGTTGACTTCGCAGGGTGAGGCATCCAGTTCACCATGTACCATTACCGCATGTCCGGGCATCAACTGATCCGGGCTTGAGGTCCCGCAACTGAGGCACTCGATATCACAACAGTTGAAATCGGCCCGGGGCTTTAGCTTGCGAATTGCCGCGGCCGTTAACTGGGCATTACTGTGGGTGGCGCATCCGGTATCCGGGTCGATCGCATAGTGCCGGTGGGAAATCTTGTTATTGCGCAAGATAATCCGCCGGGTTCGCGAAGGGAGTTGGTCAATCATCCCCAGAATCTGCTCCATGCGGTCATTGGAAACCGGTGCATTGGGCAGAAACACCGCCAGATCGTTGATATATACACTCATATTTTAAACTCTTGCCTTACGGTGTCCTTCTTGAAGCAATGCCGCATAACGCTGGTAAAAAAGCTCTTCTTCAAGGCGCGTCGGCAGCACGGAATTTGTCAGAGTATAGTAATCCAGATTGTGGATACAGATTTTTGTTTTCAGCTCCTGATACAGACGGGTCCCAGGCAAGGGTGTCATCACCGTAAACATCGGTAATTCAATCTGTTCTTGCCGCACAAAATCCGCCAGACGATCAAATTGTGCTTCATCATAATCAGGGGAAACAATAAAGTCGCCCACAATCGTCAAGCCCAGATTGTGCAAGATCGCGATCGCTTCGCGATTAAGGGTCGCACTGCAATCTTTGTTCATCGCGCCGAGAGCTCCGTCGTCGATCTCTTCAAAGCCGATAATCACCGCGCGCAGTCCCACCTCCTGCCAGCGGCGCATCAACTCCGGCTGCCTGACCACAGTGTCGGCACGCACGTCGGCCAGAAATTGTTTGCGCAGCCCGCTTTCCCCTATTGCCTCCGCCAGCCGCCGCGCATGCTGCGGATTGCCGAAGGTATTGGCATCGACGAGGCGGATCACCGGGATCTGGTCGAGGCACTGAATATCACGGATAACCGTGTCGATGGCAGCCGAGAGGTACTGTCCTTTGGTCAAGGGTCCGATGGAGCAAAAAGAACAGTCGTAGGGGCAACCGGCTGCGCTGGCGACCAGTCCCATCTGCAGGCCAAGGGTTTGCAGAAGGTAATGAGGACGATAGTGCGCCACCAGGTCGTAACGCGGCGGCTGTTCTGCAACCAGATCGGCACTGCTGAAAGAACGCGGCTGCCAGACTAGGGGTTGACCGGGACAGACCATCGCAATCCCCGGAATATTCCCGGTCGGCCGATCGCCTTCAAGCGCATCGACCAGTTCGCGCAAACTCTGCTTACCCAGCCCGACAACAACCCAATCGAAGTGTGGCCGATTGAAAAACTCGGGGTCGCAAGAGGCATGAACTCCACCGACAACAACTCTAGCCGAACAGCAATCCTTTACTTCTGCCGCCAGACGCACAACAGCATTGGCCTCACAGGTCATGGCGGTGAAGCCGACCAGATCAGGGTTGAAACTTTCGAGCTTTGTCGTCACCCCTTCGGGCTCAATTTTGAGATCCAGGATTTGCACCCTGTGCTGACCAAGATTTCCAGCCAGCGTTTCCAGACCCAGAGGTTCCCCACGAAAAATCTGCTTGAGAGAACTGATGCCATAGCGTTCCTCGGGAATACTACGACCGGAATTTGGGGGATTTATCAGAAGAATCCGCATCTGCCCATTTTCAACTGAAAGAGAAACCACACAGCATGGCAGGAACCCCCCACCACAGTGCTAGATCATAGCCTTTGCCCTTTTTTATGTAAATTTAAAAGTCTTGGAGACAGAGGTCAGCAACAACCGTCTGACACCCTTCGACCTCCACGCCAACGGCCAGAGGCAGAATGGTGTGACCTCAGAGAAACCACAGTCTGACGTTGCCCTTGGGGGAACCTGCAGGCAAGGAGTTCTGGGACAGGGCTTATGTACCGAATAGAGGGGATCTGCTGTGGTTGGATTTCCGGGCGAAATGATAATTACATGTACGCTCCCATACTGCTGGGACGAATTCAAATCGAAAAAATGACAGCTCTTTTAAAAAACTGTTATTCTCACCGACTTACGATGTTTTGTAACCGCGAAAACCCTCCTGATGAGCGGGACAGTGATATGTTTCAATCTGCAGAATTCCGGGCGCAAATCCAGGCCGATAAATTCTACCCTCCGCGGGTTGATGGCTCCCAGTTGCTTTACCGGCAGCGGATCGTTGAGCAGCTGTTGTCGTCAGAAGGTGCTCCGCCCCCGACCCTTATCATTGAAGCCCAGGCTGGCCAGGGCAAAACGACCCTTAGCCAACAATTTCTCGATCACATCAGCGTGCCCTCGCTCTGGTATCAGGTCGGTCCCGAAGACACCGACCCCGCTTTCTTTCTTCAGGCTCTTCTCGCCTGCTTCAATACCCGCCTGCCCGATTTTCCTTCCGTCACCACCGCCCGGATTCTGGGGGAGAGTGATTTCGTCCTGTTCGATCAGCAGAAACGGATCAAACTGCTGCTGAACGACCTTGATTCATGCCTGAAGGATGATCTGTATCTGGTCTTTGATGACCTGCATTATCTGGTTTCACATGAAGCAAGCCTTGCGCTGATAAACTGCCTGCTGGAGACAGCCCCGCCGAAGCTACACTTCATCCTCTGTTCCCGGGAGCCGCTACCGCTCGACAGCTGGCAAGTCAACTGCCGCGAGCGCAAGCTACTGCGCCTCGATAATCGTGATTTGGCACTCAACGAGGAGGAAATCAGCGATTTTTTCCATCAGGTTCTCAATCTTGATCTCTGTCGGGATACCAGTCGCAAAATCGTCCGCACCACCGACGGCTGGGTCATGGGCATCCTTCACCTGGGGCTAGGGATGGAACGGCAGCCCGGCCGCTCTTTCCGGCCCCTGATGGACAATAGATGGGCGGCTGAGCGGCTGGATCTTCACCAGTATTTTCGCGAAGAGATTCTTTCCCTCTTAGAGCCGCGATTGCACCGGCCGCTGCTACTCCTCTCCCTCCTCGAAGTGGTTCCGGTGGCGCTGGCGGTAGAGCTCACCGAGATAACTTCAATCGGCAGCGCGCTTTGTGAGCTGGCCCGGCGCAACATTTTTATCCGCCATCTTGATCCGGATAATGCCCTGTTCGGCTTGCATCATCTCTTCCAGCAGTTTCTGCGCGAGAAGGCGCTAGCAGAGCTGAGCCCGGAGGCGATCCACTCGATCTACAGGCAGGCCGGAGACTACTACCGCCAGCAGCAGCACCCGGCACAGGCGCTGCGTTACCTGCTGCAGGCGGAGGATTATGCGGCGGTTGAAGAACTCCTGAAAGAGAGCGGTATGGACTTTCTGGCGGCTAATCAGACCGCCACCCTGGCTGCGATCCTGCAGCCGATTCCCGAGACATCTCGGCGGCGGCTGGGCTGGTCCTGCTTTTTTCTGGCTCTGGCCCAGCTGGATTGTGCGCCGGTGCAGGCGCTGCCGCTGCTCGACCAGGCGCTGCAGGTCTTTTCAGCAAGGCATGATGAACTCGGCGAGCTGCTCTGCCTGGCCCACACCATCTCCATCCACATCACCACCACCGGCCACTACCGCCAGAACGAAGAGCGGCTTGAACGCGCGGAACAGCTCTTTTTTCGGATCGCAGAAGACCTCGACACGGCAATGACGATCCTGGTCGCTCGCAGTCTGGCCATGGGCCACTGTATCCTTCGCGCCGACGCCGATCAGTCCACCAGATTTGCCTCTCTGGCCTTGAATCTGGCCCGCAAGGAGGGATTGGTCAATTTCGAAGCTGCCCTGTTGATGATGATGGGCTATATTCAGATTTTCGCTGGCCGTACCGCGCTTTCCCTGAGGTATCTGGAACAGGCTGCGCCCTATGTTCAGCACCCTGAGGTCGGAACGTTTAACAGTCTGGCCATCCGCATGATGCTGTTCAATTTTCTGTTCAATGATGGCGATTTCGCCAACTACTTCGAGCAGAAAAATCAACTGATTGATGCTATCGGCAACAGTCTGGTTTCCCAGTCGATCGCCGGTCCCTTCTGTTCTGTCTGGGAGATGGATATCGCCATCAATCGAGGAGAATTCGAGCAAGCTCTCGAACTCTCTGCCCGGGCGTTGGCTCAACATCCCCCTCTAAGCCCCCACCTGCACAGCCTGGTCCTGCAGCAAACGGGGCTGGTTCTGGCTCTGCAGCAACAGCAGAATCAGGCCCTGCGCACAGCCGAGGAATCACAACAACAACGGGAGCTGTCTGGAGGGCCGTTTTTTATCAGCCTGAACAAACTGGTGGTCGGCCTGACCTTCGCCCATTGCGGACGTCACGAACAGGCCCTTCAGCTGCTGGGAGAAGGGATCGAAATTGCCCGGCAGATTCCGACCGAGTACCTCGAAGCCTGCGGCCTGCTGCATCGTGCAACGGTCTATCTGAAGAGCGGTGCTGATACGCGGGCCAAAGAGGATATCGCCACCGGGCTGGGGCTGATGCGCCGCAATGCCTATCGACATTTCTGGGCCTGGGCTCCGGTAGATATGGAGAAAACCCTGTCTTTCGCCGTGGCGCAACAGATCGAACCCGCTTACGCACGGGACCTCGCCGCCCTGCGTCTCGACATGGCTCTGCTCGATAACGGCGCCGCCATTCCCCTGCTCGAAATCCGTACTCTGGGGAGTTTCGAGATCCTGCATCAGGGCAGCGTCCTGATCCAGGCCGAAGATCTGACCCCGACTCAGCGCGAACTTTTATGCCTGTTGCTGGCATCCCCCGGGTTCAAACTTCCCCAGGAAACCATTCAGCTCCATTTCTGGCCGGACAGCTCACCCGATACCGCCAGGGTCAAATTTGATACCCTGATTTCGCGGCTGCGCAAAACCCTGGCCTCTTTTCTGCCGGGCCATTCCGCTCATCGCTACCTGAAAAGGGAAAAGGGCATGCTCTGGCTCGCTCATTGCCGAGTCGACGCCCGGGACTTTCTGGCCGCTGCCAGTCGTGGCCTCAGACATCTGCGCCTGCAGGAGAATTGGCAGGCCAGCAATGCCTTCACCACGGCCGATGCGCTCTGGCAAGGCGAGTTCGCGCCGGGTGTCCCCGGTGAGGACCGGATTCGCGTATTTCGACAAGAGCTTTCCCGCGCCCTTACCACACTGGCCCAGGCCTGGTCAGCCCTGCTGGTCAGCACCGAGCGTCTCCCCGTTGCAGTTCAGCTGGTGGAGAAAGCCCTGACCAACGATCCGGTCAACGACCTCCTCTATGGTTTGCTCTACCAGCTACAGGGGAAAAGTTCTACCCTGCAGGCCCGTAAGGTGCTGCAACGATTCACCGCCCAACTCCAAAGCGAAGGCTACCCTGCTGACGAAATCACCGAACTGCTCAGCTGCATCACAGCCGATCCCGCCTGATCACCTCCCCGACAGACTCCTGGCGATTTATTTTTACCATTTTATTCTGTTGCCCTCCTTTTTAGCCCTTGCGGTAAGGAAATTGTCAGGACCCTAGTTTAAAGTGGCCCATTTTGTGGCAACAACAGCTACCACTTACGACTGGCCGTAGGCGACCGTTGCTTTGATGCATGAAATAGCTGACAGGAGGCAATCAGATGGACAGAAAAGGCAGGGTTCAGCTTGGAAAGGGTGCGAAAATCGGCAATCGAGTGGGGCTGTTTATGTCCACCAGTCTGGTACTGCTCATCCTCGGTGTCGGTTCAACCGCCTGGGGTTTGCAATACGACCAGCCTTTCGATCCTACCGATAATGCCAATGATGGTGCTGGTGGACTTAGCCTGTCAAATACGGCATTAGGTTCGCTCTCTGTCGCCACGGGGGATTTCAGCACCGCCATCGGGAATCTAAGTGCCGCCACCGGGACTAAAAGCACCGCTACTGGCGTTTACAGTGACGCCATCGGAGAATTAAGCACTGCCACCGGGTACAACAGTGCAGCCACCGGTCTTTCCAGTTCCGCCACCGGAGCTTACAGTAGGGCCACTGCCGATGATACGACCGCCACCGGAGCTGGCAGTCAAGCCACTGGAGATTCGAGTACCGCCACGGGAAGACTCAGTACCGCCAGCGGTACTGACAGCACTGCCACCGGCTATAAAAGTTCTGCCAAGGGTGCTGCCAGTACGGCATATGGCTCTAATTCTCTTGCGGGGGGGATGGGTAGTACCGCCATCGGCGAAAATGCTGGCGCCGGTTGGCGAGACAGTAACAATAACGCTATATTTGAGTTTGGCGAAGCGACTGTTAACGATACGACCGCCCTCGGTCGCTCTGCCGGGGCCTACGAAACCGGTGCCACCGCCTTAGGCGAGAGTGCACGAGTGACAGCCGGTGCGACCGGTGCTGTCGCCCTCGGCCAGGGTTCGCAGGCAACAGAAGCGAACACCGTCTCGGTCGGTAACTCAACAACTCAGCGCCGCATCGTCAATCTGGCTGATGGGGTTGCCACCAGTGATGCTGCCACGGTTGGGCAACTGAACGCGGTCAGCACCGACACCAGTGCCCTGACAGGGCGCATGACCACCGCCGAGGGAAACATCAGTACCAACGCCACCAATATTGCGGGCAATGCCGGTGCTATCTCCACCAATGCGACCGGGATTGCAGGTAATGCCGGTGCTATCAATTCCGAAACAGCGGCGCGACAGACGGCTGATACCGCTCTTCAGACCGGCATCAACGCCAACTCTTCCGATATTACTGCCCTTCAGAACAGGGAACAGGGTATCAGCTGGACTTCCGGCTCGACTCCGGTTGCTGCCAGTGCCACCGGTACCGGCTCCACCGCGCTCGGCAGCAACGCTTCGGCACGATCCTATGATACCGCCATCGGCTACAGGGCCAGCGTCAGCGCCGACGGCAGCACCGCCATCGGTGCCAACACCACAATTGCCACCCAGAACAGTGTGGCCATCGGTGCAGATTCGGTGGTCAATGAAGTCGGTGGTACCGCGCTGGGACAGAACGCCCAGGTGGCAGCCGGTGCCAGCAGCAGTGTGGCCCTGGGACAGAATTCGGAGGCGACGGAAGCGAACACTGTCTCAGTCGGGTCAGGCAGCAACCAGCGCCGTATCACCAACGTCGCCGATGGGGTGAATGCCAACGATGCCGTGACCGTACAGCAGATGCAGCAGTTTGCGTCATCCTCCAACAGCGATATCGGACGTCTTGATAATCGTATCGACGCTCTCGATGACCGCATCGACGGTCTCGATAGCCGTCTCGATGATGTCGGCGCCTTGTCGGCTGCATTTTCGGCCCTGGTCCCCAATGCCCGCGCTGGAGGCAACAGTCAGATCTCCATCGGCACGGGCAACTACAGCGGCTCGAATGCTCTGGCGGCGGGCTTTTTTCACTATGTGAACAATAACGTCCTGCTGAACCTGGCGGTGTCTTCCACCTTCGACAATAACGGAACCGCCACCCGTGCAGGGATTACTTTCGGCTGGTAATGATCGAGAAGGCTTTAGTCATCGGGCAGGGAAGGGTACTGGAGAGATGCCCACGTAATTTTGCTTTTCCCTTATACTGCTGTTGGTAGCGACTAGGGGTGGGTTCGCAGCAACGGTGTTTTCAGGCTGAAAAACTTTCGGAGATTTTGTTGTCGATCAGGTAGAGCGCAACCTCACGCGCACCTTGACGAGTGTACTGGAAATGCTCACAAAGATTGGTGATCAAAAAGGTCACATCATCACGAACCTTCTTGTCGTAAGTACGAAAGTTTTCCCCTTCAAAGTCCTTGATCGCACGCCGAAAATTCTCATTTTTGAGAATCGGGTCAAGGACCTTCTCTTTCAGATAATGGACGTAGCGCTCATGCAGCTTGTTGTAAAGTTCGGTCTCTTCAAGCTGTCGACCGGCAAGGATCAGCTCCTGAGTCAGAGCCTGTGATGCATACTGTTTCTGGGTTTCTTTGCGAAACTGCAGACGTTTTTCCGCATCTGAGCCGCTGCTGACCAGACAGCGCTCGATCGCTTCAAAGAGTTCATCACCGACCAGCAACTGATCGCCGGTATAAGGACAGGTCACCCGGCTGCCGGGTTCAAAATTGATTGCAAACAGGTAATTCTTGATCTCCTTTTCGATCTGCTCTTCGTTGTAGTAGTAGAGGGCCTCCTTGACCTCCTGCAGAATGGTGTAGTTGTACATACTGCGCAGCGACTCGATAAAACCCTCCGGAATCATCTCCTGCCACTCCTGACTACTTTCGAAGAAACGGCAGAGACTCTTCATGTTGATCAGGGTCCCTTCACGAGCCAGGCTGCTGTAGAGCTCCCGGAAAATCTTGATCGAATCACGGCCGGAAAACCCCTCGACCCCTTCATTTTCCGACTCGGCAATGATCCGCCGCCGTCGTTTGGCGGTCAGTTTCTTGCGATCATCCTCATTGAGCCATTCGGGAATATTACCGGTATAGATCTCCATCTTCAGCAGTTGCAGATTGGTGTCGCAATAACGATCGTACCTTGCCGGGTCACCGATCCATTCCTTCATCGCCGCAGAATCTCTGGTCAGGCGGGTCGAGATGATAATCCGGGCAAAGTTGTGCAACACCCGCGGCAGAAAACTCTCCTCGATATGACGGCCGAAGGTATTACGGTAGATCTCGACTTCGGTACGCAAATCAAGCACATAGGGGATATTGATCAGCTCGACCCGGTCGATCAGTGACGGCACTTCGTCAAGCCGGGCCCGATCTTCCGGATTCATCAACGCCAAAAAGAGCGAATCGACATTTTCCTCGATATATTCAACCTTGTGTACCCCTTCACTGATGATGTTGTGCAGTTCGAGCATCCGCTCGACATTGTGGCCCTTGATATCCATCAGGGCATAGACACCATTGTTGGTCTTGGCAAAATTCGAGAAGAGGTAACGCACCCGGTTGCTGTCGCGCAGCAGGGAATTGATCCGGTTCTGCAACATGCTGTTATCGAGCACATTCTGCTTGATGATCCGGTCTCCGGGGTTATAGACACTGATTCCCTCGCCAAGACGCCGATTGAAACGGTAGGGGCGGGCAAAGAGCATCTGCAGCACCCGCGCAGGCGATTTAAGCCGTTCGAGCAACGCCTGATAGAGTGAATTACAGATCGTACAAGGGGTCTCGCTGAACAGCCAGTCATACTGTTTTTCGGTAAACAGTTTCCATTTGGCCTGGTCATTCTTGAACAGATTGTCGATAAATTCGCGCCGATACTCCTTGGGGATCATCAGCAGCGGGCTGTCGTGACTGGGGCAGGGGATCTCGATGTAATCATCAACCCCCTGCATCCGTTGCTGGGCCTCGATCAGGTCGGTCTGTTTGAACTCGTATTCGTCCAGCAACCCGGCCAGCCGATTGAGAAACTGCCCGCTTTCCTGCTCACTGAAACTGGCCAGAACCTTACGATCAAGCCGCCACAAGGCTTCGTAGGTACAACCCTCTTCGGAATTGGCATATTGCTCAAGCTTGGCCAGCAGATTGTCCAGAAAAGTGCTCTTGCCGCAACCATGGGGGCCGATAAAGATGTAGATTTTATTCTGCAGCGAGCCATGGCGAAAGTTCTCCGCCAGTTGCACCAGGCGATTGGAAAAGAGGCGGTCGGCAAAAAAAGGTGAATCGGACCCTTCGACAAAAAGACGGCTGGTGTCATGATCAATATAATTGATCGATTCCGGATCGCTGGCATATTCATCCACGCCCGGGGCTACCAGGTATTCCACCATGTCATGAAAAACCTGGAAGATGTTGCGAATCCCCTTTTCAGGGTCATTGACGACCCGCTGGAGATAAGCGTCAAAACTGATCGGGCCGCTGCGATCAAGGCTGCCATGCTGCCGATCAAAATGACTCAATGCGTTGTCGATATTGTTCATAATGCCTTTAGTCCAATCCCGGTCAGAGGAGGGTCCGTTCCAGCGTGCGCTCCTTCATCCGGTAGCGCACCCGTTTCCAGTTGACGGCAGCGGGTGTTTCTGCCTCTTCCCCGCCGCTCTTGATTTCTGCCTCACTGGTCTCCAGGCAGACCGGTCCGCCCCACAAAAATTCGATGCCGAGCATGGTGTTGGCAATATATTCAGCAACCAGCGGCTTGCCTTCGATAATATGGTTGAGGCAAAGGTCCCCTTCACGTGATTTCTCATGGTCAAGAAGGATCCGCGGCGGATGATAGAGACTGTCGAACAACATCTGTCGATAATCGTCGGCATGACGGCTTTTAACATAATACTGCCAGACCATCCGTTCTTCATCGAGCCGCTTACCGGCGACAAACAGTTGGTTGTGATCGATGAAATCTTGATCGACAAAGTTATTCAGGAAGGTAAAATCACTGTAGTTTTCACGCACCTCAAAGATATATTCGCTGCCTTTGCCGGTCTTTTGATCGAAATGGCGCTTCTGTTCCATGTTGTTCAAGCGCCGGTAATCGAAACTGTAACAACCGCGGTCGGCCGCCTCTTCGATAAAGTAGAACAGCCGCATTCCCAGGGCATAGGGATTCAAGCCCACGCGCGGCATTGCCGTTACCCCGGCATTGACCCGTGCAAAGGGAATTTCATGGCCCTGGATGCGGTCATCCTGCAGAAAAAGAGTTTCATGCCAGTAGCTGGCCCAGCCCTCGTTCATGATCTTGGTCCGGATCTGCGGCTGGAAGTAGATTGAGGTCGTCCGTACGATCTGCAGCACCGATTTCATCCAGCGGTTTTCTTCACTGTTGAGCATGGGCGAATGATCGATCAGAAATTGCAGCAGATCGGGACTCTTCTGACTCTTTTCGCTTTCATGACGATCAAAGGCTGCTTCGAATTCCGGATATTTACGCACCACCCCGGCAAAAAAGCTCTGCTCGCCCATTTCTCCAGGCTCACTACAGGCCTGATTGTAGGCTTCGACCTGTTTCATATACTCGCTGGTCGTCACCGGCCGCTGCTGCTGCAGAAAGACATCGAAAAAGAAATTGAGCCGGGCACTGCAGTCCTTGTCACTACGATGCAGATGTGACAGTTCTCCGTGGAAATCAACCAGGTTGTCGATACCGCGGGCGAACTCGATCACATAATCAACCCAGCGTCCATGCTCACTGCGTAGCCTGGCGATCAAGCGCTTGTCAGCCAGAGCCTGTCCGGTCAGGTCGTAATCCCAAGTATGGCGAAAATAGAGATTATTCTGAAAGAAATCGATATGAGCCAACACGTGATAAAAGATCATCACGTTCAGCCAGTCGGGATTGTTATCATTGTAGAAGGAGATCGCCGGACGGGTGTTGATCACGGTCTCATAGGGATTGCCGGGATAAAGCTCGTACTTGCCCTTTTCACGCAGAACCTCGACATCATGTACCCAGTAGTCGTAAAGCGTCGGGATCATCATCTTGGGCGCCAGCTCAAGCATATCGCGGTTGGTCACCAGGTATTCGAGGGTCTCATCCCCGAAGCGCAGACCGGCTGACCGGGCACGCTCCTTACAGCCTTCCATGATCGCTTTGGTCTTTTGATCAATCAGTTCCATAATGCAGGGAGTGGTTCTTTTCCGACGACTCTGCGTCAGCCTTCACTCAGGCTTGTCGACGTAGCCTTGCTACGCCTCAGGCGCCTTCGCTCAGCTTCCTCAATTCGACGAAAAACTCCTCACTCCTACTCCCTTTCTACTAATGGTTTCAGTCTGTTCTCACCTCTCGCTTCCTGCCTTATTCCGATA
Organism: Deltaproteobacteria bacterium; assembly: GCA_024276905.1. Taxonomy (GTDB): domain Bacteria; phylum Desulfobacterota; class Desulfuromonadia; order Desulfuromonadales; family Geopsychrobacteraceae; genus Geopsychrobacter. The sequence continues at coordinate 14,695 of JAJRWF010000134.1, forward strand.
TCAACCGTCTGATTCCTTCGATCAGTCGATCTTCGTCTTCATCTTCAGACATGTTATCGAGGCGCAACAGATCCTGCGCCTGTTCAAGTAGTCCCGATTTTTTCAGGTAGCTCTGAACCTCGGTATTTCCTGTATTACCGTACGAATGCTCGGCGATGGTAATGCCGATTCTTGAGGCATAACTGAGCATCCGCTTCAGTTCCGGGATCGTTTCGCGGCCTTCGCGATCCCAGTCGTCACCGTCGGTGCCATGAAAAATGTAGATATTGTAATCACGGTCGAGGGCATCCTGCTGTACCAGTTCGTTGACCATGCGGTAGGCCGCTGCCACCTGAGTGCCGCCGGCAACCCGTGAATTGTAATAGGTATGAAAATCCTCGACCTCTTTGGCCTCGGTATCGTGAAGGATAAACCGGGTCTCGACCTGACCGGCATACTGGTAAAGCAGCCAGCTGTAGATCAGCACATGCTGGGTCACGACCAGTTCGGTGGCCTTCCCGGCCATTGAGCCGGAGTAGTCACGGACGAAAAAGACCAGCGCCTGGGATTCATAGTCCTTTTCCCGCGAGAGAATCCGGTAGACCATGTCGCGGGGCGCGATCAACAGCTTGGTGGTATCGATCTCACCGGCCTGACTGAGGTTGCCCAGCCCGATATTGGTCTGTAGCACCTGACGCAAAGTGGCTTTTTTATCAAGCACCTGACCAAAACCACGGTTTCTGTCGGTCAGATCATAGGTGTATCTGGTCAGTGAACGTTTTTTGCCCTTCTCCTTCAGGTTCGGCAACTGAAACTTCTCGGTCAGAATACGGCCAAGGTCATAAGCGTTTGATTCCATCTCATGATCGGCGCCCTTGCCCTTTCCGGCACCGGTCCCTTCGCCTTCACCTTCGGGACGCACCGGCTGTTCCCCAATCACCTCACCCTCTTCACCTTGGCCGCTGCCACCACCGCTGCCTTCTCCCTGCTGTTGCTGGTTGAAGCGGGTATCGTGGATAAATTTTTCTTCGACCGTGGTCGGGACCACCACCACCTTGCCTTCGGCATTACGTCCCGGCCGTACCATCCGCCCGATACGAATCTTGCGCGGGAAACCATCTCGCTCACGCAAACGGTCACGTTCGAGCAACTGGTCGAGAGTACGCACATTGAAGGTGGAGGAATTGACCCGCAGATCCTGCAGGCAACTGAGGTCGTCCGGACCATAAAGATCGGCCAGCGAGGGCGGGTGAGACAAAGGAGAAAGGACAGAATGATCGCCGCAATCATCCATCTCGGCAGTGATAATTCTTTGCTGCCGCTTCGTCAGGCCGGAAGCCTTCAGACGCTGGTAGAGTTGCTTGCGATTCATCGTATCTCCCGGGTTTCGGGTCAGCCTTCGTCCTCCTGAGTGCAGAAATACTCGATGGTCTTCTGCGCACAGGTGCGGCAGTAACCGAGTTGGCCGAGCATGGTTTCGATCATGCGGTCGTAGAGCTTCTGGTTTTCCTCGTTGGTCCGGTTGGCCAGCGCGCCGACAAGGGAACCGGCCCCGGCAATATCGCTCTTGAGCCGCACATCGGTGACCGCCTTGACCAGTTCGAGGTTGTCCATGAAGTCATAGTCCGGATCAACCGAGATTTTCTGACCGTAAATCTTGCGTACCGAAGTGCGGAAGGTTTCACGCTGCTCGTCGGTCTTGAGCCCGAGGCGTTCTTCGACACTCTTGATAAAGCGCTGATCGACCTTCAGCGCCTGCAGTTCACCGGTCTGCGGATCACGATATTTCCACATCTTGTCGGGGCCGAGATTTTCGGCATCAATGCCGATAATCATGTTGACGTAGTTCATCACATCCTTGCGGATCGCCTTCGGTTCATCCATGTAGGCGTTGAACATCTCGGTCATTACCCGTTCACGGTAGAGACTGCGCGCCAGCTTGATATCCTCCTGGTACTTGGCCCGGTCATTGGCGTCGGTAACATAATCGAGCACCACCCGTTCAAGGGTGCCGAAGATATCAAAGGCAAACATGCACTGCCCCTCATTGGTCTCACTGCTTTCGACCATCAGCTGAATGGCCCGTCCCAGGTTACGCTGCCCCAGCCCTTTCTGACCGAAACGTTTGGTAATATCCGGTTCCTGGTTGAGAGTATCAATCACCTCGGCCAGGGTTTTGATGCTCTTCTCACCAGCAACCTCACCGGCGGCCAGTTTCATGGTTTCGACCGGCGTCAATTTTTCCGAGCGCGGCAGACGGGTCAATACCGACGCAACCGAGGTCGCGTAGTTGAGATTGGGGTCCTGGTGCAGCAGCTCACGATTGAGGGTGGTTTTGGCATCGCTGCCGATGGCGTAATCTGTCAGCTGGGCCTGCAGCCGGTAGTTGGTGTTGTGTGAGACATAGCAGACCCGGCAGCGGTCGATGATCGGCGCCTCTTCTTTTTCAGAAAGAAAACGGTTGAATTCGGAATTGTTGCTGGTGGCGATAATCAGGGTATCGATCGGCCACTTGTAACCGTCGATCTCGATCATGCGGTTCTGGATCACGCCGAGGTAGACCTGTACCAGGTCCTTTTTGTTCTTATATATTTCGTCCGAAAAATGAATGCCGCCACCCGCAACCCGGGCCAGGGCACCCCGTCGCAGATCGAAGCGATAGGGATTGTTGGTGTCACTGATGTGGAGCAGACGCTGGATCGATTCTTCGCCAAGCAGATCGACGGCACTGGAGGTGATTTTGTCCTTGGCGGCGTACTTGCCGGTCACCGTGCCGAGAGTCTCGGAAAGCGGGACCGGAGAAATTTTGATCGCTTTGAGAATCTCTTTCAGGTTACCGTCATAATAAGCGTACAGATCACTCAGGATGTAGCTACTGCAGGCACCCAGCGGGCGATAATCCTGCCAGAGTTTATCAAGATCCTTGGACTTGAAGCCGAACTCGTCAACCAGCAACTGGCGACTCTGCTCCTGGGTCTCGCCCAGATTCATCGCCAGAATCACCGGATCTTCATAGGTCTGCGACTCGACCTTGTCGATCTTGCCGTAGCTGCCAAGTTTTTCCAGCCCGGTAAAGCGGAAACTGTATTTGCGATTGCCCTCCTGCTGCAGGTATTTGCGGTAGCAGGAGCAGAGGTATTCAACAAAGAAGGTTTTGCCGTTGCCCGGTTCACCAACCAGGACGAAAGCCATCTCCTTGGAGCTGCCGCCCTCGGCCGCATCCTTGACGAAACTGACAAAGCTGTTCAGCTCGTCATACATGCCGATAGCATGTTTGCTTCCCTGACGAAAAAGCTTGAAATCGTAGGTCGTGCGGCCGTTGACCACCACCTTTTCGATTTCGTCGGCCAGAATCATCCGGGTGACCGACTGAAAAACATTCTCGAATCTGCGCGTCCCTTTCTGTACCGACTGCAGGTGAAACGCCAGGGAACCGTCATCTTTACGCTTGCGTGGCTGTGCCATGGTCACCTCCCGCGGTGGAAGTTCTCCATTGGTTTCTTTTAAGTATAGCGGATCTTCCCCACTTTTCGGCAGAGAGCGCGAATTAATTTTCCACAACAAACAGAAATGGGCCGCCTCGGATGAGGCGACCCAAAAGACAACAACAACTTAGATTCTTATTTTACCAGTAAAGCGGAAATCGCACCACAATACTCGGAAAATAGACAGGCCGGTATGGGCGCCGCGCAGCAATCACGACTGGTGCATGACGATCCCGGTGACGATAGGCTCGACGGTCCGCCCGACGATCAGCGATTCGCTGAACCCGTCGCTCAAGACGCCGATTCTCACGTCGTTCATGACGCAGTTCTTTACGTAATTTTTTCATTCTTTTTTGAAAGTGACCATATTTTTTGCCGCGATCATGACGAGCGTAACCGGATTCATTCCACTCAATACGCCTGTAGTCCGAGTGGTCATGGTGTTCAGCCCGGCGGCTGTCAGCAAATGCCGGTACTGCCAGACCAAGTGAAATCAAAACGACCAGAATCAGAGTGTTGCGCATAATATCCTCCTTCTCTTCGGTTGCGGCGTCAGTCGTTGCCGTTGATTCGATGCTAACTGAAAAAAGGGGGGATTTCATTCGACATCGGGCCCAATAGGGGCAGATGTCTTCCCTGTCTTCCCTGTTATCAGGAGGTTATCAGGGGCAATGTCGGGTCAGGCCTGTCAGAATATTCTTACGGGACAAGACGTGATCAGGGAGATCGGGTATAGTTTGCGCAGGTTAGATGTCTCTGGAGAGAGTCTATGATTCCCGAAAATGAAATTCGTCTCAGTGCCATTCGCGCCCAGGGGGCCGGTGGTCAGAATGTCAACAAGGTCGCCAGTGCGGTGGCGCTCTTCTTTGATATAGCGGCTTCATCCCTCAGTGACGAAGTAAAGGAACGGCTGCTCAAGCTGAATGATCGCCGTATTACCGCTGAGGGACTGGTGGTAATCAAGGCCCAACGTTACCGCAGTTTTGAGAAAAACCGCGCCGATGCCATTATGCGCCTGGAAGAGATAATCGAAAAAGTGAAGAAAGTCCCCAAAAAACGTCGCCCGACCAAGCCGGGCAAAGGGGCCCGCACTCGCCGCATGGACAGCAAGACCAAACATGGGAAGACCAAAGCCTTGAGAGGGAAGGTCGATTACTGAAAAAACAGGACAGTCGAAATTGTATTTCTTTATGAAATAAGGCGCCGCCCTACCTGTCAAAAATGAGAATGCCTGGTTTTAGGCTATTTTTGTGATGAATCTAAACTGAATACTGAAGTTTAGAGTTTCGTGATCTTTGAAAATTTGTCGAAGTTGTAAAAAATGCGTTGACACAACGGCCACGCTGTGTGGCCGCGCCTTCAAAGCGGATCGATTTTAGAAAGCTTTGAAGGCGCGGCCTCTAGAAGAAA
>JAJRWF010000135.1 GCA_024276905.1 Deltaproteobacteria bacterium
CCGGTCAGCAGGGCACGGCCGACTGCCAGCATCTGTTGTTCGCCACCAGAAAGAGACTCACTGCGCTGTTTGCGTCGTTCGTGTAAGCGTGGGAATAGTTCAAAGATTCGTTCATACTCCGAGGTGAAATCTGTGCCTTTGGCACGAGCATAGGTCGCCAGCTGCAGATTCTCCATCACGGTCAGATTGCCGAAAATATGACGCCCTTCGGGAACCAGGGCAAGTTTCAGATCCTGGACCACCAGTTCAGGCCTGGTTTTGAGAATCGAATTTCCTCTGAATTTTATGTCACCGGCAATAACACGTGGTGCTTCCGGCGGAGGCAGCCTGGTAATGCTGTGCAGGCTGGTGGTTTTTCCCGCACCGTTGGCCCCGATCAGGGTGACGATTTCACCTTCGTTGACATGAAAGCTGATGCCGTGCAACGCCTGAATATTACCGTATTTCACTTCCAGATTTTCAACTGACAGTATCATCAGATCACATCATCTCCGAGATAAGCGGTCATGACCGCCGGATCATTACGCACCTTGTCCGGGGTTCCTTCAGCGATGGTCTGGCCGAAGTCGATCACCTTGATCTGGGTGCAGAGTTCCATCATGACATCCATATGGTGTTCGATCATCCAGATGCAGACATCAAACTTATTGTGAATCCAGCGCACCAGTCTGATCAGTTCCTGAATGTCGGACGAATTCAACCCGGCGGCCGGTTCATCAAGCAACAGTAATTGTGGATGGACCGACAGGGCGCGGGCGATCTCCAGTTTACGCTGGGTGCCGTAGGGCAGGTTGCCGGGCAGTTCGTCGGCATAGCGCTGCAGGTCGAAAACTTCGAGAAGTTCCGCCGCTTCCCGGGCGATTTCAGTTTCACGTTGCATGTAATGCTTACTGCGCGCGACACTGTGAAAAAAACCGTATCCCAGTCGATAATGCTGGGCGACCCGGATATTATCGAGCACCGTCATGTCATTCCACAGCCGGATATTCTGGAAGGTGCGTGCCACGCCCAGAGCCGTGACCTTGTGCGGCTTAAGCCCGGCAGTCGGGCAACCGGCAACGAGGATCTCGCCCTCACTCGGTTGGTAAAAGCCGCTGACCAGATTGAAAATAGTGGTCTTGCCCGCACCATTCGGTCCGATTAATCCGGAGAGATCGTTCTTGCGCAGACTGACGTTAAAGTCGGAAACGGCGGTCAGCCCGCCGAACCTCTGGGTCAGGTTGCGGATCTCAAGGACCGGGGCCTTGTCACTGTCTGTTTGTGTCATCGCCATATCATTTGAACCTGTAGAAACGTTTCAAGCGGGGGAAAATATCGCCCAGTTCACGTCGGCCCATGATCCCTTCGGGGCGGAACTGCATCATAATGACCAGCATCAGGGGGATGACCACCCATTTGAGAATGCCGAGCGGGCGCATCACCTCGAGTAACACGGTAAAGAGCATCGCCGACATCACCGAGCCCGAAAGCGAACCCATGCCGCCCAGGTAGACCATCACCAGAACTTCAGTTGACTTGAGGATGGTGAAGGAGCCCGGATTGACATAGCCGATAATGTAGGCGAAGAGTCCACCGCCGATTCCGGCCAGGCCCGAAGAAAGCATGAAGGTGATGGTCTTGATCTTGTTGGTGTTGACACTCATGATTTCGGCGGCAACCTCATCCTGGCAGATCGCCGAAACCCCCTTGCCGAAGGTTGAAGAGACATAGCGCCGCAGCACCCAGACACAGGCAACGGTGAAGATAAAAACCCAGATCGGCATCCAGGGTAGTTCGGCAATATCCTCCATCGAACTGATCACGCGTTTCATGCCCATGAAGCCCCGTGAGCCGCCGATCACCCCGATGTTTTCGATGGTGCTGATGATGATGTAGTTGGCAGCGATGGTGATGATCGCCAGGTAGTCGCCACGAGTTTTGTATGAGGGGACTGCGACCAGCAGTCCGGCCAGGGCAGCAGCCACCCCGCCGATCAGGATCAGCAAGGGGAAGGCGTAGATGGCATATTCCGGGTCAAGCAGCGGAGCGCCGAATACCTTGTCTTTGGCGAACAACCAGACCCCGAGCAGCGATGAAACATAGGCCCCGACGCACATAAATCCGGCATGACCACAGGAGAATTCTCCCATGTAGCCGTTGACCAGATTGAGGCTGGAGGAGAGGATGATATTGACCCCCATGAACATCATAACCGAGAGGGTATAAAGTCCAAGCAGCTCTTCGTAGGCCATGTAGGTGATCAGGCCGCCGAGGGTCAAGAGAATCAGGTGAACAGAGTAACGTTGCAGCATCGGTCGGCAACCTTTAGATTTTGGTGGTTTTGGCAATACCGAACAGGCCGGTTGGTTTCCAGGTCAGTATCGCCAGCAGAACAGTAAAGGCAATCAGGTCGCGCAGGGTCGATGGGAAAAAAGCAACCACCATGATCTCGACTGTGCCGAGCAGGAAGCCGCCTAAAAAGGCGCCGCGAATATCACCGATTCCACCGACGACCGCGGCGATAAATGCCTTCCAGCCGATCAGGGCGCCCATGTAGGGTTCAAGAACGGGATAGGACATGGCAAACATCAGGCCCGCCAGTCCGGCGAAGCCGGAACCGAGAATAAAGGTGATCACGATAATGTTATCGAGGGGAATTCCCATCAAGGGCACAGCGAACTTGTCGTAGGAGATCGCACGCATCGCCATTCCGACCCGGGTTTTGGTGACGATGTAGTGCAGGACAGCAAAGACCAGGCAGGTGACGAGAATCACCGCAATGTTCAGATTGGTGATGGTGACGCCACCGATATGATAAATTTCCAGCTCGATCAGGGTCGGAAATGCCTTGCGGCTGGCGCCCAGAATTGCCAGATTGGCATGTTCGAGGATCAGGCCGCACATCAGGGCGGTGATCACCACGTAGAGTCGGTTCGCTCCCTTGCGGCGCAATGGTCTGTAGGCAATCCGTTCCAGAGTCACGCCGACCATGGCCGTCAGAATCATCGTGATCGGGATGGTCAGCGCCAGCGCAGCCCAGCCGGTCAGGCCAAGAGTCGTCAAGGCCAGGGTTGCGGTAAAGAACGCAATGTAGGCGCCAACCATGAAAATATCGCCATGGGCGAAATTGATCAGGGTCAGAACCCCGTAGACCAGGGTGTAGCCAAGGGCTATCAGGGCATAGAAGCTGCCCCACTGCAGGGCGTTGATCAGATTCTGGACAATACTTTCAATCATGAAACGTCCGATAAGGTTTTGGGTCTCAGGCCACAGACTTCCGAAATGGCAAAGAACAGGCGCCAGGAACCAGGATTTATCTGATCCCTGACGCCTGAATCCTGAAACCTCAGGTGTATTTATTCAGGGCAGACCGACTCGGTAAATTCGAAATCACCGGTATCGCTGATGCGGACCACCACGGCACACTTGACCGGGTCACCCTGCTCATCAAATTTCATGTCGCCGGTGATCCCTGCAAAGCTGGGGATCTTTGACATCGCCTTCAGAACCGCCTTGCGGTCTTTTTTCAGCTTGCCGCTCAGGCCGCCGGTGTCCTGGATCGCCTGCAAGACAATCCGGGTGGCATCCCAGGTCAGGGCCGCAACATCATCTGGTACGTAGCCATATTTCCTGGTGTAGCGATCAATAAAGGTTTTGGTCGCACCGGTGGCACCGGCAGCGGCATAGTGGGTCGAGAAGAACAGGCCTTTACAGTCGTCGCCGCAGAGGGTCATCAGTTCGGAAGAACCCCAGGCGTCAGATCCCATAAACTGCCCTTTATACCCCTGTTGGTGCGCCTGCTTTACGATCAGGGCCACCTGATTGTAATTGTCGGGCAGGAAGATAAAGTCGGGCTTGGTCGCGATGATTTTGGTCAACTGGGCACTGAAGTCCTGATCTTTGGTGCCGTGACTTTCAAAGGCGAGGACGGTGCCTTTGCCCATCTTTTTCTCGAACTCATCACGTAAAATCTCGGCCAGACCCTTAGAGTAATCGTTCGACAGGTCATACAGCACCGCTGCCGTTTTGGCGTTGAACTGTTTGACGGCAAAATTGACCGCAACCGGTCCCTGGAAGGGGTCGAGGAAGGCGGCTCGGAAGACCCAGGGGCGATCATAGGTGGTGTCCGGGTTTGTCGACCAGGGGGTCACCATGACGGTCCGGTTGTCGTCAGCAACCTGACCGGCCGGAACCGCCTGCTTGCTGGAATTGGGACCGATCATTGCCAGAACCTGATCTCTTTCAATCAGTTTGAGAGCGGTGGTGACCGCCGACTCGGCTTTGGCTTCGTTATCCTCGTAGATGAACTCGAGCATGTATTTCTTGCCGCCGACCTCGAGGCCTCCGGCACCATTGATGTCGGCTTTGAGCATTTCGGCGGAAAACTTTGAAGATTCCCCGACCTTGGGGATGTCACCGGTCATCGGGATGTTGAAGCCGATCTTGATCGTGTTTGCCGCCAGCGCAGGCAGGGTCAGTAGCAGTGTCAGACTGATGAAAACAAGGCATTGCAGTGATCTTTTCATTGTTTCTCCTCCTTGAATGAATGGTGATAAAGAAACGACGTGCAGGTCAATTGCTGATAATCAAAACGCAGAAAACCGCTCAGGGGCCAAGTGGCCCGGCAGCGGCGTATTCTCTTTGCGTCTGGACCCCTTTTTGTGAGCCCTCCCGTCAAGAAAATCAGCGCAAATGCGAATAATACAGTGTCCCCTCCGAAAATACTAATAAAACATGGTTTGGATCAAATTTTTTTTTGATTGGGCTATATCTGACTTTTTCGTCTTTTCGGCTGTTGTCGTCAGTGATATCGACCGCAAGGCGTCTGAAAATCGCAGGGGGGTGAGAACAGAATGTTAATGGTTCTGATCAATTTTCCGATATTCGGTTCGCAACAGTTTCAGTGCCAGGATCCAGAGCAGGCAGATCCCGACAATCAGCCAACTGAGCTGTGGCAGACTTAATGAGGAGGGGAGCCAGCGGGTAGAAAACAGGATCAGGATCGAGCCAAAGATTTTGAACAACCGGTAGCCGAACATGTCGATCCAGGCTTTGGCCTGGTAGATCAACAGCGAATCGATCGGTACATAGAGCAGCTCTCGGGAGGCCCGGTTGATCGAGTAGGAGAGTCCACGGTCACTTATTTTTGTGGCCGCAATCAGCAGCAAACCAGGTTGAAACATAAAGCCCAGAGTGCAGAGAATGATCATCAACGGTTGTGCCAGCAGACCGGCGATAACACCAAGGTAGCGATGAATAAGCGGGGTCAACAGCAGGTTGATGACAATCGACACACCACCCATTACGCTGAAAAATAGAGACAAAAAGGCGGTACGGTTGTCGAGCAGCGGGTAGCTGACTTCGATGGTTTTGAGAAACTGGAATTCAATCACTGGTGACGCCAGTTGTGCCAGCAAGAGTATGCTTGCGATCATCATCAGAAAACGGCTGCGTTTAAGGGCCTGCCAGCCCCCTTGTAGTGGGGCTGCTGGCCGTGATGTTCCACTTCGCAGTAAAGACCGATCCGGCTCATCAGCCAGGTGAGCGCGAACAGCAGCATAATAATTCCGGCTGCCACCAATAGCAGATCCGTGGTTTGCAATGGAGTCAAATTCAGAATCAGCGCTGCAGTACCGCCACCGAGGACACCGCCTGCCAACCCACCGGTGCCGATAAAGCCGTACCAGCTTTTCCCTTCACTGGTGCTGTAGATTGAGTTGGTCAAACTCCAGAATTGTTCAACCATCAACACGCCGAGGATATCGACGAAGATGTAGAAGGCGGTGGCGACCGCCGGACCTGGAGTGTTCAGCAGGAGACGAAAGGCGACCAGCAGAAGACTGAGCGACAGACAGGTTGCGAGGACGACCTTGACCCGACTGTAGCGCTCGACGAGACGGTGATAGCCGCCGATAAAGACGGCCATGGTCAGGGCTGTGCCGATCCAGACGTAAGGAAGTTGGTCGGCCCCCAGATATTCGATAAACAGAGAGCGACTGGCAGGTTTAAGATTGTAGAGCGCCATGACGATAAGCAGGAAGTTGATAAACAGAAAACCGGCACGAACCCCTAATATCCGGCGAACCGGATAACGGCTGTCACACTGGTCTCTCAGCACGTTTTTTGGGGGCATTTGCTTTTTCTCCCGGTTGTTAGGTATAATCCGTCGCTATGGCAAAATTAAAAAGTTTTATCTGTTTGCTCCTCCTGCTCTGTTCCTCCCCCTTATCCGCTCTGCAGAGTCCACCAGCGCTTGAAAGCTGCCGAAGCCCGCGTTTGCAGCAGGGGCTGGAGTCCAGTCTGCGTGATCTGCAGCTCGATAAAGCGGTGGCGAATAAAAAACTGAGCATTGCCCTGGTCGATATTACCGATCCCTTTGCTCCGCAGATGGCGTTGGTGAACGGCGATCAGATGATGTACGCAGCCAGTCTGCCCAAAATTGCCATCCTGCTCGGCGCCTTTGAGCGGATCAACAACGGCGAGATGGAGCTGGACCAGGCGACCTACGATCAGTTGACCCGGATGATCCGTCATTCCTCCAATCGGGCTGCCACCGCAATGCTCAATCGGGTCGGAAAACCGTTTCTTGCAAAGTTGCTGCAGTCACCGCGTTACCGGCTCTACGATCCCGAGCATAATGGCGGCCTCTGGGTCGGCAAGGATTACGGTAAGGCCGGAGCTTGGAAGCGCGATCCGCTCAACCAGCTGTCTCACGGTGCCACGGCTTTTGAGGTGGCACGTTTTTACTACCTGCTCGAAACCGGCCAACTGGTGTCAGCGGAAAAGAGTCGAGCGATGAAAGAGATCCTCGGCCAGTCCGCAATCAACCATAAGTTTGTCAAAGGGCTGCAGAGCTGTCAGCCGACCGCCAAGGTCTACCGCAAATCTGGTTCCTGGCGACAATACCACGCCGACAGTGCGATTGTTGAGCATGATGGCCGCCGCTACATCGCAGTCGCTCTGGCTGCAGATGCCCGTGGTGGCGAATGGCTGAAACGTCTGATCGTTCAGCTTGACGGCCTTATTCTGAAAACCCCTTCGTCCTGAGTCTCTGCCGGTTTTCCGCTTGTAATAAGCGGTGAATCCGCATTGCCAGGGTCTGGTGGGCCACCGCTGAATTAACCTTCAAAACGTTTGAACTGATTACCACTATGTAGTGCAGGGGCGGATCCCCCTGTGCCTCTTCGATAATCGCCACCGAGTTGAGCAGATTTTTCCTGTTCCCCTGATATTTCCTGCAGATAAATCCCCTTTCCGGCTGACAGCTGTAGAGCGAACCCGACTTGAAATAGACCGCAGCGCGATTCAGTGCCGGATGTGAAGCGTAGCGGATCCGTTTCTCGCTCATGTAGAGTAACTTTTTCAGCTCCAGGCTGGAAAATGGATCAACCAGCTGTCCTTGCTCCATTCTTAACAGCAATGAGAGCAGGCTGTGGGTGTCAGCCCGGCTGGTGCCGCCCGGAATCAGAACTTTTCCTCTGGCGGTAAAAAAACCGCCCTGCCGCAGTCGCTGTGGATCCAGGCCGTTGCGCTGCATCGGCTCATGCAGGCCGCGGATCAGCAATTGTGTCAGTTTTTTTTTCGGCGTTTGCCGGAAAAAATCTGCTGCTGTCCGGGGACCGACCGGGTAGCGCTCACCAAACTGCAGCATCAGCAGATATTCACGCAAGACCATCGCGGCTGCAGCGTTGGAACTGGGCGAGAGCATCCAGTCAAGCCAGGTCCAGAGATTGGCTCTGTCTCCTTCGTTGATTTTCCGATAGCTGAGACGTTGTTGTTCCGCATTCCAGAAGGGCACCTTGTGATCATCCGTGCGGATAAACTGGTCGGCCGTCAGTTGGCGGGTGCGCAGTAGCTGGCGACGGGCCGCAAGGTCGTCCGGATAGCGATCGGCCAGCGTCTGAAATATTCCGATTGCGATCAGGATTTTGCCGAGGCTGCCCGGGTTGAAACTTTTCTGCGCTCGATGTTCCGCATAGATCGGCTGTTGCGGGTGACTCAGGTCGAGCAGGGAAAAACTGTAGTCCTGCTGGTCTTTCCCGAGGAGAGCGATGATTTTTCCACTCAGGCGTGAATCGACTTCAGGCAGGCCCTGATTCGGTTGTGTCAGCAACCGCAGTTTAATCTCTGGACTGGCCAGAAGTGCCCCCGGCGGCAGTTTGCGGCCCGGAATTTTGCCCTGCTGGATCAGCCGGTAACCTTCAAGCCGGGCAATTCCGGTCTGTTCTGCCGCATCCAGGGGATAGCCCCAGCAGGTGGTGGCGGAAATCAGCAGCAGGATCAGGGTTGCCAGCTTCATGGTTGCCTCACTGCCGGTGATTGTTCAAGGTCGACTGTCGTTGATGTGGTTACCAGTCCGGCATCGAGTTCTTGCAACAAGAGATCATTCTTCAGTCGCGTGCTCTCCACCAGCGGGCGAATCTGAAAAAGAATGAATTTGCCCTCCTGAAAACCGAACTCGATATCAGCCGGTTTGCTGCTGCCGTCAGGATTAAGCAGATCGGGAAAGCGGCGCGGCAGCTCTGCGGCCATCTGGCGCAGTATCCGGAGTTCAGCGGTGCTCAACAGCTGTTCCGGGGCGCTTGCCTGAATCTTTTTTATTCCACCTTGCGGCAGGAGAATGTGTTTCCGATCGGCACTGGTCTGAGTCAGCAGGCGGACTCTGTCGCCTTGACTGTCGATCAGGACTTCCTCGGCCCGCTGACCGCTGACTGCGCCACCGACCCCTTCATTGGTGGCGACCTGCACATATCTGTTGCTGCCGGTCGACAGGTCGATGGTCGCCATCACCCCCGATTTCTCTGCGGCTACACTTGCCATCAGGACCACCGAGACATAGAGCTGCTCGGGAGCGCGCATATGGGTCTGTCTCCAGCTGAAGGCACGGTCACTGAACGGAGAGGCCCAGACGGTGCGGATCGCCCGTACAATATTTACGAAACCGACCACGTGGGGGACGGTTTTGTTCAACCCGGCGCCGGTAAAGTTGGGCAGATCCTCGACGTTGGTGTCGCTGCGGACGAAAACGCCGTAACTACCGTCTACGCCGAAGTTTGTTTGCAGCCTGGTGCGCAATTCGTCGAGAAATCCCTGCTCCAGCGGGGCGGAGATTATCTGTTCGCGTAAACGGCGGAGAAACTTATTCCGTGCACTGACATCCGGTCTCTCGGCGAGTTGTTGATAGTGACTGCGCATCCAGGCCAGCAGTGTCTGTCCATCCGGGGCTCGGGTCTGCTCGATAAATTGGTGAAACCGGCCAAAGGGTATGACCAGGGCGTCGGGAACCAGTTGCGGGTAGAGCCGTTTCAATTCACCGAGGTTGGCGCCTTTTGGCCCGGCGATTCGCCCTGAATCGCCAGCGCGCAGTTGGTCCAGCCTGAGGATGGCGGTCTGTTGCAGATCGAGTTTCTGTCGATCTGCCTCGATCTGAAAGTCGGGCTGTTGCCTGTTCCGGTTGAATGATTTTTGCTGGTTTTCGTTTTCAACATTGATTCTGACCACTCCACCCGGACTGACGGCAACCAGGATTGTTTCGCCCTGGTGTCGGGCAAATTCAGTCAACAGGCTTTCGTCGATTGAAATGTTGGGGATGCCGAGGTTCCGGGCCAGCAATTGAATGTGCGAGAGTGAGTTGCCGATACCGCGGCTGAGGATGCCGGCTACCGGCGGCAAGTTTTCGACCGTTTCCGGCAGCAGGTAAATACCCTCTGCCGAAAAATCATGTTGACGTGGATCTGCGACAATTTCGAGCTTTCCACGCGCCAGACCCGGATTAAGCGGTTGCAGTCCTGATGTTTCGGCACCGAAAAGATGATGACTGACTCCGCGCAGCTGGCGACTGTCGGCTTGCAGGTTGTCGATCATACGTGAAATTGGCAGCAGGGGGCTGCCGCGGAGTCGTTCCGGGATAAAAGTCCTGAAACGTGTATCGAGTCGGCTCAGTCGCAGGAGCGGATTTTCGAAATGATACCGCAAGCGATTTTCGGCCCAACGACTCAGGCGGGCCAGTTGACTGAGCTCCAGCTGGTAGTTCTCAAGTGAGAGGGGAGGGCTTCGGAGGATTTTCAGGCTGGAATTCAGGCTGTTCCGTTCCCGGTTGGAGAGCATTCCCGTGCCGTAGAGCCCATCGATTCCCAGCGCAATCCAGTCCAGTTGTTGACGGCGTGAGGCTGTCGGGAGTTTGGCGAGCAGTTGGTTGGCGGTGCGGAAAAGTTCAAATTCAAGTCTGTCGCTCAGCTCAAGCCACTGCAGCTGAATGTCATCGCTGGGTGCGCGGGGAAGTTTCTTGCGGATCTTGGCCAAGAGCTGGCTGGCCCACGCAAAATGATCATCAACCACAATTTCGGTCGGTTCGCGCATCTCCTCGAGGTGCGTGTCGGTCAGCTGCAGACGCAGTGCTTCACGATAGGGGTCGAGCGGCGGTTTGGAGAGTTCATCGATCAATGCAGCCAGCTGTCGGTAATCACTCTGCAATTCTTTTCGGCCCGTTATTGCATAGTCCCTGACCCTGGCGGCATCCACAGCCTCCGCAGGCTGTGCAGTTTGATTCGCAAAGAGCCGAAATCCGTGTCCTGCTCTGCGATTCTCTGCGCCAGGTGGCGCATGGCTGTCAGGGAGGGAGAGTTTTGCCCGTGAGGAAGAAAGTGGACTGCTTCACGCAGCAGCAGAA
>JAJRWF010000136.1 GCA_024276905.1 Deltaproteobacteria bacterium
GTCGAGATCCCAGGCGAAGGTCAATACGGGATCACAGGCTATATCAACGTCACTGCCGCCACCTGCCAGAGTAATCGGGCTGCCGGTTGCAACAAAGTAAGGCGTACCACTGGTGTTGCCGTCAGCGGTCGGCGGGTGGTTGATGAGGTTGAAGTTCTGAACAAACGCGTTTTCCTGAAGAATATTGTCTCGTACGGTCAGAGTGACCGGATAATCATTTTTCCCGGTTATCGGGTTCACCACCGGCGTCACTGCCGTTGACAGATTCACATTCGCAACAGTTGAAGTGATGTAGGGTGAACTGGTCGCTGGATCAGTCAGACTCCATTCGTAGGTTAACGGATAGGTGGTTGAGTCGTAATCGGGGTTGCTGTGCCCGGAGATGGGGTCGGTGCCGTCGAAATTGACGGTTTCACAGATCCCGATGTCGGTGCCGAGGGCACCTGGAGAGGTAAAGGTATAGTTGGCAATCGGCGGTGATGGATCAACCACCAGGGTCACCGCATCAGAGGTGAAAGGACCGGTCGTCGGTGTGGTTTCTGTTGCGACTGCGGTCAGCGTATAGGTTCTGGGACCCGGAGTCGGTAACAAAACCGGCTCAAGGTTGTTGAGGGTCAAGCTGAAGTTCGGTGCGGTTCCGGTCGCGGTGCCCAGAGATGTCGCACCGTCAAAAACCTCGACCGAAGCAATATCGGGCTGTGTCGTGATCGTCAGCACCGGGTTGGCCGGGGCCAGGAAATGACTGCCATTAAAGGGATCAGCAATCGTCACCGGCTGCTGCGGATAGGCGGCAACATTGGAGATGAAACCCGGCGTCATTTTGTTGGCGATCTGTTCGGCGGCGTTGGCGCCGTAGACACGATAGCGGTACACCGGCCCAGCCGGGCTGGTATCCACGAGGGTATCGGAGTAAGTCGTTTCGTTGGCCAGAACAACGGCCAGCGGAGCAAAGGCACCACCATTTTCCGAGCGTTCAATCTGGAACAACACTTCGTTGGTCGGGTTGGCCATGGTGTTGGGATCGCCAGCCGGAGTCGGATCAACCCATGAAAGATCAACCTGGTTGGCTATCGTACTGGTCGCGGTGAGGTTTGACGGAGCCAGCACCATGCTTTCCTGGAACTTGAACTGGATTGAACGCATCATGTCATTTTCTTCGTGACTGAGGATGTGGCAATGCCAGACATATTCCCAGTCATTATTGACCATGCGGTTGATGTTCGGACTGCTCGCCGGCCATGCGGCCGCCGTGACCGGATCGATCAAGGACAGTTCGGTCGTGTCCCCGATGGGACGCGCCGGGTTGAGCGGGCGGTAACTTTCAGGCACGCCGAAAGGCAAGCGTGGCGTGACCGGCCGGACCGCGACGATGGTATCTTCGAGCGGGCTGATCCGGATGGTATCTTTCCAGCCGAATTCGGTCGGATCGGGCAGGCGCATGAAGCCGTCCCAGCCGACGCGGTCGAGAATCTGGACATCGAAGAGGTGGAAGTGAATCGGGTGGGTATCCACGCCGTTGTGGGTGATCTTCCAGATCTGGGTCTCATTTTCACCGATCACTTCAGTCGAAGGATCGGAATAGGTCTGGACGGTAAAGTTCACCTGTCCGGCACCGGGATTACTGCTGGTCAGACCCAGTGCGGCACGCATCCGACCGTAATCATCAAAGGTCTCGCCCTGCTCATCCTGAATCGCTTTGGGCTGCAGGAAGACCCCGCCGGTCAGATTGAAACCGTAGGTCGGCTCGACACTGGTATCGTTCGGATCGTAATTGAACACTGTTGAGCCGTCGGATCCGGTGAAGTGCAGTTCACGGTCGTTGATCTGGGCAACGCCCCAGTTGGGGAAGGTTTTGGGGAAGAACTCATTCCCCGTGCTTCCGTCACGGTGATAGATCTCGTTGAAGACGTTGTAATCAACACCGTCATGAATGAAGGAGGAATAGAGCGCCGGGTCACCGGTCGGGTTCATATCACCCTGGCCGACGATCAGCGGGTCCTGACCCTGCTCGAAAACCCCTTTGCCGTTCCCGAAAACACCCGGATCACCGGCTGCCGGGACAAAGGCATTGTTGAGCGTGGGGATATCGAGAGTCACACCCGGAGATGTCACTGAGGGTCCAACATTGATCTGCATAATGGTGCGGGTGTTCGGCCCGATACCGGCCAGAGTTGTTGCTGCGCCACCGATATCACGGTAATCGGGATTGTCGGTGTAATAGTCATAATGCGGATCGAGGGCTGGCCAGGGGGCCGGTGCATCATTATACAGAATCAGGGTTTGATTGGCGTAGGCCGAGAAATCGACCAGCACGTCGGCGCGTTCGGCCGGAGCAAGGATCAGCGAACCGGCATTGACGTTCCCGGCGTTGAAGGTGGTGACATCTACGTTCCAGTCAACCGGATGCGGCGGGATGACGACCGGCTTGGGCAGAAAGCCCGACTCGGCGGCGATCATGACCCAGTTCGGACCGGAGTCGTTCCAGTCCGGGACACCGCCGTCACGTCCATCTTCCGGCCAGCTGGTCGGTTTATTGAAAAAAGGATCGGGCGCGGTGGGACTGGCGTCAACCATCCGGATCTCGGTGTTGGCCATACAGCCGCCGAGAGGGGCGCACTGGGCGGCGTTTTCTGCGTTGGCATCACGCGTTGTATCGGCTTTAAAGAGCGAAAGGTTGAAGAAACGGTCATCGGCGGCATTGAGAATCCGCAGCCGATAGGTTTTGGGTTCGATATTGAGGACCGGATAAGCGGTTCCGTTGACCGTCGGCGTATCCATGAAGGCTTCGGCGCCCCAGGAGGGGTTCGGGGTGCCGGGCATTTCGGGCGGCTGGCAGAAACCGCCGAAACTGCCGGGAGTGGTCAGTGGATCACCGGGATTAAGTGGATCGCAGGCGGCATTGTAATACGGGTTGGGAGCCGGGCCGATAGGGTTGTTGGTCGCCGGCCAGAAATAAGGACCGTAAGCCCAGCGCCCCATGGGTGCAATACCGGACGGATCGAAGGGGTTTTGCGCGGGCATATAAACGTGCGGCCACCAGAGATCGCCCTTGACCGGGGTCATGGGACCGGTGCCGATCCAGGGCTGGGTTCCCCAGCGCCAGGTCGGATCGGTATCTTTGATGGTATTGGGATCGACGAAGGTTTTTTCCTGGATGACCAGCGGAATAGTATCTGTCGCGGACGGCAGGATACCGGCTGTGATCAGATCCAGTTCGGTCTGATCCTGAATGATATAACCGGCGGCTTCACCGACATAGACGTTGAGGCGGGTAATGCCCCAGGCATGGTCATGGTAGAACATCAGGCGCGAGCTCTGCTGGTTGGTCCAGTAGTAGGTCTGGGCGCCCGGACCAGGATCTTCCATATCGGGGACGTTGACAACACTGACACCCTGCTTGTATTGCGTGGGGTCACCGTCCGGGGTGATCCACTGGTGCGGGGTCCCGTCAGAGATCCAGGGCGAGCGACCGCCGTGCAGGTGGAGCAGCCCGCGGTTCTGGGCGAATTTACCGATAATCGGCGTCGTCAATGGTTCTTTGGTGGCCGGATCATAATCAATCTCGAAATCACCGGCACCCATCACCGACTCATCGACCGGGATGAATAGATCACCACCCTGCCCGATCGGCAGTTTGTTGATGAACTTGATCCGGACCGGACGGTCTTTTTGTGCGACGATAACCGGCCCCAGGTAATGGGCGGTTTTATCCGAGGTAATGGTCTGAATAATTTGCTTGGCCGGATCGGCCGGATCGGGGATGAACTTGGTTCCGTCGTTGACCTGGCGATAACCGCGCAGAGTCGTGGGCGGCAGATCGGAGTGCATCTGCTCCAGAAACTGAACCAGCTCGATCTCGTAGTAGTCGGTTCCGGGATAGCTGGTGGTGTCCGCCACCGCCACCGGCAGATACTGACCGAGGTTATTGGCCGCGTCCGCGGTTAACCCCGGCAAGGTATCAACAAATTTGCGTACAGGCGGTGTATAGGCCCAGTTGGGCGAGGTCAGGTAATCGGGGACATCACCGGGACCGATCGGGGTCATGTCGGGCTTGAGATAGGCCGAAGCCATGCCGACGGTCCAGGTCAAAGCGATGACCGTCATTATGACTGTCCGGAAAATTTGCGTAAGATGCGTGTACATATGCGCCCTCCTTCTATTGAATTGACTGCCGGCCATCGACATTACCCGGGCTGTCTGTCTGGATCAGCTGTTGCCGGACCTTCAGCATTTCAGCACGTCTCTGTTTCATCTCTTCACGTTTTTTGACCCGATCAATCTGGGCTTGCGGCACCTTGCTGGCCTTCGCAACTTGCGCTGTTCCATCCTGGTTACTGACGACCGCCAGCGCCACAGAAGCCATTAAACCCAGACTGCATACGATCGAGAGACTCAACAGAATTTTTTTCATAACTGCCCCCTTTAGGTCAGTTGCAGCACTTAAGGCTGCGTCATATGGTGTCTTATTCTTCGGTTATTTATGTTGGTTACAGCTTTAATGTGAATTAATAACCCAATTAGTCATTTATCCCCATACAAGGCAAGGAACGTGCCACGAAAGCAAAAGAAGACCAGGGCGCATAAATATGAGCTTTGCGGTCAAGTATTCAGTTTTCACGATGATTCAAAGGGGTGCGAAAAAGAAGACAGGTGAGAGAAAATGGTGACGAGTGACGAGTGACGAGCAAAAATAGAAACCGGCCAGTTCCCGCCCCAGCCAGTTCTCGCCCCTCGCCTTTACCTCTCCCGTGTGACGCAGCCGGAACACGCCAGAGTATTTGAGGAATTCAAGCGAGGATGTCCGAGCCGCAGGCGAGTTTTCGAGCGCGCTCACATGCGGCGGCGAGTTTCGGGTACCGCGAAGCGGCAAGGAGGTCGGGCGCATTTCTTTGCTTCGTTTCTTTGGGCGTACAAAGAAATGATGGTGCCTGGCAGGGCGCAACCTGCCGATCTTGCCTTAAAAACCTTGAACGCTGAAAAGGCGGAAAATGCTGGATCTACGCTGATTGGGCAAAGATAAAAACTTTTTGAGGTGAAACCCTGAAGTACATCTTGGTTTTGACTGTGAAGTTATCTGCGTAAATCCGCGTCCAACGCCTGGCCTTTGCTCGCCTCTCGCTTCCAGCTTTTGATCTTCTCTGTGGTCCTCAGTGATCTCTGTGGTGCAAAGCTTTTGACCCTAAGATCTTTTTCTACCACTGAGAACACTGAGTTTCACTGAGAAAAGCAAAGCAACAAATCTCTTGATTTTGCCATTCTCATTGACCGTTCGCGTTTCCCGCCCCTGATCGTTCGCGCTTCTATCCTTTGCCGATTTTATAAAATATCATCCTGAGGAAACTGCCGGTGTCGTTCAAATACAGTCAATATTTCAACGGCTTCACCTAAAATCCGGTAGACGATCCGGTAATTTACTTCAATTAATTCCCGAAGTTTATCTTGTGGTATCTCAGGTAATTTTCGCCCCGCATACGGATGTTCAGCAAGAACAGCAGTACGCTGAACCAGCTTTTCAGACCAACGCTGTGCTGCAACAGGATCATCAAGAGCAATATAGCCCTCTATTTCAACCAGACAGTTTGTCGCGTGCCTTGTCCAGAGAATTCTTATCACCTGCCGCGTCTCTCACGAGCCATCTGCAATTCTGTCTGCAACTCCTGTCCATTCAACAACCGGCCCTCTTCGGCATCAGCCAGACCCGCAGCGAGCGATTCAAGAAACAACTGGCGTGCTGTTAACTGGTCATAATCAGCAGGAGAGAGCAATACACCCGCCGGGCGGCCATTCTGAGTGATCACCATAGGACTGTCCAAATTTTTCAAATAACGTGCAGCGTGGTTCTTGAAATCACCCAAGGGGACGACACCCTCTGCTATCGATAACGGTTTCATAAAACCTCCTAGTGTCCCGTGCGGTTAATTCTGCCTTCTAATTCTGGCCCTTTTGGCTGCGGTCTGCGTTCCTCCTCCTCGGCTTAACTCAGGCTAGACCTGCGGCGGCGCGCCTTGTCCGCAGTCAAAATGACTCAGAATTAATTGACACAACTAACCAAACGGGACACTAGTCTGAATTTAGACTGTATTCTATACCATATTCAAACTTTTTACCAAAAGAACGAAGCAACGACAAGGGCGCTGTTAGGGACAGGCTCTTGGCGCTAGGCGTGAGGCGCTGGTTAGGGGCAGGCTCTCGGCGTTGGGCACTGGGCGCTGGGAAAATCAAAGGCCTAAAACCCAACGCCAAACGCCCAGCGCCTGCCCCTAACCAACACCTTTTCCCGCCTCAGACCTTTCCCATAAAAGTCAACTGCCGCCAGGGCACAACCGTGCAATCAGACCTTTGCTGGGGCTCTGTACAACCGTATACCAACCTTGCCGGTCCTGAGATCTCACCGGCCAGTTGCTGCCAACGCCTGATTGGTTTCAGAAAATCGGCAGCGACCGTCTGTCCCGACTTCACCTCAACAGGGTGGATACGCTGTCCCTCATCAACAAGAAGATCAACCTCAAGCCCGGAACGATCCCGCCAGAAAAAGAGGTTCGAATCAAGACCCTCATGCAGGCGAAGCTTAAGAAATTCACCAACAACAAAGGATTCAAACAAGGATCCATACAGAGGATGCACAGACAACTGGTCCGGCTCACCAATACCAAGCAGCCAGGATGCAAGCCCGGTATCAATAAAATAGAGTTTAGGCGTTTTTACCAGGCGTTTGTTGAAATTACGACAGTGCGGTGGCAACAGGTGAATAATATAGCTGGCCTCCAGTACCGAAATCCAGGCGCGCGCCGTATTGTGAGTGATCCCACAATCACCAGCCAGACTGGACAAGTTGAGCAACTGGCCACTGCGTCCAGCACAGAAACGCAGAAACTTCTGAAAGGTTGAAAGGTCACGCACATTGATCATCTGGCGAACATCACGTTCAATATAGGTGCGGACATAATTGCCGTACCAACGCTTTGGATCAAAATCCCGATCATAGAGAGGCGGGTAAAATCCCTTCCACAACAGATCTGGCAAGCGTTCAGGGAGCTGATCGGCAGGTTTCAGTGCCGCGAGAGAAAAAGGCAATAAGGATAATAAAGCTGCACGACCGGCCAGAGACTGGCTGATCCCGGAATGAAGACCAAATTGCTGAGAACCGGTCAGAACAAACAAGCCGGGCCGACTGTCTTCATCGACAACCCCCTGTAGATAAGAGAACAGGTCAGGGCAACGCTGCACTTCATCCAAAATAGCCCCGTCCGGATACTGACTCAAAAATCCACGCGGATCTTCCTGGGCAAACTGACGGGTATCAAGGTCTTCAAGCAGGACATAAGGCTTGTAAGGACAGGCATGTCGAACCAGGGTTGTCTTGCCTGACTGACGAGGACCGGTCACTGCAACAATCGGGTATTGTTGCAATAGCTCCAGAAACGTTTTTTCGGCAGTTCTTTCAATAAACATATGAGCAAACTAATCACAATCCGGCTAATTGTCAATTCAATTCTCAATTCGCAAAACTATCGGGCCGTTGGGCGTTGGGTTTTAGGCATTTGACTCCCCCAGTGCCAAGCGCCCAACGCCTGACGCCCAGCTTGTTCCAGCTTCAGCCCGTTCCCGCCTCTCGCCGATTTAACCCAGACGTTTTCTCACCCAGGCTGGCTTCTTTCGACAATCGAGGATCGCGTATACCAGAATATTATTCTGGTCGATGAGATAATAGACCGCAAA
>JAJRWF010000137.1 GCA_024276905.1 Deltaproteobacteria bacterium
CTTTCGCAGGCGGCTTGACTTTCAGTCAGAAAATCTATAGAAATCAAGAACTAGCCGGGGGGTGTTTGGAAAAAACTGCAAGACCGCCTCCCGCGATTCTTGTGGTTTTTTTTGTTCAAGTTAACTCTAAAGAGCAGGAGGGGTGATGAGTGTTGAAGCCATTCTATCCAATGCCGGTCGTCGTAATCTGACGGTACAAATAAAGGTTGAAACTGGAGAGGGGCAGATTGAGGTGTTAGAGGTCGAACCATACGGCCGTAAGCAGAATGCTGATTGTCAGATGTTTTTCTGTCTCGATGTCAACAGTTACGAGTACAAGAATATCGATATGTCATTAATTCGTGCGGCTGAAATGACCCGCAGTCTGTTCAAGCCGCGCTTCCCGGTCGATTTCTGATCGCGATACAGAAACCGGAAAGTAAAAGGCCGCCCTTTCAAAAGGGCGGCCTTTTACTTTTCCCTCAGTTCCTATTGGTCTCGTCAGATAATGGGTCTTTCCGGATTTTGTACTGAAGGAGTTTGCGGTCGAGGGTGCGCCGGGCAATCTTTAGAATCTGTGCCGTGCGCAACTTGTGAAATCCGGTTTGGCAATAAACCTGTTCGATATAGAGTCGTTCGACATCCTCAAGGCTCATCCCTTTTTGCGGTGCGGCCATAGGGGTAACAGCCTCGGTGGCGAGCTTGGTCGGCAGGTGCCGGGGGTGAATCTCGCCATCTTCGACCAGAATAACCGACATTTCGATGATATTTTCCAGTTCGCGGACATTGCCCGGCCAACTGTACCCGGTCAGCAGTTGCATTGCTTCCTGATTGATGCGCAACTGGTCACGACCGGCGAAACGTTCGGCAAAAAAATTGGCCAGGGGGGGGATGTCTTCGGGCCGTTCGCGCAACGGCGGAACCAGCAGGGTTACGACGTTAAGGCGGTAAAAAAGGTCTTTGCGAAAGTGGCCGGCCTTGACCTCTTCTTCAAGATTTTTATTGGTCGCGGCAATAAAGCGAACATTGGCGCGGCGGACCTTGGTCGCTCCGACCGGAATGAACTCCCGTTCCTGCAGAACCCGCAGCAATTTCGCCTGTAGGCCGGGGCTGATGTCGCCGATTTCATCGAGAAACAGAGTCCCCTGATCGGCCTCCTCGATCAGTCCCTGATGGCTGGCGACCGCACCGGTGAAGGCGCCCTTGATATGTCCGAACAGCTGGCTTTCGAGCAGGCTGTCGGTCAGTGCCGCACAGTTGATGGTCAAAAATCTTTTTTCACGCCGATTGCTGCTGTAATGGATGGTTGAGGCGATGACCTCTTTGCCGACCCCGCTTTCGCCGCTGATCAGAATGCTTGCTTCACTCGGGGCAACCTTGCGGGCGAGATCGAACACCTTGCCGAACGCCGGGCTGCAATAAACGACCTGTTCAGGGTCGAATCGGCGTCGTATTTCGGCCCTGAGTGAACGGTTCTCATTCAGCAGCTGATTGTGCTCGATCAGTTTGTCAACCAGATTGTAAAGTTCACTGGCGGTAAAAGGCTTGAGCAGGAAATCATGTGCGCCCTGTTTCATTGCTTCAACCGCACTGCGGACGGTGCCGAAGGCACTCATCATCACCACCTGCTGCGCCTGGCGTCCCGCCTTGATCCGGCGCAACAGGTCAAGGCCGTCGATGTCCGGCATGCGGATATCGGCCAGAATCAGATCGGGAAAATCCTCTTCCTGCTCAGCCAGTGCCTGCAGCAGATATTGGCCCTGGCTGAAACTGCTGACCCTGTGTCCCTGGGCGTTGAGCATCTTCTCCAGCAGGTTCTGTACCCCCTGGTCGGCATCGCAGATATAAATCTTTCCGGTTGGCATCAGACGGGCTCCGCACTGCGTGGTAACCGTATACGGTTAAATACTCTAAATATGTGAATTAATGGAGAAAAATGATTCTCATCAGCTTGATTTTTGTTTCTGCTTGCCTCTATAGTGTGTGCCTCTGTTGCGGCGGTGTGGTCGTACAGCATACTTGGAAACTATAGCGGAAGGCACCCCGCCTGAGTAAAGGAAAAGTTTTGCACGAACTCGGGATTACCCAGAGTATTGTTGAGATCGCCCTGCGGACCGCAGAAGGTCAGCAGGCAAAAAAAATTCATTCCGTGACGCTGGAGATCGGTTCGCTGTCCGGGGTGGTTCCCGAGGCGCTGCAGTTCTGTTATGACGCCTGCAGCAAAGAGAGCCTGCTTGAGGGCAGCCGGCTGATTATCGAAGAAGTCGAGGCCAAAGCCCGCTGTCGTGATTGCGCTGTGGAATATCCGTTGACCGATCTGCTGGCCTGTTGCCCTGCTTGCGGCAGTGCTGCCGGGGATCTGTTTTGCGGCGAAGAACTGCGTATCAAGGAAATGGAGATTGATTGATCATGTGTGTTGACTGTGGCTGTGCGGAACCTGACCATCATCATGGCGAAGTCCCTCGCAAGAGGATCAGTGTTGAAGAGGATATTCTGGCCAAGAATGATCGTTTGGCAGCAGCTAATCGTGCTCTGTTTGCCGAGCAGGGAGTCTTCAGCCTCAACCTGGTCAGTTCGCCCGGTAGCGGCAAGACCAGCTTGCTGGAGAAAACTCTGGCTGATCTGAAAAGTGAGATTAATTTTGCGGTGCTGGAAGGAGATCAGCAGACCGCCAACGATGCCGAGCGGATTGCGACGACCGGCGTGCCGGTTCATCAGATCAATACCG
Source organism: Deltaproteobacteria bacterium (assembly GCA_024276905.1). Taxonomy (GTDB): domain Bacteria; phylum Desulfobacterota; class Desulfuromonadia; order Desulfuromonadales; family Geopsychrobacteraceae; genus Geopsychrobacter. Next base: position 2,708 of record JAJRWF010000137.1, read on the forward strand.
GGGCCGGTTGTCACCTTGATGCGCATATGGTCGGCCACGGGCTCGAACACTTTGATCTCGATTCTTTGCAGATGCTGATGATAGAAAATGTCGGCAATCTGGTCTGCCCGGCCTCTTTTGATCTCGGTGAAGATTTCAAGGTTTCACTTTTGTCGGTGACCGAAGGCGAAGACAAACCACTCAAGTATCCGCAGATGTTCCGGGCCAGTGAGATCATGCTGGTCAACAAAATCGATCTGTTGCCCTATGTGCGGTTCGATGTCGCCAAATGCCGCGAGTATGCCGAGCGGGTTCATCCCGGGATCAGAATTTTCGAGATTTCCTGCTACAGCGGCGAAGGTCTTGACCGGTGGTACGACTGGTTGAGGGAGAAAGTTGGAGAAAAAAGAACAAAGGGTTAAGGGGTAGAACTATCTTTCAGGGGTTTTCCTCTTCACCTTTTGCGCCTACAAGGAGTACAAAAATGTGTCTGGCTGTTCCGATGAAAATTGCTGAAATCACTGAAGGCACGGCAATCTGTGAGGTCGATGGGGTGCGCCGTGAGGCGAGCCTGATGATGCTTGAAGAGGCGGCGGTCGGTGATTATGTCCTGATCCATGCCGGGTTTGCGATCGAAAAAATCGACCCGGTTGAGGCGCAGAAGACCCTCGCTATTTTCCGTGAAGTCCTCGATAACGGCGGCATGGAGCCATGAAGTACAGCAGCGAATATCGTGATCCCGCGTTGGCCAAGGCGCTGGTTGAGGCCATCTACCAGGACGTTCAGGGCTATGCGGGTCGCATGACCCTGATGGAGGTCTGTGGCACCCATACCATGTCAATCTACCAGCATGGTATCCGCAGTCTGTTGCCGTCGCAGGTGCGGTTGATCAGTGGCCCGGGCTGCCCGGTCTGTGTGACACCGATCACTTATGTCGATCAGGCGGTCGCTTATGCCCGGCGCCCACAGACGATTGTCGCCACCTTCGGCGACATGATTCGGGTTCCCGGCTCGACGAGCAGTCTGCAGCTCGAAAAGGCTAGAGGCGCTGATGTGCGGATCGTCTACTCGCCGCTTGATGCGGTCAGTCTGGCGGCGAAATATCCCGAGCAGACCGTGGTTTTTCTCGGGGTCGGTTTTGAAACCACCGCGCCGACTATCGGCGGCAGTCTACTCGAGGCGGAAAAGCGCGGCCTGAAAAACTATTTTGTTCTCTGTGCGCACAAAACCATGCCGGCGCCGATGGCCGCTTTGACCAGTGATCCAGAACTTCAAGTCGATGGCTATATCTGTCCCGCCCATGTCAGCGCGGTGATCGGTTCCGATGCCTATCGGCCGCTGGTCGAAAAATATGCCGTGCCCTGTGTGGTGACTGGTTTCGAGCCGGTCGACATGTTGCGCGGCATCCAGTTGCTGGTGCGTCAGGTGGTGGCCGGTGAAGCCCGGGTCGAGTGCGAGTACAGCCGCATCGTCAAGCCTGAAGGAAACCGCACTGCCCAGGCGATTTTGACGCAGGTGTTCGAGCCTTGTGATGCCCTGTGGCGCGGGGTCGGGCTGATTCCTGACAGTGGTCTGCAGCTGCGTGCCGCGTATCAGAAGTTTGATGCTCTGAGTGTTCTGCCGGTTGAGGTTGAGGAACCGCGTGAACATCAGGGTTGCCTTTGCGGAGAAATTCTCAAAGGAAAGGTAACGCCAGGGGAATGTCCCTTGTTCCGCAAGGCCTGCACCCCGGAAAATCCGATCGGCGCTTGTATGGTGAGTAGCGAAGGAACCTGCGCGGCGGAGTACAAGTACGGGAGCTGTTAAGGGCCATTTGCGGCCTTATGCGCCATCTTCATGCATCGACGTAGCTTCCGCTACGCCTCGGTTTTCAGCGTTTGCAAGCCTTGCAGCTGAACCCTTATCCGCGCCCCTCGGTGGTGGATGGAAGGAGTGTTTAGTGAAAAATGATATTATCCTGCTCGGTCATGGCAGTGGGGGAAAGTTAAGTCATCAGTTGCTCGATGAGCTGATTATTCCGATTCTTTCGCAGGTGGAGCAAACTGAGCAGAATGATGCGGCAGTGATTGACGGAATCGTGAGCAACCAGATTGCCTTTACCACCGACAGCTACGTGGTCGATCCGGTTGTTTTCCCCGGGGGCAATATCGGTGATCTGGCGATTAACGGTACGGTCAACGATCTGGCGATGAGTGGCGCACGGCCGCTGGCGATCAGTGTCGGCCTGATCCTCGAAGAGGGTCTCGGGCTGGACGAACTGCGCGAAATCCTGCAGGCGATGAAGCTGGCGGCCGATAAAGCCCAGGTCAAGATCGTCACCGGTGACACCAAGGTTGTGCCGCGCGGTAAGGGCGACAGGATCTTCATCAATACTTCGGGGATCGGGGTCTTCGATCATGAGCTGCGGCCGGTCGGCAGTGCCGCGCGACCGGGGGACAAAGTGCTGATCAATGGCAGAATCGGGGATCACGGGATGGCCGTACTGGCCAGCCGTGAAGGACTCGACCTGCAGACCGATGTCGCGACCGACAGTGCGCCCCTGAATGCCATGGTGGCAAAGTTGCTGGAGAGGCACGGCAGCGCAATCCACGTGCTGCGTGATCCGACCCGAGGTGGGGTTGCAACGACCCTCAAGGAGATTGCCTTGCAGTCGGGAGTCGATATCTGCCTTGAGGAGGAACGTCTGCCGGTGAGTGACGCGGTGGCCGGAGCCTGTGCGATTTTAGGGCTTGATCCGTTGTTTGTTGCCAACGAGGGCAAGTTATTGACCATTGTCGATGGGCAGGTAGCCGATGAAGTTCTGGCGACCATGCGTCGCTGCGAATTCGGTGAGAAATCGGCCCTGATCGGTGAGATCACCGAGAATTCTGCCGGACGGGTGATGATGCGAACCGCGATCGGTGGTTTGCGCTCCATCGAGATGCTGGCAGGAGAGCAGCTGCCACGGATCTGTTGAGTGCAATACCGCCGCTGCACAGGCCTCACGCGTTTGGCGTCAGGCTCGGGGTATGAGTTTGAGCGCTCCATGCCTTGGTGTTACGGGAGAACAGGGTTTTACCTGAGGAAACGGGTTTTAGCATCGAGCAGTTTCTGGCTGTGAATCTTGTCATCCTGGGCCAGGGCTGCGAACATCTTTTTCAGGTTTTCATCCCGAAACTCCATGCTGTTGCCGATGTGTGCCTGGCAAAAATCCTCTTCAAGTTCGATCCCCATTTCAATCGCCTGCCTGGGATCAAATTCCTGGCGGCAGGTTTTTTCCAGCAGTTCCTTTGCCCTGCTCAACAGGTTCTGGGCCGGTGCCCGATCATAGGGTTTGTCGATTACGGCAGTGCCTGCAGGAAAGCGCAAGGCAAAGCGTAGCTGCATCGCGTGGTCATCCTCCTCATTGGCCAGCGTTTGAAGAAGAGTTCTCAATTCACTCGGCAGCTTGGCGGATTTTGCCATCTGACGGTAGATGCGGGCAATGGTTTCCTCAATTTCAACACAGAGTAGCAGGTACTTTTTCACAGGTTTCTCGACTCTCTCCCTCCCGGTGATTTCAAGTTAAATAATAGTCGCAGATTTTGTTGCTGGCAAGAGCTTGGGGTGCATTTATCACTAGAGTTTTCAGGAGTTGAATGAAATGGCAGTTGTTGATTCCGGTTGGTTGTCGTGGTGAATGAAAGCCGGGGCTGGGGAATCGGGTGTCAGGAAAAAGGATAAATAAAAAGCCCGGTGACGGAGGGGGGGGGTCACCGGGCTTCCGGACACTTAGAGCGTCCGTTGGCTAAGAATATCCACTATCCGATTTGGGAAGTCAAGGGAAAAAGAGCATTGATGACAGAAAAGGTTCTGCATTAATTAGCCGGGGAATCCTGGGGGGGGCGAGATGTCAACCCGGGCAGTAGGTTCTGCGTCAAATATCTGCTATTGATTCGTTCCTGAGTGGGTAAAAAGCCCGGCAACGGAGGGGGAGGGGTTGCCGGGCTTTACGACAGATCTGTTGTCTGTCGCGAAGGCATAATACCGATTGATTGATTCTTGTCAACCTGAAAACGTTGTGGAAAATTTGTTTTTCGGGGGTATTGCGTTAGAGGCTGTGAATGATTTATGATTGTGTGATAGTCTGTACACAGGAGGTA
>JAJRWF010000138.1 GCA_024276905.1 Deltaproteobacteria bacterium
ATATTTAACTGTTCCGACTTCTATTCTGCGTTATGCCGTCTCGGCACAGTGAGAGGATAAAGCCAGACCTTCTACGGCTAATTCTCCTCTGATGAGACCTGAGGATTGTCTTCCAGCTTACGTTTTCTCTTTTCTTCTTTTTTAGCTTTTTTGGCAAGTTCCTTCTGGCGCTTTTCGTACCCGTAATTCGGTTTTCTGGCCATCTGCTTATCCTTTCCGGCGACAGATCAATCTGCGCTCAGACCGAAATATTGCCCTGACTTCCGGTTTGTACCTGCAAAAAAAGCCTCACGGAAATTCGTGAGGCTCATTTAACAACAGATGTAACGCCTTACTTAAATCTTGCGAACGTTAGACTACTGCGGACCCTTCTGGCCCTGGGTCACCTCAAAGCTAACACGGTCGCCTTCGGCGAGAGATTTGAACCCTTCGCCCTGAACTTCTGAAAAATGAACGAAAACATCGGGTCCATTATCCTGCTCAATAAAACCAAACCCCTTAGAATCGTTAAACCACTTTACTGTACCTTCTGCCATTTTTTTCTCCATGCTCCCTACGGGGAACTTTTTTCTGTTGTGCAGGTTCCGATCACCCAGAAAATAAAAAAACACCCAGCCCAAGGGGGGTCTGCGTGTTTAATCTCTGTTGACACCTTGTCAATCTGATGAGCGACGAAACGATTACACAAACTTGCTTAAGTCCGTGCACGCTAACACAACGGAAAAGCTGAAGCAAGGATTAAATAGTTTTGGGCCAAAAACATCTCACCGGCCGCGCGGCCAACCTGCTTCAGCCATCACCCGTCAACTCGTATTTCTCTAATTTGTAGCGCAGTGTCCCGCGCGGCACATTAAGAATACGCGCGGTTTTCGCCACGTTGCCGCCGGTAATGGAAAACGCTTTCGCAATCAGATCCTTTTCAACCTGGCCGACAACATCGTCGAGGACAATCCCCTCAGGCGGGATTTCGTAACTGAACGGGACTTCACTTTGCGGCGCTTCACCCCAGATTTCACGCGGCAGGTGTTCCGGCTTGATTTCAACGATATTATGCATGATACAGATGCGTTCAACCACATTGCGCAACTCACGCACGTTCCCCGGCCAATGATAGCGCAACATCAGATCATGAGCGTCACGTGAAAAAGCACGCATGGACTTGTTGAATTCCCGGCTGAAACGCTGCAGAAAGTGGTCAAGCAAGCTGGGGATATCTTCGCGTCTGTCACGCAAGGGCGGGATATGAATCGGAAAGACGTTCAGACGGTAATAGAGATCCTCACGGAAGGCCTTGCCTTCGATAGCGCTTTTTAACTCCGCATTGGTTGCGGCAATAATCCGGACGTTGATATCGATATTTCGGTTCCCCCCCAGGCGCCGGATTTTACGGTCTTCAAGCACTCGCAGCAGCTTTACCTGCAGGTTCATATCCATCTCGCCGATTTCATCAAGAAAGATAGAACCGTTGTCCGACTCTTCAAATAAACCGATTTTACGCGTTTTAGCATCGGTGAAAGCTCCGCGTTCGTGGCCGAACAGCTCGCTTTCAAGCAGGTTGAAAGGCAAGGAACCACAATTAATTTCAATAAAAGGCTTATCGACCCGCGGCGAAAGATTGTGAATCGCCTGGGCAACAAGTTCCTTGCCGGTTCCACTTTCACCCGTGATCAGAACCGTTGCCGTCTCATGTTTCGCAACCTCGCGAATCTGTCTGAAAATCTGCAATAATGCCTGGCTGCTGCCAACCATCTTGATATCATCTTCTTCCGGGGCCAGCCGCTTGACTTTACGGCGCAGAACCTGTGTCTCCAGCGCCAGCTTGACGATCAGATGGATTGCATCTGCCTTGAACGGCTTCTTGATGTAGTCGTAAGCACCAATTTTAAGCGCCTTGACTGCACTTTCCACTGTCCCGTAGCCAGTGATAATAATAACCAGCACATCAGGATCGACCTCTTTCATCGAACGCAGCACATCAAGACCGCTTCGGTTGCCCAGATTCAGGTCAAGCAGAACCAGGCTGATCTCCTCCTCGGCCACAACCTTAACCGCTTCATCCGGCGAACCGGTCGACTGTGTACGATAACCGTCATCGGCAAGAATCCGCTCCAGGTTTTCACGAATAAAAGCTTCATCATCGACAATCAGTATTTTTTCCATGAGGTACAACTCCCCGGACAATTGCGAATCATAACAACCGACAGCCCTGACAAAACCGCTGCGGGATTGACTGTCGGGTAAAAAATATAGCGGGGAACGGAGGTGCAAAGCAAGCAAAATGGTGGATTTTAGCCACCAGGGATGATTTTACGGATAACCTTCTGCAGACACCAATAATCCACAGACAATAATCGGCGGTTTTCAGCCAGGGGCTTCGTCCTGGACGATCGGCAGACTTAGGGTGATTCTGGTCCCCTGTCCTAGAGTACTTTCTGCTTTGATCGTTCCACCATGATCCGAAATAATATTATGACTGATCGACAGTCCGAGGCCGGTGCCGTCACCGCCCTTGCTGGTATAGAAAGGTTCAAAGATCAAACCGAGCTTGCCCGATTCTATCCCGCAGCCATTATCGATGACCGCCACCTGCACTCCCCGGTCATCACGACTTGCCTGTATTTTCAACTGTCCGCCAGCGGGCATGGCATCAATCGCATTGCTGAACAGATTGAGAAACACCTGCTTGAGCCGATCTGCATCAAGCTGCAGTTTCGGCAGTTCAGCGCCATAATGCTGAATAATTTCAATCTGCCGATGTTCGCATTGTTTACGTACCAGAAAAACCGAATCATCGACCACCCGGGCCAGATCCGTAGTCACCAGACAGGGTTTGGATACGGTAGAAAAGTGCAGCAGCTCTCCGACCAGTCCTTCGAGACGTTCAATCTCACCGAGTGCTTTCTGAATCAGCAACTGATCACGATCCTGGCCGATCATCCGGTCATGAAGTTCATCCAGCAACAGGCTGACTCCTGTCAGTGGATTACGGATTTCGTGCGCGATCCCGGCGGACATTCTTCCTAATGAAGCCAGCCGATCCATGCGCGACATCTGTTCACGCATATTGACGCGTTCGGTCAGATCTTCAACGGTCAGCAACCAACCGGCCTGCCGTCTGAAGCTCAAAGGAAAGAGAGCCAGACGGTAGGTCAACTGGCGGTCATCGCGCTCCAGGGTAATATAGTCACCCCAATGCTGCGGCCTGACAGTTGAAAAACCATGTTCAAGCCCGGCGTGAAACTCTTGCCACGCATGCAGCAATTCCTGCCAGGGGGTGGCTTCCTTCGGTTGTCTGATTCCGAGAACCTGACAGGCAGGACCGTTTGCTGACGTCACCAAACGGTTTTCATCAAAGGTCAGAATTCCGGTTTCTATATTTTCAACCACCGTATGTTTGAAATTGCGTTCACGAATAATTTCCTGACGTGAACGACGCAGGGCCTGCAGGGTTTTCAGCAGACGCAGCTGGCGGCGGCTCAGATCATTGGCCATTCGGTTGAACGAGTCCGCCAGCACGCCAACCTCATCATAGGAGCTGACCTCAACACGGGTTTCCAGGTTTCCCCGAGCCATGGCCCGGGTACCTTCGGTTAACGACAACAGCGGACCGACAATACTGCTGGAGAGCTGATAGGCCACCATGATGACAAACAATACAGTGAGCGAAATCATAAACCAGGATTCACTCAGGTAGTTGCTGATTTCCTTACGGATCAGACTTGCGGTTGTCAACGCCGGTTGATGAAAATTATCCACCTCGGCACCAATCGTGATCCCGCCAAAAATTTTGTACCGTTTAAAATCTCCCTGATCGTAAAAAATCGGTGCATAAGCCATGATTTTACGCGAGCCACCGATATTGGCGATATCAACCACCCCGGATTGACCCTTGCGCACCGCCTCGGCAACCGACGGATAGTTTTGATGGATGAACCCGGCGTTAAACAGGTTAAACGGAATACGTCCGGCCCGAACGGTGTCCAGGCTGGTTTCCTTGCTGTAGGGCGGCACAAGCGTGCCATCCGGATCGTAGCCACGGATATCCCAGTACTTGGGATGAGTGATAATCCAGCCCTCATCATCAAACATGAACGCATAATTGCCACTGGCGTAGGAGGGGAAAACCACATAGCGGTCGCTGGTCGGCGAGATATGTTGGGTAAACTCCATCAGATGTCGGTGATCTAGCGACAAGATAACGACACCCTGCAGATCGTTCCCCCGATAGACTGGCGCGGCAAAACGGATCACCCCGCGATAGGGCGTTCCCTGAACGGCCTCAAGCGGCGTCTCGGCTCCCTGTAACTGTTCATCGCGACTCACGTACCAGCCACTCAGCCGCGAAACAGAGATCTTCCCCTTGCCGAGCTGCCTGGCCTTACTAAAATAATCTTCGATTTTATAGGTTGTATTGGCGGGGTTTGCGACATTGCGCAGGTTGAGCGTCGGTCGTCCATCGACAATCCGAATTTTTTCCAGACCGGTCGCATCAATATAAGCGATCTCATGGTAAAGCAGAATCCGTTCCCTGACTTCAACCGGCTCATCATTTGTCCCCCGGCGATACCAGACACTGCGGGCATGGCCCCAGGTAAAATCCAGGTAGGATTCCTCTCCGGGTTCAATCAGCGCCAGGTCATTCAGGTCTCCCTCGACCTGACGCAGAAAATCCGCGACATCACGTGCGACCATTTCAGCACGCAATTCCAGGGCCTTGGCGGCCTGGGCATCCAGGGCCTCGGTTGTACGCTGGCGCAGCAGGGTTTCAACCAGTCGCAGGCTGTGATGCGAATTCAGCAACAACAGCATCAACGGCACCAGCGACAGCAGCAGAAAGGCTCCGAGGACCTTCTTATGCAGATTGACGCGAAACATGGTGATGAGTATAGAGGGGAAAGGACAAAGGGAAAAGGAGAAAGGTTAAAGGAAACCGACAAGGGCATGCAGGCAGGCTCAAGCGCCTCGCGCCTCGCGCCGCGCACCCCTGGTCTTCGGTCCCTAACTACTTGTTCCGGGCAACCACATAATCGGCAAGGATGCAGAGAGCCTGGCGTATTTCTCCTGCGGGAAAAATATCGAGCTGGGCCTTGGCCAACTCGATTCTCTGGGCGGCACGCCGACGGGTGAACTCAATCCCGTCGTACTTCTCAATCAGCACGCAGACCTGCTCCAGATCCTCGTCGCTGAGATTGTCCTGCTCGACAATCCGGGCAATCTCATCCCGCTCGGCACTGTCGGCTTCAGCATAGGCATGGATCAGCGGCAGGGTCATCTTGCCTTCTTCCAGATCATGTCCTCGAACCTTGCCGAATTCCTGCTGATCGGCAACATAGTCGAGCGCATCGTCCATCAACTGAAAAGCCGTTCCGATCTCAAGACCGAACTCACGCAGTGCCGCTTCCTGTTCCTCGGAAGCCCCCGCCAAGACCGCACCGACCTGACAGGCGGCAGCAATCAAAATCGCGGTTTTGTCGCGGATGACATCCAGATAACGGTTTTCATCCACCTCCAGATCCGCGGTATTCAGCAGTTGCTGGACCTCACCTTCGGCCATCTGGGTCGTGGTATCGGAAAGCAGTTGCAGTATTTTAAGACTGTCACAGCCAACCATGACAGAAAATGACTTGGCGAACAGATAATCACCAACCAGCACCGAGGCCTCATTGCCCCAGACCGCATTGGCCGAACGATTGCCGCGCCGCAACTCGGCACCATCAACAACATCATCATGCAGCAAAGTTGCCGTGTGAATGAACTCAACAACCCCGGCCAGTTCAATATGGTGTTCTCCGGAATAATTACAAAGTCTGGCAGCCAACAGTAGCAGCATCGGCCGAATCCGCTTGCCGCCACTCGCCAGTAGATACTCCCCCACCTGTCCGATCAGCGGCACATCCGAGGCCAGGTTCTTGCGAAACCGCTCCTCAACCGCCTGCATGTCGCCCTGTACCAGGGCTGTCACTCGCTCCATTTCAGATATGATTCCATTGTTTGGTGTGGGATGAACTGCTGAGCGCATTCTAAAAACCGCTTGCCGCGATGTCAAAGCCTTTTTCAATTTTAGTCCACAAGGTCCTGCGGAATATCACATGGCAGGTAAATTCTGATCTGCGCCCCGCCCAGAGGGGAATCGAGAGCCTCGATCCTGCCCCCGTGCTCTTCGATCAATTTGCGACAGATTGCCAAGCCCAAACCGGTCCCCTTGCCTTTTTCCTTGGTTGAATAGAAGGGATCGAAAACAGCCTCTTTCTGGTCATCAGCAATTCCCGGCCCGTCATCTTCGACACAGATTAATGCCCCCGCGTTATCGGCCGTCAACGCTATTCTGATCTGCCCCTGCTCATTCAAGGCCTGTACCGCATTCAGTAGCAGGTTGACCAGAACCTGGCGCAAACGATCTGCATCTCCGATCAGGTGCGGGGTCTCTGCCGAGAGCTGCATGCTGAAATGGATCTGGCGAAACAGTTTTTGCGGTTGCAACGAAGCCCAGGTCCCTTCAATCAACAGCTTCAGATCAACCGGCTCCCACTGGCGTGCACCTGTCCGCGACAAACCCAGTAATCCTCCGGTTATCCGCTTACAGCGCAAACACTCCTCGATAATTGCCTGGACATCTTCCCGCCGCTGATCCTCCGGCGCCATGTCTTCAAGTAGAAGTTGCGCATAACCGAGGATAATCCCAACCGGGTTGTCTATCTCGTGCGATACTCCTGCGGCAACCTGTCCGACAGCCGCCAGACGCTCGGCGCGAGTCAGGCGTTCATAAATTCGATGTAATTCCTCGTTGGCGCCGGTCAACTGTTCATTGCGCTGGGTCAGCTCTTCGCGATTTCTACCCAGACTGTCTGCCATGTCATTAAATGCCGCGGCCAGGATTGTCAGTTCGTCCGCGCCGCGCATTGGAATACGCGTCTCCAGTTCGCCACGCGCGATGGCCCGCGCACCATCTGTCAATTGCTGGATCGGTCGGGTCAGCCTCCGGGTAACCAGGGCTGCAAGTAATAATGAAACCAGTGCCGCCCCGAGCGCAATACTGAGAAAGGCACGATGCATTTCAGACAAGCGTTGATCTACCGTGCGGAAAGAATAATAGAACCGCACTGTCAGTAATCGTGAACCGGCCGGGCTGTACGCCGGGACAACGACATCAAGAACTCTGCGTCCGCGCTGATCAGACAAAATCCGGTAGTCCAGATCCTGCGCTTCCGTTTCAAAAGGGGTCGCAGTCGGCAAATCCTCGGCAGCAAAACCGGGGAAAATGTCCGAAACAAAAAGCTGTCGGCCGCTGGATGAATGAAGTGAGAATCGAATCAGATCATGGCTGAAACCAAGTAAGTGCACCATCTCACCCTGCTGGCGCGGGGACAACTGGGTAAAATCACCCCGGAAATGTTTAAGAATTTCGGGAGTAGCAAAGCGTGCCGCCGCAAGATGCTGTGCTTGCAGATGCTCCTGCCACATAGTGGCCTGACGCTTTTCAAGCAGGCCGAAAGTCGCCAGTAACAGGGCCAGCAAAACGCCCCCAGTATAAAAAAAGAGTTTCCTCGATAAGCTCATGAAGTCATTTTATCTTATTTTTTCGGTAAGTTACAGTCATTTATTTTGTCTGCATTCCGGCGGATGATCTCGGAGGAGATTTTTCATTTGACAGCCCAGACCCTGATCACTAAAATCGTGACCCGAAAGGTAATCATTAGATCTGTCTCTCATTGACATTCACCGATCATATACTAAACTTTTCCGAAAATTATCCCCCTGCCTGGGGGGAAATGTATCAACAAGGAGGTCGAATGGATACGCCGCAGTACAACACGGACATTGTCAGAAGCTTCATTCTCTGGAGCGTTATCTGGGGCCTGGTAGCGGTCCTGGTCGGGGTGATCGTTTCTGTCCAGATGACCAATCCCGAGCTGAACTTCCCCCCCTACTTCACCTTCGGCCGACTGCGTCCGATCCACACCAATGCCGGCATCTACGGCTGGGCGGTCGGTGTGATCTTCGCGACTTTTTATTATATTGTTCAACGGCTGTGCAAAATCAGGATCTGGAGCGACAAGCTGGCAACTTTTCAGCTTTGGTTCTTCAATGCCACGATTATTGCGGCGGCAGTCTCCCTGCTGCTGGGGTATACCACCAGCAAAGAGTACCATGAACTGGAATGGCCGGTTGACATCATGGTGGTCGTTCTCTGGGTCGCTTTTTCGATCAACATCATCATGACCATCATCAAGCGCAAGGAAGAGCAGATGTATATCTCGCTCTGGTACATGATGGCGGCCATTATCGGCGTTGCGATACTCTACCTGGTCAATGCCGCGGCCATCCCGGTATCGCTCTTTAAATCCTACTCACTTTATGCCGGAACCAACGATGCCAATGTCCAATGGTGGTTCGGTCACAACGCCGTCGCGATGGTTTTGACGGCACCACCGCTGGCGATGTTCTACTATTTTCTGCCCAAATCGACCGGCGTGCCGATCTACAGTCATAAAATCTCCATCATCTCCTTCTGGTCGCTGATCTTCATGTATCTGTGGACCGGTGCCCACCACCTGCTCTGGACCCCGGTTCCCGACTGGATTCAAACCCTGGCAATGGCTTTTTCCCTGATGCTGATCGCGCCGTCCTGGGGATCGGTCATCAACGGCTATCTGTCGATGAAGGGGCAGTGGCACCAGATGCGCGACAACTACCTGGTCAAATTTCTGATCATCGGTATCACCTTCTATGGTCTGCAGACCCTGCAGGGACCGATGCAGGCGATCCGCTCCTTCTCGGCCTTCATTCATTACACCGACTGGGTACCGGCACACATCCATATGGGGACCATGGGCTGGGTCTCGATGATCGCCTTCGCCTCGATCTACTTCCTGGTCCCGCGTATCTACAATAAAGAACTTTACAGCGTCCCGTTGGCCAATCTGCATTTCTGGCTGATTCTGACCGGTCAACTGATCTGGTCGATCTCACTCTGGATTGCCGGGGTTCTGCAAGCCGGGATGTGGAATGCCATTAACCCGGATGGCAGTCTAACCTACACCTTTATGGAAACCATGGTCGAAATGTATCCCTACTGGTGGGCACGGACTATCGGCGGGGTGATCTTCCTGACCGGCGTGCTGGTTTTCATCTACAATCTGGTCAAGACGATTCGCAGTGGGGAAAAGTTGGCCCCCTCAGCCGTCACAGCTGAAGGGAGGGCCTGATCCATGTGGGAGAAGCGACCTGTTCTGTTTCTGATTCTGGCCACTGTTGTCATCATGATCGGCACCACCATCACCATGATCGTGCCCTTTTTGTCGGTCAATACCGAAGCTGACCGGATTGACAGCGTCAAGCCCTATACGCCCTTGCAGCAGGAGGGCCGTGATATCTACATCCGCGAGGGATGCAATAACTGCCACACCCAGACGGTCCGTCCGCTGGTCAGTGAAGTCCTGCGCTATGGGGAATATTCCAAATCGGGTGAGTTTGTCTACGACCGCCCCTTTCTCTGGGGTTCAAAACGGACCGGCCCCGACCTGGCACGTCTCGGCGGCAAGTATCCTGACGCCTGGCACTACAAACATATGGCGGCACCACGCACCATGATTCCCGGTTCAAACATGCCGGACTACGGTTGGCTGTCAGACAACCCCCTCGACCCACAGATGGTGCAACGCAAAATGGAGATCCTGGATTTTCCGTATAATGCGGACCAGATCAGCGCCCTGATCGACAAAAACGAGATGGATGCAATTGTTGCCTACCTGCAGAAACTCGGCAGCGACATCCCCTGGCGCAAGGCAGCTGAAACAACGATTGTCGGTGAAATCACCAATCCTTACGCAGGAGCCAGCCATGCGGACATGGAAGGCTGGGAAAAAATCTACAAAAGCAACTGTAGTGCCTGCCACGGCGAACATCACGAAGGGGATATCGGCCCGGAGTTGATCGGTGTCAATTATGAGGATGACGAACTCTTTCAGATTATTTTCAATGGCATTTCTGACGGTGGAATGCCGGCCTTCGGTAGCCTGGGCACGGACAAAGTCTGGAAAATCACCAACTTTCTCAAGTATTACAACGAGGAGGAAGGACATAAAGAATGATGGACCTGGGATCTCTGCTCTACCTCGGGGTAACTTTCGGTCTTTTCGCTATTTTTGCCTGGATCGTCATCAAGACTTACAGCCGCAAGAATCGAGACAAGAACGAAGTCGCCAAATACCGCATGCTGAATGACGATTGACCGGAATCCATATTCTCAAAGGACAACTCTAATGAGCCATATCGATCAACATACTGACGAACATGCCGATGGCATTGTCGAAGATCGCAACCAGTCGCCGCCGGTCTATTTCAATATTCTTTTCTACGGCCTGATTATCTGGGGGGTCCTCTTCATGGCCTATTACCTGCTGAGCGGCTGGAGTTCACAGCAGGAATTCGAACAGAAAATGGAAATTCATCAGCAGCAATCGACTGCCAGGTAAACCCGAGGGGGAAGCATTGCTTCCCCCTTTTACTGCCCGAGGATTTTTGCCTCATGTTCAAAAATCGTCTACTTGGACCCTGGCGCCGCAGTGGACACTGGTTGCTCAGTCTACTGATCCTGTTGTTACCCTGGGCCAAAATAGACAGTCACAGCCTGCTGAGAATCGACATCCCGAAACTGAGTCTGCATCTATTTGGCGCGACTCTGCGAATTGAAGAACTCTACCTGCTGCTGCTCTTCACCCTGGCATGTGTGTTTTTTTTTCTGCTGGCAACTCTGGTCATGGGGCGTGTCTGGTGCGGCTGGGCCTGTCCGCAAACCAGCCTCAGCGATCTCACCGAGTGGGTCGCAAGCAGGTTAAAACTGAAAAACCGTCAACACCGCCTGTACGGATCCGCATGGCGAAAGCTCGTGCTTCACTTTTTTATCCTGCTGCTGGCCCTGCTGGTCGGCAGCAATCTGCTCTGGTACTTTATTGAGCCCCAACGCTATTTCACTCAGCTGTTCACAGGGCAACTCCATCCTGTTGCGCTCGGAACTCTACTGACTGTCACTGCCGCAGTTTATCTTGATCTCGCATTGCTGCGACGACTCTTCTGTCGTGATTTCTGTCCTTACGGCCGTTTTCAATCGGCCCTGGTCGATAGCGGCAGCTTGATCCTGCAGCGACCGCTCTCTGAAGCGCCGCGCTGTATCGACTGTGGGGCCTGCGTAAGGGCCTGCCCGATGGGAATAGATATCCGTCATGGTGAGCAGATTGAATGTATCAATTGCGGCCGCTGCCTCGATGCCTGTCGGCAGGTGATGGCAAAACGGCAGCAACCCGGCCTGATCAACTATTCTTTCGGCACCAGCGAACAAGGGCTGCGTTCGTTAATCAACCCACGAACCCGGCTACTGACTGGCGGACTGTGCGTGATTTTGCTGCTGCTTGCGTTCTCCATACAAACGCGGCCGCAAGCGTCGCTGAAGATTGCCCTGTCACATCAGGTTGCCAGTCGTCGCCTTGCGAACGGCAACCTGGCCAGTTTCTTCAACGCCTGGATCAACAATCGCACCACCGACAGCGCGCAATATCTCCTGCGAGCACAACAACAGAACAATCGTCAAAGACTCGAACTAAAAGGCCCAACCAGGACCATTGTCCTCAGCGGCGGACAAAATCGTAAAATTGACTTTGTCCTGCTGACCCCTTTTACAGAAAACGAAAATCGGGTTACTTTTACTCTCTACAGTCAGAACGGACAACCACTGGCTGAAGCAGAAGCCCTGATCACTCCAATTCAAAGCAGGTAAGATGTCAAAATCAAAAACCAACAACCCGTATGTTCTTCTGATTCTGCTGCTGCTCGGCTCTTTTGTCTTTTTCTCCCTCTGGTCTGCGCGGCAAGCCGCGACCCGCGGCAGCAGAATTTCAGATCCGGCGTACTACAGCAAGGGGCTCAAATACAATCATACCCAGGTCGAAAAACGGGCGGCCGCCAGTCGTGGATGGCAGCTGAAAACTGAGGTCGTGAAGAACCAGCTGTGCTTCAGGCTATTTAACAAACAGCATCAGTCTATCAGTCGGGCAAGCGGTGAACTGACCCTGTTCCTCGGTGAGAAAGATCAGGTGTTGCGTCTGCCGACAACCGAAACAGAACCGGGAACCTATCTGGTCAAACTGCCCGCCGGAATCAGCGGCAGCGTACAGGCCCGCATTGAATTCAATCAGCAGGGCGTAACGCTCAGTCGCCAATTGCTGGTCAACCCCTGAAATGAACTCAACCAACCGCCAGTATTGCTTCCACTGCGGCCTGCCGATCACAGTGACCGATCTGGTCACCGCGATCGTCAATGATCAGGAATTCTGTTTCTGCTGCCATGGATGTCATACTGCCTGGTCAATTATTCGCGGTGCCGGCCTTGATGGTTACTACAACCGTCAGGATATGGAACAGGGGACACTCAAGGAAGCCTATGCCAACCGTTTTGACGGCGAGTACCTCCAGTCTTTTGTGGTTGAAAGCCAGGACGAAGCTGAAATCAACCTGATTGTCGATGGTATCCGCTGTGCCAGCTGTATCTGGCTGATCGAGAAATTTATGCTGCAGATTTCCGGGGTGCAGAACGCACGGGTCAACTTCGCGACCCACCGCCTGCTGCTGCAATTCGATCCGCAACAGACAAATGCCTTGCAACTCTGCCAACAGCTGTCACAACTCGGTTACCTGCCGCGACCCTATAACCTGAATGAACTGCGCAACGCAACAGAACGTGAGCGACACAGCTTGTTGCTGCGCTTCGGCACCGCGGTCTTCCTTTCGATGCAATTGATGGGCTTTTCTATCGCGCTCTATGCCGGATACTTCAACGGAATCGATCCGCAGACCCGTCTGCTGCTGCAGGTTCTGGCTGCCCTGGTCACGACCCCGGTCATTTTCTACTCCGGGTTTCCCTTTTTGCGTGGTTCCTGGTATGCCCTGCGGAACCTCTCCCCCAACATGGACCTGCTGATTGCTATCGGTTCACTGAGCGCTTACGGCTACAGTCTTTTCGCCCTGGCCAGTGGCCGCGAGGTATATTTCGACACCTCTGCCATGATCGTCACCCTGATCCTGGCCGGTCGACTGTTCGAAAGCGGTGCTCGACATCGAGCCTCTGCAGGCCTCGATCGCCTGCTGCAACTGGCACCGCCACGTGCCTGGCGACTGGTCAATGACCAGCCACAGCAGATCGACAGTCGCCAGCTTGAGCCGGGCGACCTGATCCAGGTCGCACCAGGTGACCGTTTTCCGGTTCACGGTCTCGTTCTCACGGGAAGTTCCGAGGTCGACGAAGCCGCGGTCAGCGGAGAATCAATTCCGACTCTTCGACAAGCAGGTGATTTCGTCAGAGCCGGAACCCTGAATATCAACGGGACGCTCAAACTCAGGGTCGAGGCGAAAGCAGCGGATTCCTTTATCGCCCGTATCGGGCAGATGGTGGAACAAGCGCAAGCGCGTAAAGCACCGATCCAGAACCTTGCTGACCGGATCTCCGCGATTTTCATTCCGACAGTTCTGGTGATTGCCGGGGTGACCTTCCTCTTCTGGGGAGCGGACCACAACGCCCTGCTGCATGCCATTACTGTTCTGGTCGTCGCCTGTCCCTGTGCCCTCGGGCTGGCAACGCCGACTGCGGTCATGGTTTCCAGCGGTCGTGCAGCGGAAGAAGGGGTTCTTTTCCGCGGCGGCGACACACTGGAGGCCGCCGCTCGACTCGACCTGCTGGCCTTTGACAAAACCGGCACCTTAACGGAAGGACGCCCGCAGGTTATCGCTATCATCGCGCGCGAAAATGAAGAGGACCTGCTACGCACCGCGGCCAGTCTGGAAGCCGGCAGCAGACACCCCCTGGCCCAGGGGATCATGGCTGAAGCCAGACACAGACAGATTGTCTGGCCGCAGCTGACCGAACTGCACCAGATCCCCGGTAAGGGCTTGCTTGCCAGCTCAAAAGGTCTGACAGGTGGCAGTGCAGAGTTCCTGCGCGACCAGGGGATCGAAATCCCTTCACCCGCGGCGGCTCATGATCTCAGTGAAGTTCACTTTGCCAGAAACGGTTGTTACCTCGGCGTCATCAAACTGCGTGACATAGGACGCTCAGAAGCGCAAGGAGCTCTGGCGCGTTTGAAGCGAAATGACTACACAATCCTGCTCCTTTCCGGAGACCATCGACAAAGCGCTGAAACCCTGGCCGCAAAACTTGGGATCGAACACTGTCTTGCCCCGTTGACTCCCGAGGAGAAAACGACCGAAATTGAACGTCTGAAAAAACTCGGCCACGAAGTCCTGATGATCGGCGACGGTATCAACGACGCTCCGGCACTGGCTGCGGCCAACGTCAGCTGTTCCCTCGTCGGCAGCAGTGATATCGCCATGGAACAAGCTCAACTTCTGCTCACACGCCCGAATTTATTGCTGTTGCCCTGGGCCCTCGAGCTGGCACACAAGACCCTGTCGATCATCCGGCAGAACCTTTTCTGGGCTTTCAGCTATAATCTGATTGCCATTCCACTGGCCGCTTGCGGCAAGCTGCTGCCGGTTTACGGTGCCGCAGCCATGGCGTTCAGTTCGATTGCAGTTCTACTCAACTCCTTGCGGCTGAAAAGGGTGTTACCACCATGATGAACAGTATTCTGCTGCTGATATTTCTCTCATTCTGCATCGGAACCGCAGTCTGGCTATTCTTTCTTCATGCCGTCAAAAAAGGGGAATTTGATGATATCGAAGCGGCAAAATACCGGATGCTCGATGATGACGATGAACCGCCGCAACCAAAGGAATAATCCGTCGGGCCCTGCGCTTTGAAGAAGCACCCTTATCCCGTTTTTCTTCTCTCTCTGACCAATCTTTGCCGGGAGCGTCCAGCATGAGCCTTGATCCACTTTACACCCTTGCGTTTACCACGGCCCTGTTCGGTTCGGGACATTGTATCGGCATGTGCGGTGGGCTGGTTACCGCGCTCGGGCTTTCACCAGACGGACGTCGGGCCGGAATATCTTTCCACCTGCTTTACAACCTGGGGCGAACCATGACTTATACCCTGATCGGACTGGCGGTCGGCTGGGCCGGGTCAGCACTGGTCTACAAACAATCATTGCATGCCATCACCCGCTACCTGCTGCTCGGCAGTGACCTGCTGGTCATCCTTGCCGGTCTTGGCACCGCAGGTCTTTTTGCCTCAATCAATCTCATGCAACTGGAATTTGCTGCGCCCATCAGCAGAATGACCAAAGCGACCCGCATACTGCACAGGCTGCCCCCTTCCGCTGCGGCCCTGCCACTAGGCATTCTGTTCGGATTTTTGCCCTGTGGATTTCTCTACGCAATGATTCTGACCGCCGCCCAGAGTGCCGATATGCTCCGCGGAGCCGGCATCATGCTTTCTTTCGGTCTCGGCACTCTTCCGGCACTGTTTTTTGTCGGTAATGCCGCCCGGATGCTCGGAGCGTCAAAACGGGTCTGGATGTTCAGGATAGCAGGAGCACTGGTGGCCTTGATGGGGGGCTGGAATCTTTACCGCCATCTGCGCATGTTTGCGCTGGTTGGCGGAATGTAGAGCCGGGAGACCCCTGAGATGTGCGGGGAAAATCTTGAATTTCCCGGTTTGTAAAAATTTCGGGATCTCAGTGGCCAGCGGTCGTGGAAGGTGTTTTGAGCGGTAAAAACTGCTGTTTTTCCGTATCATATCTGTAGGCGCCGGCATCCCACATCTTTTCAATCAGGTCCCAACCGAAATGAATCCGCTCAGACTCATCGACCATATCTGAGACATCGAGTATTTCCAGATCGTCAATAACTGAATTTCCGTTCATGTCCGCCCAGTGCAGTGGCGCGACCCTAAGGGTGCCGGTAGACGGGATGCTGGTTGAAAAGCGCCGGCCTTTGGGATTCGCAACAACCTCTCCGTGCAGGTCAATCACAGTATCAAAAGAACTCTTTTCCGGAGCCTGCAGTACGTACACAATCTGTTTGCGCTGCAGCGGATTACGAATCATCCAGCGAACACTGCCCTTGAGATTATCGAGGCTGGCGGGAGGAGGATCAGCTTCAACCAGAACCCAGCCCGGGGGAAACTCCTCACGAACGATCAGGCCTTTGAGTTTGTTTTCAGACACAATCTCAAGTCGGATCGGAACCCTGGCACCAGGGGCGGTAAAATTCTGGACATAACGGTAACCACTCAACAGAATTTGTGGTTCCGGTGCCGGTCTTAACAACGCAACAAAAGTCACAACAAGTAAAACCAGAACCAGGCCACCCAGCAGATAACGCCGCGACACGCGCCTGTCTGTAATCAAACTCTGCACGGCCTGATCGACAACGACAGGTTGTTCCTGTTTCAGGATCAGCGCAAGATCGACTTCAAGAGCTTCTGCCAGTTTCAGGGCATTGTCGCGCCGAATGGTCGGATAGCGATTATTCTCCCAACGTGAGACCGTATCCGTCGTCACACCGACAACCTTGGCAACGTAAAGCTGGGTCAAGCGCCCGTCTTCGCGTATGCGGCGGATTACTTCACCGTCAATCGAAACCGATGGTGAGGAAAATGGCTTCATCCGGAAACTCCGTTAAAAACTGTGACACAACACTGCCCCGACTGGGAGGCCGCAGTCTAACAGAAAGCCTGACAATTGACAAACAGCGGTGTATTTTCACATACGGCGCCCTCTAAGTGATCGACATTTGAAGTTATATCTATTTGAATTTATTACTTTTCTACCCGACATCAGGCGACATTCGGATCGATGTCTGATGCATTTGACCATAACCTGTGGCAAGCTTCCAACAAATCAAATTCGAAGCCTGCAACACCTAACTTCACAGAGGGAGAATTGCGATGAAAAAGTTTCTGATTTTGTTTGTTGCTGTCACCATGGTCTCGGTCGCTGCAATGGCTGTCATTGCTGACGACAAAGGACCTGCCGAGGTCAAACTGCCCGCTTCCATGGGCGAAATCACCTTCAATCATGCCGCTCACCAGGGTCGGGTAGCGGACTGTGCAACCTGTCACCACAAAGGTGTCGGTGTCGCCTGCCGCAGCTGCCACGGCGTGAAAGCCGAAGCACCCAAGGCCAAGAAAGCCTTCCACAAGCGGTGCAAGGGTTGCCACAAGAAACAGAATGGCCCGACCAAGTGTAAACAATGTCATACCGGCCCCAAGGGTTGATTTAACGCCTGAATTAAGAAACCTGACAGATTCAGGTTAACCACTTGCGGCTTCGAAATAACAAAAGGGGTGCCATCTCGGCACCCCTTTTTATTCTTCTTTAGTTTCACGCCGTCAGTTGACCCGCGGCAAACGAATCTCAAGCCGTGTCCCCCGGCCTTTACTGCTGAATATCCTGATTTCTCCCCCATGGGACTCAACAATGTACCTGGCAATACTCAGACCCAGCCCGGTACCGCGTACGGCAGTGTTCGAGGCGTCACCACGGTAAAAACGTTCAAAAGCATTCTCTTTGACTTCGTCGCTCATTCCAATGCCCTGATCGATCACCTCCAGTTGCAACCAGTTTTCAACCGGCTGCACGACCAGCTTGACCAGACCACCGTTCGGTGAATACTTGACGGCATTCCCCAGCAGGTTTTCCAGTACCTGCATGATCCGCGTTTCGTCGGCATCAACAAACAATGGCTCATCGGCACCCTCCAGGACGAAGCAATGAGCAGGACTGGTCCGTTCAAAATCCGCAATAAGCTGTCGGCACAGCAGTCCGATCTCGACCCGCTTGAATTTCAGTTGGATACCACGACCGTTCTCGATCCTGGAGAGATCGAGAATATCATCGATCAAACCGGAAAGTTCAATCGACTTGTCGTTGATAACCTGCAGAAAATCTTTTTGCTCACGAGCATCAAACTGTTTGCGCGAATCGAGCAACAACTCACTGTAACCGAGAATCATGGTCAACGGCGTCTGTAACTCGTGTGCCGCCATCGAAACAAATTCACTCTTCATCTTTTCAATCTGACGTTCGCGTGTCACATCATGAATCAGCAGAACCAGGCCACAGCCACTTGCGACACTGCCTTTCAGCCGTGCGGTACGTCCCTGATAAACCCGTTTTTCATCATCAACTGTCATTTCAAAATCAAACTCTACAGACGTCGAATGCCGCAGTTCGTGCCGGGCCTTTGAAATCTCAAGCAAGAGCTGATCAAAGCCGATGACATCAGGCAAACGACGGCCGACAACCTCTTCTGCACTGACGTTAAACAAACTTTCCGCCAGGGTATTGATCAAAACCACAACATCCTCATGATCCATCACCAAAAGAGCATCAGCAACTGAAGAGATGATGGAGTCGATGCGGCTGCGTGCTTCCGAAACAGCGACGAAGGAGGCTTTTTGTGCCTGTTGCGCTTTTTTGCGCTCGGCGATTTCCGCAGACAACAGGTGATTGGCATTCGACAATTCCGTCGTCCGCTGTCCGACCCGTTGTTCAAGATCTTCATTGGCCCGTTGCAAAGCAACCTCCGCGCGGCCACGAGCTTCGATACTGTTGCGAGCCCTGAACAGGAGCAGCAAGGTCATCAGCAACAAACCAATTGCGGCGCCCAACAGCATAGAGAAGGATTGCCGGGAAAGAGAAGCCATACTCTGCTGACCGAGGGTAATATCGTAATAGACCTCCATCGCTCCGTTGAAATGCCCTCCCACCATCAACGGCACATAGGTTTCAACCAGATCCCGATCAACAGTCTCCCCTTCGGCGGTCACAGATTCCTTATGGACCATTTTTGAATAGAGTTGCCCCTTGGCGACAAACTGCCGGAAATACGATTTACTGTTGATCGTACCGATCTCCTGCACTTCGCTGGAGAAGACAATTTCTCCGCTTGGGGCAAAAATTCGCAATTTTATCAGCTGGTTCTCGGCCTTGAGTTGTGCAACATCATTGATCAGCGCCTGTGGAATACGGTCAGGAGCAAGTTCCAGCTGCTCCAGATCATGACTGACGACCAGAAACCGTACAAAGCGCGCAGCTTCGCGCTCGGCTTCCTGAATCAGCAATTTCTGGTAGGAGGGAATGATATATAACAGATCGTACAGTGGGAAAATGGTCGCAAAGAAGAGCGAAACCAGCAAGATATTGCGCAGAAAGGGGATTCTCAGCATTCTCTGCCCTGCAACGATAAGGTGTTGGTTCAGTGTACCTAGGGATCGATATTTTTTCCAGCGTCTATTTAAAAACCTGTCCAACTTTCTATGTTAAAGTTATTTTTAAAATATTCAAATTTATACTTGACAGGAAAGATTGGCTATCTATAATAGAGTCAAAGGCTGTAGAAAGCTCGACGGAGCTCCAGCCGAACCCTCTTTGCCCCGTGTTCTCCCTCCTGACGCGGGGTGTTTTTTTATGGTCAACTGCTATCCTGGCTCCCCACGTGTTTGGCTCGGTTAAGCTGGCAAGCCAGCGCCCAGATGTTAAGCTGTTACTAACAGGATTTCAGCAAGAGCGGACAGGCAGAACAGAGAGGCCAGGGCAACGATGTCCGAAGGAAAAAAATATCAGTTTTTTGATCTCCCGACCAACCACAGATCGCAGGTGGGCACTCAGGATTGTCTGACCCTCAAACTTCCGACCGACATGCGCTATGTTGCTTCGGTGGATCAGATGTTGCGTTCCCTGTGCCAGCTGACCGACCCGCGAGCTGCGCAGGAAAAATACCGGGATGATCTGACGGCAGCTTTACGCGAGTGCTGTTCACACCTGATCGACAAGCTGCACAATCCCCGGCTGCAGTTCGAAATAAGATTTACTCTCTGCAACAACCGGATTGAAATCGACATCGAAGAACCCCGGGAGCAGGAAGCTGTCGAATGCGACGCAGAGACGAAGAACCCCGAGAAATGTGGCTACGCCCTGCATCTGATTCAAAATCGGGTCGATAAGGTCAGTTTTCAGGCCAATGACAGCCGCAAGACGTTAAAACTGGTCAAGTATTTCATCATGCCGCCGTGTAATATCTGACTCGATCCGCAATGTTCTGCTCAACGAAGCCGATCAGGTTCAATCACATGAACCAGTTCACCACGCACATCTCCCAGACCGATAACGTTTTTGACCACCGCTCCTAAAGGGCGCAAATTCCGGTTAAATCCGACATAAACATCACGCCCTTTGGCCTTGAACGTTTCCGGCGACATCAGAACCCGGCACAGCAAGAGGTCCTTTGAGAACTGCATCCGTTCCTGCTTTTCTGCCGCCACCCTGCTGACCAGTATTTCCTCCGGCCCCTTCCGAGAAAAAGCGGCAAGTTTAATGGTGCGCCCGACATCACGCGAGCCAAGCCGACCCAGACGCAGATTATAAAACGCCGTCAGAAAATCGTAGGTAGGTTTGTCCGTCTCCATCGGCAGAACGATCTTCTTCTTTTCACGTCCATCAATCAACTTGCGATAGATGACCTGTCGGTTTGAAAAATCGAAATCATAGCTGGTCAGGCGATGGGTCACCTTCTTGCCTTTCCCTTTTCGG
>JAJRWF010000139.1 GCA_024276905.1 Deltaproteobacteria bacterium
GACGGAGGCTTTGATGGCCCTGTTCCTGCTTGTTGCTTTTACCATTTATACCAGTGTTCATCTGCTCGCGATCTGGGGCTGTTATCCGTTATTGCGTGGCCATGGCATGTTGCCGCTGCTGGCCGGACTCTGGGCACTGTCAATGGTGTTGGCGCCGCTGGCGGCCCGGTTGCTCGATAATGTCGGGCATGAGCTGGTGGCACGGGGAGTGGCCTGGGCCGCATATTGCTGGATGGGTTTCGTTTTCTATGTCTTTTGTTTCAGTGCTGTCCTTGCACTCTGGCAGCTCGGGATAAAAATAACCGGACTATTTGTTCTGACAGAACCCTGGTCGATTTATGGATTTCAGACCGCCCTGGGCATTGTGTTGCTCTCTCTGGCAATCAGTACTTATGGTCTGTACGAAGCGCGTAATCTGCGCGTTGAGGCGGTCAATATCCGAACGGATCGTTTGCCTGTCGGGATGGAAAGCCTCAAGATTGTTCAGATTTCGGATCTGCATCTGGGGTTGCTGCGTCGCGAAGAAGCGTTGGGGCAGGTCATCTCCCGAATTGAACAGTTGAAACCCGATCTGCTGTTGGCAACCGGCGATACGGTTGATGCGCAGATCAGTCATCTGGCGCAGTTGACGGCGCTCTGGCAGCAGATTCAGCCACCACTTGGTAAATATGCCGTAACCGGAAATCATGAGGTCTACGCCGGATTGCCACAGTCCCTCGATTTTCTGTCCGCCAGCGGGTTTAAGGTTTTACGCAACACGAGTGTTGACGTTGTTCCAGGAATCAGTCTGGCCGGGATCGATGATCCGGCAAGGTCCAGAGTGCCGGTCGATGAAAGTGAAGTTTTGAGAACCTTGCCGACAGAGGGACTACGGATTTTCCTCAAACACCGACCCCGGGTTCTTGATCACTCCCTCGGACTGTTTGATCTGCAGCTTTCCGGACACAGTCATCGCGGTCAGATGATACCGTTCAATTTACTGACCGGGTTGGAATTTCCGCAGCAGGACGGTTTTTATTCGTTGAAAAAGGGGAGTTTTCTCTACACCAGCCGAGGGACCGGAACCTGGGGGCCACCGATGCGGGTTGGGTCACCACCGGAAATCACGCTGATTACTTTTGAACGGGGAGATGAGCAATGAAAGCAATTCAGATCAGGGCGTTTGGCGGCTCGGAAGTCTTGCAGATGGTGGATGTCGAGCGGCCGGTGGTTGCTGCAGGGCAGGTGCTGGTACGCATTCAGGCCTCCGGAGTTAACCCGGTTGATACCTACATCCGTTCGGGGGTGTATCCTGTGCAGCCTGAGCTGCCCTGGACGCCCGGTTTTGATGGTGCCGGGCTGGTCGAAGCGGTTGATGCCGCAGTGGAGGGTCTTGTTCCGGGACAGCGGGTCTGGCTGAGCGGCTGTCTATCCGGGACGGCCGCCGAATATGCCTTGTGTCTTCCCGAACACTTGCATCCTTTGCCCGACAGCGTCAGTTTTGCTGCTGGCGCTGCACTCGGAATTCCTGCGGCGGCGGCCTGGCGGGCACTGTTTGTTCGCGGTTGCGCGACCCCCGGAGAGACAGTTCTGATCCACGGTACCAGCGGTGTTGCCGGGCAGGCCGCTGTTCAGCTGGCGCGGGCGGCCGGATTGCGTGTTGTCGGAACGGCCGGGAACAGGGTCGGTAAAGAGATCGTAAGGGATGCCGGGGCTCATGCGGTTTATGCCCACGCGGCTCCGCAACTTGCCGATGAAAATATCACCCTGATTATCGAGATGCTGGCGGATCAGAACCTTGAAACCGACCTGCAACTGCTGGCGGCGGGCGGGCGGATCGTTATTGTCGGCAGTCGTGGCCGGATTGAGATCGATCCGCGACTGACGATGGGCAAGGAGACCGACATACGCGGCATGAGTCTGTTTGCTGCGACCGTCAAGGAAAAAGAGATGACCTCTGCTGCCCTTGGCGCCGCGCTGGAGAACGGGGTGTTGACACCGAAGGTTGCTGCTGATTTACCTCTGGCCGAGATTGCTGACGCACATGATCGGGTGCTGAAAAACCTGAACCATGGCAAAATTGTGTTGCGGCCGGAGGCCTGTTCGAATTGAGCAGTGCCGTGGCAACAGACCTCAGACGCGGGCTCCGGATTGTCGGGTCCAGAAATCAGGGCTGACCGGAGTGGAGGGCAGGGGGGTCGGTTTGTGGCGCCTGCGGTCAGAATCAGGTCGGGAGACGCAATGTGAATTACGTAAGGAATCAACCCCAACGACAACCCAGCCGTCAGAGCGCCTGAATAGCTGGACCTGGCCGAGGTGGATGAGGATATCGAGGAATTTCGGGGTGACCAGATCTTCTTCGCCGGTTAGGTAAACGATGCGAATCATGTTTGGGACCTCCCCTGTGACACATTCGGAATTACTGCTGCTTGTCACGTCTCAGGTGACAGCTAAACAGGTTCTGGAGCAATTGCAAGTCAGTTTGAACCCTGAGCGCTTACTGGCTTTTGATAGCATCTTTTGGATAAACTGTAAAAACAAATGCTTCCAATTTTTGCGCCATTGAATTTTTTTTGCTCGCCCAAAGGAGAATATGATGACAGGCCGCTTTATTATGACTGCTTTCGGCAAGGACCGTCCAGGGATAGTTGCCGATGTGACTCGGGTCCTCTACGAAAACGGATGCAATCTCGAAGAAAACAGCATGACCTTGCTGGCGGATGAGTTTACCCTGATTCTGCTCTTTTCGACCACGGAAGGTGGAATTGAAAATCGTCTGCTGGCGGAGTGTCGACGACTTGAAAAGGATTGCGGAATTTCTGCGTTTATTCGTCCGCTTGAAGAGCGTCGGGATATGTCTTCACCTGGGGTGCAGACCTATGTGGTCGAAGTCGAGGGCCTGGACCAGTCGGGGATCGTCTACCGGGTCAGTCAGCACCTGGCTGACCGTGGGCTGAACGTCCTCGATCTGAAATCGACGGTCAAAAGTTCGCCTGAAAGCGGTACCGCCCTTTACCGGATGCAGATCCAGGTTCAGGCACAACCGGGAATCTCTGCGGAGGATATTGAAGCCGGTCTGTCGCCGGTCGCCGATGCGTTGCATGTCGATATCAGCGTGACAGGGTAACTGATCTGACTCGTGTCCCGTGCGGTTAATCCTGTCTTCTAATTCTGGCCCTTTTGGCTGCTGTCTGCGTTCCGCCTTCTCGGCTTAACTCAGGCTAGGCCTGCGTCGGCGCGCCTTGACAGCCACCAAAACGTCTCAGAATTAATTGACACGACTAACCAAACGGGACACTAGGATGGAAGCAAAAAGGGATCAGACACGGGGTCTGATCCCTTTTTTTCTGGAGCCGCCCATCGGATTTGAACCGACGACCTGATCATTACGAGTGAACTGCTCTACCA
>JAJRWF010000140.1 GCA_024276905.1 Deltaproteobacteria bacterium
AAAAAACAGGGCAAAAAACCGGATCGGCCGCCTGAACTGCGAAAAACAGTTTAACTTCGACAATTTTCAGTTATCAAGGAACGCTCACCATCGCCGAATCAAACCGGTTTGGGGAGTGGTGTAACTCTAAACTTCAGTAAAAGACGTATCAGGCTGTGAATGGGTGGAGCAGGCTGCCCAGTGTGTCGGCAGACAGCAGCCTTGAATATTTTTTCCAGAGTCAGGTGAGCGAAAAACAGACAGTGTCTACTATGTCCGGAGGTAGCAAGCTCTTGAGCGACAAGCCAATCTTCGTCAGCCCCGGTAAGCCAATGTTCAATCTGTTTCTCTATGTCAACCATCTGGAATATTTACCATAATCTTGACTTGACTGCAAAGTTGCAAACTTTCAAGTCCCCACTCACCCAAATTTGACAATCTATCCCAACCCCTCCATAATTCTTGAAAGTAAAGAAGTAAGGAGGGCTAGCAATGCCAATCGGCAAATTATCAAGCAAGGGACAGGTTACCATCCCCAAACAGGTGCGTGAAGCACTGGATCTGCATGCAGGGGATCAGGTTGAGTATCAGGTGCGCGGAAAAGTGGTGACTCTGACCAAGGTGGAACCTTTTGATTTTCCCTACCATGAGGCGGTTGCGGAAACTCTGAACGAGTGGAACACGGCTGCGGATGATGAGGCTTTTGATGATTTGTAAGCCTTTTTCGGTGGTGGTCGTGCCTTTTCCTTTTACTGACAGTGCTGCGACCAAAAAACGTCCCGCTCTGGTTCTGAGCAGTGAATCATTCAACCGTCAGGGCCACAGCATTTTGGCGATGATTACCAGCAAGGGTCACCATCCCTGGCCGGGAGACTCTGAGATTATGGATCTCGATGCTGCCGGGTTGCCTGTTGCCTGTCTGGTGCGCTTCAAGCTGTTCACGCTGGATAATCGATTGATCATCGGACGCCTTGGTGCTCTTGGCCGTAAAGATGCTGCTTCAGTTTCTGCGCAGGTTTCAAGCTTGCTGCCGCTTTCCGCCAAATAAATTCTTCATCGAAATGTCAAATCCCCGTCAGAACAAATACCAGAAACTTGCATAATCCGGAAGTTTCTGGCATTTCCTGCTTATGCAATCCTTGACTGAAAAAATCTTTCAGAGCAACCTCAAAAACCGGATCTTTAGTGATTTCCAGCTTCAGCAGATGTTGGCCGGGAGTCCGCAAAGCCGCTACGCGCTGGTGAGCCGTGCCCTTAAGTCCGGTGAGTTGCTGCGCTTACAACGGGGCCACTATTGCTTGTCCAACAACCTGTGCGATACCCCGAGCCATCCTTTCAGTGTTGCTCAGGCTCTGGTGCCATTAAGCTATATCTCTTTCGAAACGGCTCTGTCGTGGCATGGTTGGATTCCGGAACAGGTGCAGGTCATCAGCAGTGTCTTACCGGGGCGCAAAAAGAAATATTATGACATCCCGCAATTTGGCAGTTACAGTTGGTACCCGTTGGCACTGAATAAATCCAGTTACCTGGCCGGAGTTCGTCGTCATCAGATTGATGAACAGACATTCTTCATCGCTCAACCGCTTCGTGCTCTAGTCGATCTTGCCTGTTTACGAAAAATGGAGTGGCCCGGTCTGACTGAAATGGTGGCAGGGTTGCGCATTGATACCTCTGAACTTTCTCGATTAAACGCAGCAGATTTTTGTGAACTGAAGCTGGTCTACAAGCATACTCGTAGCCGGAATTTTCTTGAAAAGTTGAAGTACGCAGTTCTCGAAGGAGCAGCGGATGATTGAAATTATTCAGCAACGCCTGAACGACTATCAGGCACTCAACCCATTGGCAGAAGAGCAGGCACTGAAAGAGATTCTGCAGGAGGTTACGCTCTATGGGCTGTGGCGGGCGGACTTTTTTAAAATTACCGCTTTTCAGGGAGAAACAAGTTTACGCATTTTACACCAGCTGCCACGTTTTTCGGAGGACCTCGATTTTATTCTCAAAACGGAAATTGCCGATTTCTCCTGGGGACGCTATCTGCGTTCGCTGAGGGAAACCATCAGTGAGTTTGGTTTTGAGGTTGATATCGGGGATAAGGGCAAAATGGATCGGCAAATTCAGCAGGCAGTCTTAAAAGACAACTCCCTTGCCAGCCAACTCAATATCTCATTCAGCTCGTCTGAGCGACGACCTGCGTTAAAAATCAAGCTTGAAATCGACATTAACCCGCTAGCAAATTCTGGTTTTTCCTGGAGTTATCCAAACTGGCAGTTTGAAGGATAGAATAACCGTCAAGGAGACTGTTTTTTTGGTGATGATTACCAGTAAGGGTTACAACCTCTGGTCGGGAGATTGCGGATAACCACCAGGGTTAGAGAGACACTGCCCGGCCAAGCGGTGTTTTTGATTGACAGTTTCGCGGCGCTTCCCATTAAAATGGTTTTTACGTAAAGCCTTCGAAAGAACGTTTTCAGAGAGAGAAGGGGCAAGGTGCGCTATGGAATGGAAACCCGGTCAATTTCCGTACATAACAGGCTTGACCCCGGAATACGAAAAAGCGATCAGACACTCCCCTCTGCTTAACATCGATACCCTGCTGATCCCGTCGCCCTATATTCTCGACAACAGCATCGACATCGATTACGAGCATAGCTACGTGTGGGATGAAAAAGGGGAATTGCTTGGGTATCTGCTGGTCTATGCAACGCCGGATCAGAAAAAATTCCATATCTACAAGCTGGTGACCAATCCTTTCGGCCGCGGGAAGGGGATCGGCTCGGCCTTTCTTTGTTACCTTGCACATAATCTGGACCCCGATGCACATATTTATCTCTATGTCTGGGATAAGATTTTAAGCTCCATCGATTTTTTCAAGACCAGGGGGTTCAGCATCACGGATCAGGTTGTCTTCCGCAAGATGACGTATCACCTGATGTCGGTCACAGCTGAGACGCTCAAGCAGAAGGTGACTGCGACGGAACGTCCGGATGTTTCTGTCGTTGAGGAACTGAGCAAGGTGCGGCATGACGTGAAAAAATCGTTGAAGGTTCTCTTTGACATTACCACTATGCTGTCGGTCGGCAACTTCAACAAGGTGGCCGAGGATATCAACCGGGAGACGACCGCGCTGCTCAACACCCTGAATATGTATGAAGACAATATCCACCTTTCGCACAAGGTCTCTCTCAAGGATCTGATCACGGAGCGCGTCATTCCTTTCATCGAAGCGGTGGACAGTTCCTGTGAGGTGAAGTTGATCCTCAAATCGAAGATTGAACCGGTCAACGGCAGTTACATCAGCTACAGCAGAGCCCTGATCAATATTGTTTCCAACGCTCTGGATGCGATCAAGTCCGCTGGGCGTCGTGGCCTGATAGAATTTTTGCTGGAACAGCAGGGTGACAACGTGACCTTGGCGATCACCGACAATGGCACCGGTATTACCGCTGAAAAACTGCTGAAGGGGCCGGATCAGGTGCCGCTTTTTGTCGGTAAATCGACCAAGGGGGCCCATCCCGGCAAGGGGGTCGGGACGCAGCAGACCTATGCCACTTTTGGTGCCGACCACATTGAGGTGACCAGCAGGGAAGGGGAATTCACCAGCTGGATCATTCGCTTGAAAAGAAGTACCACCAGGGACACCTCCTTGCTGGCTGATCTGAGTACCCGCTATGTCAGGTTGATTAAAACTACGCAGAAAACCAAGCTCACCAAAGAGACCAGCAAGCATGATATTACAATTTTCATCTGGCAGCTCCGGCAGATGGAGCTTTTCAGTTACGATCTGATTTACCATTTCAGCCGCTACAACAACATCCGCGATATTTTTCAGAGCGTGCTGCTCTATCGCTTCGGGGACAAATCGTTTGATTTCCTGAAGGAGGAGTTAGGCAAGTGCCGGATCGACAACAACGCGATCAGATCCTGGCTGCTGGGGATCAGCAGGCGCCTCAACAAGTACGATACCTGCATCATGCGGAATGTGCCCTTTCAGGAGTACAAGGATGTCCTTTTCCAGAGTTACGGCCAGGCCACTGATCGCACCATGATCTTCACTCTAGATCCGGACAATGGGAGCTTTTTCACCACTGATCGGAAGCTTGCCGAACATCTCGACTTTGTGCCCTATCTTAACCGCGAGAAGGATGACTTGCTGCGGGGTGAGCTGGTCGGTGATGTCAGGAATGTCAGCAGCCCGATTTACCTGGGGGTGTGGACGGTGAAGACCCTTGACGATCTGCACAGCAAAATGAAGTTGATTCAACGAGGAGCGCAACAGCTGCTGCTGATGGGGCTTGAAAAAGAGAAACGCATCGCCTTCTACAACACCACCTACAATACCTGTGACAGCGAGATCGATACCTTGAAGACGGTCAGTCTCGGTGAGATGGCCGCTCTTGATGAGGCCGATTTCGGCCGGTTCATCAGGCCGGCAGATAGCGAGATGAGTGGCCTTTTGCCTTGGGCCTGAACAGCTTAGAATGCAACCTTTAAGGGGGATTTGTCGGTGGCCCGAATCTCTTTCAGCCGATTTTGCGAGCCCTTGAACAACAGGGTGCTGTACTTGCCGTAATGTGGAATCTTGCGTGCCACAACGGCTGCCTGCTGATCTTCACTGATAAACCAGGCGGCGTTCTTGGCCGCATTCAACGGGTTTTCTTCAACGAGAAAGGTGGACTGCTCGGTCAGGTTTATGCTTTGGTCCGCCAGGGTGAATCGTCCACCGGGTTCGAACTTCAATTGCGTCGGCCGCAGCTGCTCCGGTAAGCCGAAAATCAACAGGTCATGGGTTGCCAACTCTTTTTGACTGACCTGGGTCAGCGTGCGCACCGGCAGGTCCGGTTTGCGCAGGGCGCCCAACAGCGTCTTTATCGCCGCGGCATCGGGTGCATTCTTCTCAGCCCGCAGTGCCAGCAGCTGGTTGCTGCCCCGGATGGAGTTTACCGTTGCGGGGAGCTCTGCCGCGCTCAGAATATGGAACAGGTTGACCTGCGGATCGGCTTCTAAGGCCAGCGGGCGGGTTGCGGTTTCGAAGCGGAAGCTCTGGCTTGGCGCGTCTATCTGCACCTGTTTCCGCAGGGTCTCGGTCTTAGTAGTCAATTGCAGCTCGATTGCCAGCTGGTAGACCGGCTGCTGCGTCAGTTTGCCACTCACCCGCCAGCCATCTTTTATCGCCGTCAGTTGCACCTCCTGCAGGGCCAGTTGCGGGTCCTCGGTTCTTGTCCGCCATTGGTCGAAGAACGCCTGCAGGTTCTGACCGCTGAGGGCTGAAAAAACGGCATTGAAATCATCCCAGCCGATCTGGGTATACATCCTTTCCTGCGCCAGCTTACGTAAGCCTGCCCAGAAGACCTGATCGCCGATTCTCTGGCGCAACATATGGAACAGAAGCGCTGTCTTGCCGTAACCGATCACCTGGCTGGCTTTGTCGTGGCGGGAGCTGAACCCGGCGATAGCGAAAACGTTTTCCGGGCCGACCAGACTGGCGTAATCACGCAGAATCTTCAGGCGATACGCGCGTGCTGCGGCTGCTGAAATCTGTTCCTGATACAGATAGTCGGCAACATAGGTGGTCAAGCCCTCGGCCCAGTTACCTTGACTGGCGTCAACCTGGACGCCGGTCCCCCACCAGGAATGAGCAATTTCGTGGCCGAGACTGGTTTTGACAATAAACGGCAGCTTGATCACGCTACTGCCGAGCAGGGTCCAGGAAGGCAGTCCGTAGCCGGTCGGAAAGAAATTTTCAACAATGGCAAATTTGTGAAAGGGGTAGGGGCCGAACAGCTCTTCGTAGAGTTGCAGGTCGTCGCGGGCCTGCTGCAGATAGGTTGCGGCCAGAGGGGCGGAGTCTGCATAAAAATAGGCATAGATCGGCACCGGCCCGGTCAGATCTTCGAACAGCTGATAGGGGCCGGCCGCGAGGGTTAGCCCCTGCAGTGGATAGTCGACCAGCCAGACCGAGTTGCTGCGGCCGTTTGCCGTCTGGCGGACAATGCGGCGACCTGAAGTGATCGCCTCGGTACCGACCGGCGCCGAGATGCTGATGCGGTAGTTGACTTTTTGCTCTCGCAGGCGCGGATACCAGTTGACCCCGGCGGATAGATAGCTGCCGTCAGCTGAGATGACAGTGGAAACGCCATAACCGGGGTCCTCATTGTGGGCCGGGGCTTTACTGGCCCGGTCGTTGAAAACGCCCCTGTAACTGATGTTGATCGGCTCTGTGCCGCTGACCTCCAGCTGGAGAAGGCCGGCGCTGAACTTATAAGGAACCGGGCTGTTTCCCTGGTAAATCGTGATGATTTCACAACGCTGAGACAACTGTAGCTTCAGGGGTAACGCAACCCTGCCGTTAACGTTGATCCGTGCTGTTGCGAGCAACTGATGTTGCGCCGGATGCAGGTTGACATCAAGCTCATAGTCAATAACAGCGTATGCCGGTGCGGGAAGCAGCAGGAACAGCAGGAATATAAGTGATTTCATCGTGATCTGAAGGCCTCAAATTGAAAATTCTGCTCTATTTCAAACGGGACACCAGTCTACCCCGGTCGTTATTCCGGGCTCAAGCATAGAAAGAGAGCAGCGCAATGCTTGCGAAATCCCTGTGGATCTATTGCCCGCGGTTGATTTGGGATAAAATGTAATAAAGTGAGTATCAGTTGACGAAAGGGGGTCCAAAATGATGCGTCTGGAACTGAATGCTGTGGAAGAAAAGGTTTTGGTGGATACCCTGAGAAAGAGTCTCGGTCGGTTGAGTGACGAAATCTCGCATACCGATTCGCACGATTATCGCGAGTTCCTCAAAGACCGTAAAGAGATTCTGCTCAGACTGCGCAAAAAGCTGCACTGAAGTCGGGCGTGTTTCAAGATGACTTTGATATTATGACGGATTCCGCTTAACCTCAGGTTCTAGATCCTGCTATGCTGGTGTAACCATCATGAAGCTATCGGTCCATTGATATGAAAGTGTTTGTTATTTCAGGTAGTTTGAGCGCTTTTCTGGGGGTTGCCCTGGGTGCTTTCGGGGCCCATGGTCTCAAGGCCAGGGTCAGCCCGGAAATGTTGACTGTCTGGCAGACGGGCGTGCAGTATCATCTGGTACATGCGCTGGGTCTGGTGCTGATCGGCATCCTCTGTCATTTGCTGCCCGATATCGCTATGCTTCGCAATGCTGGTTGGTTGTTGCTGGCTGGAACCCTGCTTTTTCCCGGATCTCTTTACCTTCTGGTTCTGACTGATATCCGTATTCTCGGAATAATCACCCCGCTGGGAGGCCTTTCATTTCTGCTTGGCTGGCTGCTGCTGGCTCTGGCCGTGTGGCGGCAGCCTGCGTAAACACCGAAAGTGTAACCCATGAGTATCATGATCGAACTGCGCGATATGGCGCTGGGGCTGGCGGCACAGTATCTGATACCACAGATCGCCGGGATTGTTTTTCCCGCCTTTCATGAAGGGGGGCAGCCGCGTGACTGTGAATTCATGGCGATGGCGCTTGAGGGTGGTACCGGTGGCCTCAGTTATGTGCTGCTGCCCGACTGCAGTGCTGCGACCTACCGGGCCTTGAAGCCAGAAGCATTTGTCGGCACTGTCCCACAAGAATATGCCGCGGCTTTTGGGGGCAGCGATCCCGTGCAGAACATGCTGGGCCTGGCGGCGATCAACGCGATCTGCCAGCAGGTGATGCGCATCACCGATTGCGTTCCTGACACTGCCACCGATTCTATCGGTTTGATGAATATTGTGGATGGTGACCGGGTCGGCATGGTCGGTTTTTTTCCGCCGTTGCTCAAATATATGCACAGCAGCAATGCTGAGCTGGTGATCGTTGAAAAGAATGCGCAATTGATCGAGCGCTACCCGAATCTGCACCTGACACTCGATCTCGCTGAACTGAACAACTGCAATAAAATTCTCTGTACCAGTACCACGGTTTTAAACGGCACCCTTGACGAGGTGCTTGCGCAGTGTCAGTCTGCCGAACATATTTCGGTACTGGGGCCAACCGCCGGATATTTTCCCGATCCCTTGTTCGCTCGTGGGGTTCAGGTGCTGGGCGGTCGTTTTGTTCAGGATGGATTGCTGTTACTGAAGCTTATTTCGCAAGGCCAGCGCTGGGGCGCGGCAACCCGCAAACTCTGCTTTGAGGCCGATCGTTTCGTCGGGCTCGGAAACTAAAAACACCATTCACGACCGCAGGAAAGAACCTCATGACAAAACCTGAAACCACCCTGTTTACCCCGCACAGTCTGCAAGGGCTGAAACTACGCAACCGCATCATCCGCTCCGCAACCCTTGAGGGACTTTGCGGCCCCGATGGACAGGCCACAGAGCCCCTGATCGATCTTTATCGTCAACTGGCCGCCGGTGGCTGTGGTTTGCTGATCAGCGGGATTTCCTACATTGCGGAAGAGGGCAAGTTGATTCCGACCGGTCTGGGGGCTGCGACGGATGAACAGCTTGCCGGATTGGCACAATTGGCCGCAGCCGTTCATCAGGAAGGCGGAATCTTGTGCCTGCAACTGGGACACAGTGGTGGTCAGGGGCACAGCAGGGTCTGTGGGCGACAGCCCCTGGCGCCCTCGGCTATCGCGCTTGCGCAATACACGGAACTCCCGCAGGAAATGACCCTGTCCGAGATTGAAGAAACAGTCGCTGCCTTTGCCGCTGCGGCCGAGCGTGCCCGGCAGGCTGGTTGCGACGCGGTTCAGTTACACGCGGCCCACGGCTACCTGATCAACCAGTTTCTTTCGCCGTTGACCAACCGGCGCCAGGATGCTTATGGCGGTGACCTTACCGGTCGTAGTCGCTTTCTGCTGGAGATTGTCAGCGCCGTACAGCAGGTTGTCGGCAAGGATTTTCCGCTGCTGGTGAAATTGAACGGCAGCGACAATCTGGAGGGCGGCCTGGAAATCGACGAGTCACTGACAGTGGCAAAAATGCTCGATGCCGCCGGTATCGCCGCCATCGAAATCAGTTCCGGCACTCCGGCCTCCGGCAGTCAGACGCCGATCCGGCTTGGACATGAGTCGGGGGCCGAGATGGCTTACAACGTCGTGCTGTCACGCGTCATCAAGCAACAGGTCAACTGCCCGGTGATTGCAGTCGGCGGTATTCGCAGTCTGCATGTTGCAACCGGCCTGCTGCGCACCGGCCAGGCCGATTACCTGTCGATGTGTCGTCCCCTGATTCGTGAACCTGATCTGCCCAACAAACTGCAGAGCGGCAGCAGTGATAAGTCGACCTGTATTTCCTGCAACGGCTGCCTCAAGACGATGTTGAAAGGAAATTTTCGCTGCGTTGTCCCCTGAGCGAAGAAATATCCTCTCCAGATTTTTATCACCAAAGAGCCTGTTCCCCTGTGGAAACAGGCTCTTTGGTATTTTCGGGCGGCTGCTGTCGGCATGAGGTCAAGTGTGCTGTTGATATTTTTTTCTTTCGAGAATTGTCAATAATTTCTGAAATCTAACAGTTTTTCAGCCACTTGCATCGAGAGCCTGGAGGTTTTTGAATAAATTTTTCGAACCGGAAAGTCGATAGGAAAGGTCTGACTGTATTCTTCTGGCCCACAACAGTCGCGTGGCATAAATGCAAAAGTAAGGAGTCAGACCATGAGTATTCTTATCAACACCGCCGCAGTTCCTCCGCCCTTGACAGCCCCACCTGCAGGTGAGGCCCTTCCGCAGGCGCCTGCGCCTGTCTCTCCACCTGCAGACAGTCCGGTCCGGCTTGAAGCTGACCGGCCTCTACTCAAGGCACTGGACATCTTTTCGCACCAACTGGAAAAAGGCGATGAAAAGATCCAGAAAAGCTTCAACCATCTGGCGCATTCTCTCGAGAAGATGTTCGGTGAGGCGCAAGACGTTGATCGCGAAACTGCGGAGGAAGAACTCAAGGAGGGCGGTCTGCGCCGGGTCGGTAAGGATCTGGGTAAACTGTTCAAGGGGTTGGGAATTCCGTCGCAACTGGCCAAAC
This sequence comes from Deltaproteobacteria bacterium, assembly GCA_024276905.1. Taxonomy (GTDB): domain Bacteria; phylum Desulfobacterota; class Desulfuromonadia; order Desulfuromonadales; family Geopsychrobacteraceae; genus Geopsychrobacter. Next base: position 9,946 of record JAJRWF010000140.1, read on the forward strand.
AGTTCGCGCACGGAATCACCGCTGCGATCAAACAGGACGATGTCGAACAGATCGATTTTTCACTGACCGCCACGCGGGCCTTCAATCTGGATATCCAGCAGACCCGACAGGGCTATCTGGCGACGGGTGACGGTGCCGGCGGCGCCCCAAGTGTCAGCAGCAGCTTCCAGCTAACAGCGATTCAAATCCGTTCGGTTGATATTTCTCTCAATCTGAACAGTGGTGAGTTTTCCTACCGCAGCACCAGCTTTGACAGCCTCTCGATCAGCAGCTCTACAACTGTCGGACCGGCAGAACTGCCAGCGGATGCCGTGGACCGATCTGTACCGGCGGCGGAAAACAGTCCTGCTGCAACCCGTGACGATACGGGAAACGCTCCGCCAGTTGCTGCAGATCAATCAGCCCCTGCGCCCGGGGATAATGCTGATCCGCTGGCAGTCGTGCAGAGCGACAACATCCTGCTGCAGATCAGCCGCTTTGTCCAGCAGTCATCAATCATGCAACTGAGTCCGCAACTGGTCGCCGATCCGGCTGAAGGCGAGCAACAACTCAGCGGTTTTGATCTTCTCCAGTCGCTGGTTGATAAGATGGCAGAATTTACAGAGGGTCGCCGAAATCTGTTTGAGTCACAGCTGGAGGTGCGTAACCTGCGGGTAGAGAAGGATGATGACGAAGATGAACACTTACGGTTTACCTTTGATGCTCTGGTGCCGGTGGGACTGACCGCCGTCGATGAGAGCGGCCGCAGCAGCACTGTCTACCCGCGGGCTGACGGCAGCCTGGCGCAGGTGGCGGAGGGTCCGGTCCGAGTCAGGGTTTGAACTGCAAGCTGACAGCAGTCTTGCGCGGGCGGGGTCAGAGAGCCCCGCCTTTTTCGCGTCTGTTGCTGCAGGATTACAAGTCCCAGCCCCAGTAGTTGAGAAAACGGGCGAAATCCCGCATATCGGAAGCCTCGCGTGCCCAGGGTTTGAGGCTGGTGTAGAACATCGGTCCATCCTCTTTGTCGGCCCCCAGGTATTTATCCTGACCGATTTTCCAGGCCAGTGCCCACCAGCTCATCAGGAGTCGTTCATAGTTCTTGTAACTCCCCTTTACGTAGCCTGCCCGGTTTCCGGAAGACTCATAGAAGGATGTGGTTTCTGTGTCCCCGAACGGCAGTTGCTGCAAGCTGTTCAGGGGTTGAAAGGGGATTCTGATCGCGGGCTGCGGGGTTGCATCGGCGGCTGCCAGCCAGAGATCCATCACCCGATGGGTGTCGGGTCTGAGCCTGACCTGCAGGCGTTGGGAATCCGGCGCTTCAATGCCATGGTCGAGAAATGTCGGCAGGCTTTCCCCGTAAATGGTCTGGCGTCCGATTTTCCAGTCTGCGGGTCGATTTTCTGCGGGCAGGAATGATGTGGGATGAAAGGCCAGGTAGCAGCCGCAGGTATGGACCGTGGTGTAAAGCAGGGGCTGCTCGTCTGGCCCGAGTGTAATGATGATGAAAAGCCCTACGTTCTTTCCTGCGCCCAGATAGAAAGGTGAAAAACCGGAGGGAATCTCCTGAAAGTGGACCCGGTACAACAGGTTGGTATAGGTTCCCTTGGCGGTTGAAAATTGGCGCTGTTCAGTGTAAATGACCGGCGAATCCGGGTCGATGACAATCTTGTCCGCAGATTGCGCCTTGACCTTGCCGATGCGATTACGATCAAGCTGATATTCTTCAACCCAGAAGACAGGTGCAAAACGCTCAAGGAGCAGAGTTCCCGGTGCCGGGAGGTAGTGGAGTGCCGAACTGACGGGCGCGGGTCTGGGCACAACGGCACAGGCTGACAATCCAAGCACCAGCAAGAAAAAAATTGAACGCCGGAAGAATCTGCTCATTGGAACCTCCAGGGTGGTCTTGCAGCAAAAAAGCCTGTGCAATCGATGTGATCCGGAATCCGCTGCCGATCAGATATCCATGATAACTGGTTTCAGATATATATTTCTATCCCTTGGAGTAAAGTTGCTATATCCTCGCATCCGCGGACAGTAGAAATTATTTTTTCACCCATTCACGACAACCGGGACATCTGATGAAAACGCGTACAACCCGTGAATTTGACTGGACCCCTGAATTATGGACAGTCGTTGCTGGCTGGGCGGTTGAAGCCGGTTTCACGCTGGAAGAACAGAGCGAAACCCGCCGACTTTATAACAAGGGGCGTTGGCTGATACTGGCGCCGACGTGTGTGGAGATCCGCCGCGATGGCGAGCGGGTCGTTCTGTACGCCTGGATCAATGCTTTTTTATATATGACCATGAACCTGATGACCGGCAAGCCTCCGGAAAAGAAACTTGAATCCGGCGGTCTGACGGCCTGGATTCAACGTCGGCGGGCACGCGAGGCGGTGAATCCGTTGTTGATACGTCTGGGACAGAAACCGATTACCTGAACCAGGAGGATCCTTCGATGGAATTGATTGATCTGCGCAGTGATACTGTGACCCAGCCGACAGAACAGATGCGTGCGGTGATGGCCGCAGCCGAGGTTGGTGATGATGTCTACGGCGAAGATGCGACCGTAAATCGCCTGCAACAGGTTGCCGCAGATCTGACGGGTAAGGACGCCGGTCTGTTCGTGCAGAGTGGCACCATGAGCAACCTGATTGCTCTGCTCAGCCATTGTCGGCGTGGTGACGAATACATCGTCGGCCAGCAGGCTCATACCTATAAATACGAAGGGGGAGGGGCTGCGGTTCTGGGCAGTATCCAGCCGCAGCCGCTCGATTTTTGCGCCGATGGTACGCTTGATCTGGACCAGATCCAGGCCACGATCAAACCGGATGACAGTCATTTTGCCCGCACCCGCCTGCTCTGTCTCGAAAATACCCAGGGCGGCAAGGTCCTGCCGCTTGATTATCAGGCGCGGGCCGCACAATTTGCTCGCGACAATAAATTGAACCTGCACCTGGATGGGGCTCGGGTCTGTAATGCGGCGGTAGCACAGCGGGTGCCGCTGGAACAGATTTGTCGGCATTATGCGACAGTGTCAATCTGCCTCTCCAAGGGGCTGGGAGCCCCGGTCGGTTCGGTACTGGTCGGAACGCGGCAGTTCATCGATGAGGCGCATCGCTGGCGTAAGATGTGCGGTGGCGGCATGCGTCAGGCGGGAATTCTGGCCGCCGCCGGTCTCCTGGCTCTGGAGCAGCAGTTCGAACGATTGACTGAAGACCATGCCCGGGCCTATCGGCTGGCTGAAGGTCTGCAGCAGATCAAGGAACTGAGCATTGACCTGTCACAGGTTCAGAGCAATATGGTTTTTATCGATTGTCCTCTCGAACAGCAACAACCGCTTACCGATTTTTTGCAGCAGCAGGGAATTCTGATCGGCGGCTATGGACAATTAAGACTGGTCACCCATCTGGATATTGATGATGCGGCAATCCCGCGGGTTGTCGAAGCGTTTCGGGGGTTTTTCACCCGCCGATAACCGGGTGCTAATCCCTTTTTTGCAGTTTTTTATGTTGGCGCATCTGCGCAGTTTCTCACGAATTCTTTAACCAAGGGTAAGTTCATATGTCCGACCTCGATAAGGCCCTTTCTGCCTTGCGTAAAGACCCTGAAGATCGTAGTGCTCAATCAGGTTTTTATGATCTGTTTCTCAATACGCTCTTTTTTGTCCCGACAACCAACGAAATGTTCAGTCCCGATGGTGATAGCGATGAACAGGAAGTTGAAGTCCCGTTGATTATTGAAAATGACGGCACAGATTATCTGGTCTTTTTCGATCAGCAGCTGCGCTTGAATGACTGGGCCGAACAGGATGCGCCGTTTGTCAAGCTTCCTGGACATGTGCTGGCCGAGATGACGACAGATGAGTTACACTGGGTTATGAACATCGGTACAGACCATTTCAAAGAGTTTGTTCCGGACGAGATTGCCTGGCTCAAGGATGCGGTTGCGCGTTGCAAGGCCGAAGGTGAGAAATCACCGTCCTGAAAATTCAGGCACCGGAATAACCGGCCGCGACTTTTTTCCTGCACGATTTTTGTAACGCCAATTTAATAGGTTGCCCGGACAGTCGGTTCAATGATATAGGTGCGCAGCGCAAAGACCACGGGGTTTGGACCTGTGGTCTTTTCTGTTGCGGACAGCTTTATTCAGAAGGATCATCCGACTATGATCAGTGCTTCAAATATCTGCCTGGCTTACGGCCGTCGCACCATCTTTAAAAACGTCAATATCAAATTTACTCCCGGCAATTGTTATGGCCTGATCGGTGCCAACGGGGCAGGAAAATCGACCTTTCTCAAAATTCTGGCCGGAGATTCCGAGCCGGACAAGGGGGAAGTCAGTATCGCCAAGGGGCTGCGTCTGGCCGTGTTGCGTCAGGACCAGTTCGCCTTCGATGATGAACTGGTTTTCAATACCGTGATCATGGGGCATAAGCGGCTTTATGACGTCATGGCCGAACGTGAAGCGATCTACACCAAGGAGGAATTTACCGAGCAAGACGGCGTGCGTTCCGGTGAGCTGGAGGCAGAATTTGCCGAGATGAACGGTTATGATGCTGAGTCTGAAGCCGCGGTGTTGTTGAATGGCCTGGGGATTTCGGAAGAACTGCGCCAGAAGAAGATGAAGGACCTTGAAGGGGGTGAAAAGGTGCGGGTTCTACTTGCCCAGGCACTGTTCGGCAACCCCGATATCCTGCTGCTGGATGAGCCGACCAACCACCTTGACCTGACCTCAATTCAGTGGCTGGAGGAGTTTCTCAGCCGTTTTCAGAATACCGTGATTGTGGTTTCGCATGACCGGCATTTTCTTAATCAGGCCTGCACTCATATTGCTGATATCGATTTCGGCACGATCCGCACCTATGTCGGCAATTACGATTTCTGGTACGAGGCCAGCCAGTTGGTTTTGAAACAGAAACAGGATGCCAATAAAAAGGCCTCTGACAAGGCGAACGAACTCAAGGATTTTATCGCCCGTTTCAGTTCCAATGCCTCCAAGGCCAAACAGGCGACTTCGCGCAAGAAACTGCTCGACAAGCTGGAAATAGAAGAATTGCCGGTGTCGTCGCGTAAGTATCCCTTTGTGGTCTTCAAGCCTGAACGGCCCTGTGGGGATATCATCCTTGAAGTGAAGGATTTGTGTAAGACGGTCGATGGCGTCAGAGTGCTGGATAGGTTGAGCCTGGTGGTCCGTAAGGGGGATAAGATTGCCCTTGTCGGTGGTAACAGCACCGCCAAAACCACCTTGCTGCAGATTTTGGCCGGAGAGCTGGAGCCAGACAGCGGCAGTTTCCGTTGGGGGGTGACAATTACGCATTCATATTTCCCCAAGGAAAACAGCGCCTATTTTGCCAAGGATTTGAGCCTGATCGACTGGCTTTGTCAGTATCCGCCGCACGAGGGCGAAAGTTTTGCGCGTGGTTTTCTCGGCCGCATGCTTTTTTCTGGTGACGAAGCGACCAAGATGACCAGCGTGCTCAGTGGTGGTGAGCGGGTACGTTGTATGCTGGCGCGGATGATGCTGACCAATGCCAATGTGCTGTTGTTCGATGAACCGACCAACCACCTGGACCTGGAATCGATCACGGCGCTGAACAACAGTCTGATCAGCTTTTCCGAGGTGGTTCTTTTTGCCTCACATGACCACAAGTTTGTTTCTACGCTGGCCAACCGGATTATTGAACTGACTCCGGGAGGGGTGATTGATCGGGTGATGGGTTTCGACGACTATCTTGCGGCTGCAGATGTCAATGCGCAGCGCGAGCAATTTTGCCAAGGCAGCAGTGAGCTGAAGCTGTAGATTTATTTTCGTAGTTGCTCTTCCCATAGATCGAGCCAGCGGGAGAATTCTTCCATCTTGAAGGGTTTGGGGAAAGCACGGTAGCCCAGTTTTTGTGCCAGTGATATCTCCGCATTCATCCAGCTGCCGGAGAAGATCGCTTTATTCTGGGCGCCGATTTTACAACCGCGTTCGGCCTGGATCTGGATGAACTGCAGCCCGCTCATTCCGGGCATCTGATTGTCTGTGATCAGGAAATCGACACAGGGACGGGTCTTTTTGCAGTGACAGCGAACATCCTCGTAGAGAGGACAGAGGAGCGGCGAGGCGTAGCCAAAGACGGTATGTCCGCGATCAGTAAGAATTCTTTCCAGCAGAGAACGGGTATTGTTGTCATCCTCCAGCAGCAGAGTGCGTATTTCCATACCAGCCTCCTTTGATGCCCTCGTCTCCCCCCCCCCCCCCCCCCCCCCCCCCCCCCGCCCCCCCCCCCCCCCCCCCC
>JAJRWF010000141.1 GCA_024276905.1 Deltaproteobacteria bacterium
CGCACCCTGACCAAACGCACCCTGACCCTGCTCTTCTGTCTGGCCCTGATCCTCTGTGGGGGATTGAGCACTGTCGCCGGAGTGTTTGATGCTGAGCGAGCACAGATTTTTTCAGGACCGACATCGGCTTTTGCCGCTGAAGGGGATGATGGTCAAGCCGATTCCGAACGCAAGATCAAGTACTGGGCGGCACCGATGGATCCGACCTATATCCGCAATGAGCCGGGGAAATCGCCGATGGGCATGGACCTGATTCCAGTCTACGAAGATGAAGTGTCGGGCGGTGCGACCATCAGTATCGATCCGGTTACGGCGCAGAATATGGGTGTCCGCACCGGGGTTGTGGTGCGTTCAAACATCAGTCGTCAGATCAGTACCGTCGGGCTGGTCGGTTACGAGGAGCCAACGCAGTATTCGATCAACGCCAAGATTGCCGGCTGGGTGGAAAAACTTTATGTCAACGAAACCGGACAGCATGTCAAGAAGGGTCAGAGACTGCTGGAAATCTACAGTCCCGAACTGGTTAGTGCCCAGGAAGAGTTGTTGCTGGCCAAAAACACTTTGAGCGCAGTTTCCCAGTCCAGCTTTCCCCAGATTGCCGAAAGCGGCAGACGGTTGCTCGACGCTTCGCGTCAGCGCCTCAAGCTGTGGGATGTGTCGGATCAGCAGATCCGGAAGATTGAGGAAACCGGCAAGATCCAGAAACGCTTGACCCTCTATTCTCTTTACGATGGCATTGTTTCGATGAAGATGGTCAACGAGGGGATGCATATCACACCGGGGATGCCACTGCTTGAAATTTCCGATATCTCAAGGATCTGGGTTTACGCCGACATCTACGAATTTGAACTGCCCTGGATCAAGATCGGCCAGCAAGCGACCGTTTATCTGCCCTATGCAGGGAGCAAACCCCTGACCGCCAAGGTTGATTACATCTACCCCTATGTGGAAGCCAAGACCCGGACTGTCAAGGCCCGCCTGGTCTTTGATAATCCAGAGTTCAAGTTGCGTCCCGACATGTACGTCAATGTCCGTCTGCAGGCCGAAGCGGTGAACGATACCCTGGTGATTCCGGTGGAGGCGATCCTTTACTCCGGGGAAAAGCAGACGGTTTTTGTCGCCCTGGACGAGGGGAAATTTGAACCGCGCGAAATTGAGTCCGGACTGCAGGATGGCAGCGGTCAGGTGCAGGTTCTCAGCGGATTGCGCGAGGGTGAAAAGGTGGTTATTTCAGCCCAGTTCATGCTCGATTCGGAAAGTAAATTGCGTGAAGCGATCCAGAAGATGCTTGAGGTCGGCCAGGAAGATGACGAGGAAGACTCGGCGGATGATCTGTTTGGTGACGACAAGCCGGAAAAGGACATGGAAGAGCTGTTTAAGTAAGGACAAGTAGAGGGTCGAGTTTTGGTATTGGAAACTGCGGACCCTGGTCAGATTATATCCTGAGATTTTTTAAGTTTACCGTTGGACATTAAACACCGAACACGGAACGGGTTTTGTGATGCTTGAAAATATAATTGAGTGGTCAATCAAGAATAAGTTCATGGTGGTGTTGTTGACCTTCTTCATGGTCATCGGTGGCCTCTATGCCATCAGTAAAACCCCCCTGGATGCTATTCCCGATCTTTCGGACGTGCAGGTGATTGTCTTCACAGAGTACCCGGGTCAGGCCCCCGAGGTGGTCGAGGATCAGGTGACCTATCCGCTGACGACCCAGATGCTGGCGGTACCGAAGGCCAAAGTCGTCCGTGGCTATTCTTTCTTCGGCTTTTCCTTTGTCTATATCATCTTCGAGGATGGTACCGATCTCTATTGGGCTCGTTCCCGCGTGCTGGAGTACCTGAACTACGCCGCGGGCAAGCTGCCCAAGGGGGTGACGCCGAGTCTGGGGCCGGATGCGACCGGGGTTGGCTGGGTCTATGAGTATGTGCTGGAGAGTGACAGGCATGACTTACAGCAGTTGCGCTCGATTCAGGACTGGTTTCTGCGTTATGAATTGACCGCCGTCGATGGCGTCTCGGAAGTTGCTTCAATCGGTGGTTACGTCAAGCAGTACCAGGTTGAGATCGATCCGGACCGACTGCTGGCCTATCACCTGACTATTCCGCAGATCAGAAAAGCGATTCAGCGCAGCAACAATGATGTCGGCGGTCGTCTGATTGAAATGGCCGAAACCGAATTTATGGTCCGTGGTCTGGGCTATATCAAGTCGATCCAGGATCTGGAACAGGTGGTGGTCGGCACCGATATGCGCGGGACACCGATCCTGTTGCGCGACCTGTCACGGATTCATATCGGGCCGGAGCTGCGGCGCGGGGTCGCGGAGCTGGATGGCAAGGGCGAAGCGGTCGGTGGTGTGGTTATTATGCGCTTTGGCGGCAATGCGCTTAAAACCATTGAAAACGTCAAGGACAAACTCGAAGAGCTCAAAGCAGGATTGCCCGAGGGCGTTACGATCAGGACCGTCTATGACCGTAGTGGCCTGATTGAACGTGCGGTCGACAACCTGACCGAAAAGCTGATCGAAGAGAGTATCGTCGTCGCGGTGGTTACGGCCCTCTTCCTGTTCCATGTCCCCAGTTCTCTGGTGGCAATCCTGACCCTGCCGGTAGCTATTCTGATGGCATTCATGGTCATGTACTGGCAGGGGATCAATGCCAATATCATGAGTCTTGGCGGGATTGCCATCGCCATCGGGGCGATGATCGATGCTTCAATTATCATGATCGAAAATGCCCATAAACACCTGGAGCGTGATCGCGGCAAGAAGGGACACTGGGCGATTATTACCGACTCCTGCAAGGAGGTTGGGCCCTCCCTGTTCTATGCGCTGCTGGTTATTACTGTCTCTTTCTTCCCGGTCTTTACCCTGGGTGAACAGTCGGGACGGTTGTTCAAGCCGCTGGCTTATACCAAGACTTACGCCATGGCAGCCGGAGCACTGCTCTCGGTGACCATCGTGCCGGTCTTGCTGGGCTGGTTTATTCGCGGCAAAATACCTGAAGAGCACAAGAATCCGATCAATCGTTTTCTCTTCTGGGTTTATAACCCGATGGTTGACTTCGTCATCAAATGGCGCAAAGTCGTGCTGCTGGTTGCGCTGCTGGTAACGATGTCGATAGCCTATCCGATGTCTAAAATGGGCTCCGAGTTTATGCCGCCGCTTTACGAGGGTGATCTGCTCTACATGCCGACCACTCTGCCGGGTATTTCGGTAACCAAAGCCAAGGAGTTATTGCAACAGACCGACCGGATTATTGAACAGTTTCCCGAAGTTCATCATGTGTTCGGTAAGGTCGGTCGCGCCGAAACCGCTACTGATCCGGCCCCACTGTCCATGATGGAAACCACCATCATGCTCAAGCCGGAGGAGGAGTGGCGTAAGGTCGAAACGGAGCGTTTCTACGACTCTTGGCCTGATTGGACCAAACAACCACTTGGCTGGGTCTGGCCGAAGCAGGTGACGATCACTGTTGAGCAGCTTATGTCGGAGATGAACGACGCCATCAAGTTCCCAGGCTTGACCAACGCCTGGACCATGCCGATCAAGACGCGGATCGATATGCTCTCGACCGGGATCAAGACGCCGCTCGGAATCAAGGTTATGGGTGATGACCTGTCGATTCTTTCGGGTATCGGTGAGGAAATTGAGGTGGCATTGCGGGATCTTCCCGGGACTCTCAGTGTCTATTCTGAACGGGTGGTCGGCGGCAACTATCTCGATTTCGAAATCGACCGGGTGGCGGTGGCTCGCTATGGTCTGACCGTGGGGGATGTGCAGGATACCATCCAGTCGGCGATCGGCGGGATGAACGTCTCCCAGACCGTAGAGGGACTGGAGCGCTATCCGATCAACATTCGTTACGCTCGTGATTACCGTAACGATCTGCAATCTCTCAAGCGGGTGCTGATACCACTTCCTGGCGGTAAGCATATCCCCATCTCCCAGGTGGCCGATATTGTGATCCGCAAGGGGCCACCGAGTATTAAAAGTGAGAATGCCCGCCGTACCGCTTGGATCTATGTAGATATCACCGGCGTTGATATTGGCACCTATGTCGCTGAAGCCCAGAAAATGGTGGAGGAGAAAGTTAAGTTGCCACCGGGTTACAATCTGATCTGGAGCGGTCAGTACGAGTATATGGAAGCGGCGGCAGCCAAGCTCAAGGTGGTCATCCCGCTGACGTTGCTGATCATCTTTGTCATCATCTATATCAGCACCAAGTCGCTGGTTAAGACCGGGATCATCTTCATCGCCCTGCCGTTGTCACTGGTCGGCTGCTTCTGGTTTCTCTGGATCCTTGACTACAACATGTCGGTTGCGGTCTGGGTCGGGATAATTGCCCTGGCGGGAATCTCGGCGGAAACCGGTGTGGTCATGCTGCTCTATCTTGATCTGGCCTATGAACTCTGGAAAGAAAACAGTCGGATGCTTAATCGTGGTGATCTGATCCAGGCGATCCATCATGGCGCGGTCAAGCGAATTCGACCCAAGATTATGACCATCTGCGTCATCATCGCCGGTCTGATTCCGATTATGTGGAGTCATGGTGCCGGAGCCGATGTGATGAAACGGATTGCTGCGCCGATGGTCGGCGGGGTGATCACCTCGGGAGTGATGGAACTCCTGGTTTTCCCGGTTATCTACTTCATCTGGCGGCAACGGGGCCTGGATAAAACCTCCGAGCCGACGGCACTGGAAGTACTTCATGATTAACTGGAGCTGTAACTTGAGTGGCGAAAGCCAAAATACGGACAAGCCGTATCAATCCTACGAATGGAGAAAAAAGATGAAAAAACTGCTGATCTTTGCACTGATGCTGATGTTGGTTCCCGCTTCTGCGATGGCGATGAAGGGGATGGAAGGGATGGAACGCGGTAAAAAGGAGATGGAACACGGCAAGAAGATGGGCATGGATAAAAAAATGGAGCACGGCGGCGGCATGGGGATGAAAGGTGTGATCATGTTGCAGGACGATGTGGTTGATGGTGTCAAGGGCGCCGCACACCTGATGGATATGAAGAACGGTAAGGGCCAAATGCTGATGCTGATGTTTACCGATGCAAAGAGTGGGTCGATGATCACTGACGGCAGCGTCGCAGTAAAGATCGAGGACCCCGATGAGCATGTCAGTAAAGCGAAAAAAATGAAGAAGAGTAAGGGGATGTTCGGAACGCCAGTCAGCTTCGACAAGAAGGGGGAGTATCACTTCACGGTCGGTACCAAATTGTCTGACGGTGAGAAACGTAAATTCGATTTCCATTATACCTTTGAGTAAGATTTGACAAGGGTCGAAATCTGTAGCTAATGCGGCCGGGGGGGGATGCTGAATTCAGCATTCCCCCCCCCGGCCAATCAGTTTTCAGGGTCACTGTCCCGGAATGGAGGTGGATGTGCGAGCGATTACTCTGTTGTTGATCGGACTGCTGATCCCCCTGTACGGGCTGGCCGCGACCTACCTGGTAAAACCTGACCTGGTTATGGATGTTGCGACGCCCGCTTCCGGATGGCGGGCTTCACCCGCGCCACCAGCTTTTCTGGTGGACAAAACAGCAAATGGCATGAGTGACGGGATGTTTGCCAAGGCCCGCAAGGCCGGGTTGGAAACCCGCGAACAAGCGGCCCTGAAGATGCTGGGTGCCAATGAACTCTTTGTTTACAATCCCGCGTCAAGGGCCTATCTGCAAATTGATTTAAGCTCCTTACGCGATGGCGAAAAAGCTCCCGCTGCGCAAACTCTGAAACGCTCTGCCTGTTACGCAGGCGAAAGTCTGGCCAGAGAGCCGGGCATCAGTGCCGTCGATTATCGTTGCCGTAAAGCTTTGTTGCCGGGGCTTAAACCTGCCTACAGGGTTGATGCGGACTATCAGCAGAATGGACATCGGGGCCAGTTTTCAGGGATCGTTGGTTTTGTCCCTCCCTATTGGGTTTATCTCTACTACACTGATCCTTTAAGCAATTCGGCAGACCGTGGCCAGATGGAACAGTTGTTCGGTGCCATCCGGTTTTTCCCAAAACAGCCATTGGAAGGCCGTTCTGAATGAATAATTCTTCCTCCACCGGGCGCTGTTTTTTTAATGCTGTCGTCCTGCAGGCTCGGTCGGCCGTGGCTTAGTCCGGCCCCCTGGGAGATCATTGGACGATACGCGCCGAAGCGAAAATCTGAAGTATGAGCCAGATTTCGGCCTGTTTGAGAATGATAGCTGCAGCTGTTAGTCGAAACGCCGCCTAGGCTGGCAGATTCATCCTGAGCGTTCATCCTGGTGGCGCAGTCATTCACAGGCTGTCTCCCCAAGGAGTCGTCAGGAATGAAAATTCGGAAAAAAGTTCTGATTCTTCTGCTGGTGGTGGCATTGTTGCCACTGCTGGCCAGTGCCCTCCTCTATCAATTTTCCCTCTATCGTCTCGGAAGTTATTTTGCCTCCGATACACGAGTTTTTCTTACGGCCAATGCTCACGAACATTTGCAGAGCCTGGTGGAAGATTACACGCATCTTCTTCAGCGTGACATGCAGACCCTGACCTGGGTGGTCAATGCCCAGATTGAAGAAATCGAAAGGCGTCTGCCTCTGACGTCGGAAGTTCCTGCAGGATATTTTACAGAAATTGAACAGGCTTTTCGTAAGTTACGGGCGGTCGTGTCACAACCTGTGTCAAGTCAGTCGGTCATTTTTATTTCAGGTTTGCAGTTGAACTATCCACCGGAAAAGGACGCGCTTTTGACTCAACCGGACTGGTATCGGCTTACGCTGGAGAAGCGAGGCCTGTTGCAGTCAGTTGTCAGTGACCCCGAGCGTGGTGAAATCCATTTGGTGGTTTCGGCGCCCGTCCAGGCTCCGGATGGTGCAATTCAGGCTGTGACAGCAATTGAAGTACCATTTACGGACCAGTACCTTGGGTTGCAATTACCCCAATCCTGGCGTGTCGGCGGTAGCTGGTTATTGTTGCGGTTGGTTGAGACTGAGCAGGAGGGCGTGGAGAAATTGAAAATTCTTGCTGTGCGGGAAACGGGTGATTCTGCTGCCGGATGGACTTACCCGGCAACTGCGACATTCCTGGAGACAGATTCTTCGGTAGAGTTGACGCCGATTCTGGAAAATATCCGTTCAGACAAGCCTGGAGCGGCTATGGTTGATTATCGTGGGCGTCGAATGCATTGGGTTTATGGCTCGCTGCAAGCGGGCAAGGTGGCTTACCTGATTATGGTCAGGCATGATCAGGTTGTGGCCCAGGCTAATGGATTTGTTGAGCGGGTTAAAAAACAGACCTTGGTCGGGCTGCTCGTCATTTCTCTGGTTCTGCTTCTGGTTGCGGGCGGTGTCGCGCTGATTGCGTTGCGCTTTTCCCGGATTCTGTCGGGCCCGGTCACTGCTCTGGCCCATGCTGCCACGCGTTTGGCGGCAGGCGATTTTTCCGTAGCGGTTCCTGTTCGCGGGCAAGATGAACTGGCCGATCTCAGCCGTGTTTTCAACGATCTTGGACCCAAGTTGCAGGACCGCGAGCGGATGGCAAGCTCTCTGGCGCTTGCCAGGGATATTCAACGACATCTTCAGCCGCGGGTTGCTCCTGAAGTGCAAGGGTTTGATCTCTTTGCTGCCGGAACACCCTGTGACGAAACCGGGGGGGATTATTTTGATTTTCTCGAAAACAGGGATAATGGCGCATTGCGGCTCGGTCTGGCCATCGGGGATGTCAGTGGGCATGGGATTCCGGCCGCTTTGCTGATGGCCTCGGCCCGCGGGGTTTTACGTACTCATGCCTGGTGTCATAACGGAGATCTGGGACGGTTGTTTCAGATCCTCAATCGGCAGTTGTTCCGGGACGCCGGTGATGAGCGATTCATGACTCTTTTTTATGGGGTTATTGATGTCACCGAGCGGTCATTGCATTGGAATTCGGCAGGCCACGGACCGGTTCTCTGCTACCAGGGAAAGACGGCCAAAATTCTGGAGTTGTCAACGACCGGCCCACCTCTCGGCGTCGTTGAAAAGAGTAGCTATCTTCCGCTGGGGCCGATCAGGCTGGAGCCCGGTGACATCCTTCTGCTGGGAACGGACGGCCTCTGGGAGGCGCGTAATCCGGCAGGTGAGATTTTCGGTATTGAGCGACTTCAGCGTCAACTGGAAGCATGTGCGGAGTTATCAGCTGAACAGATATACGCTTCGTTATTGCAGGAAGTCGAGCGCTTCCGTGATGGCCGGATCCAGGATGACGATGTGACTCTGATGATTATTAAGTCTCGCGCGATTTAAATTGCCGCAAATTATTTCTTCCTCGGCTTTTACCGGCTGTTGAATAATCTACGTTCAATTGTGCTTTTTTCTCTAATGCCTCACGTATCATTCTTGTAACCCATTGAGAACATTCTTAATATTCCTGGCACGAAATATGCCCACAAGAGTCGAGTATCGGACATCTTTGCCGTGCTGGAGGTTCCAATGTTGATCCGGATAGAGTACCGCAGTGGTTATTTTGATATGGTTGATCAGGATTTGCTCACGCGACTGCTCGCAGCGGATCGAGTGCTTAAATTCTGGCGATCTACCGGTTGGGTTTATGTCCGCCGTGACGCGTTGCGCCGTATGGGGAGAAACTCTCATGTGGTGCAGGAGAATCAATTAAAAAGCAATTGAGACAGCGGCTGCAGTTTTTTCTGCTAAAATGAGAGCAGGTGTCGTGCCCGAACATTTTTTTATTAAAACTTAAATGCCTTTGTCGCCAGAGCGTGCTATAATCACTTAAGATTTTATTGAGTGTGCCTTCGGCACCAGGTATTTAATGAGGGCCTGCACTGGGTTCTCGCCAACAAAGAAGAGGAGGAAATGATGAAAAAATTGGTTTTCTTGGCTGTTCTTTCGGTATTTGCACTTTCTCTTGCGGGTTGTGCCAATAAGGCATCTGGAGATCCGGTACGTGTGAAGTGTCCTTCATGCGGGTACGAGTTTGATGTTACGGATCCCGGTGGGCAGTAAGACTGTTTGTATGTAATTAAAAAAGCCGGTGCTGCTTCTTGCAGCCCCGGCTTTTTTAATGAGATGAGGATTGATTCAGGGCAATGACAGATACTGGGGCTCTGATTTCTTTCCGTCTGGGTTGATAACCTGGACGCGTAACTCTTTATCCTGGAAATCCACGGGATAGCGGTAGTAAATCAAGGTCTGGCAATCCTGGAAAACAAGCCGGTCTGTCTGTGGCGGTGAAGAATTCAGCGAAGAATTCAATCCTGCATCATGTGCCTGTAGGACCAGTGGCCGGTGTCGAGTGCTGTCCGGTTCAGAAATCGTCAGGATAGAATCGAAATAAAAGTTTTTCCCTCGGATGATCATTGCGTAATGGTTGACGTAATCACCTCCTTGTTCAATCTGATCAATCACCGGAATATCACTGACCCAGATTGACTGTGGCAAGGATACCGCGCCGCCGGGGTTTTTAAGCTGTATTCCGTAAACCCCTGCCCGCAACCCAGGCCTGAGAGTGAATGACAAACGTTCAGAAGAGTCAAAACGTTTTGTAACCACGGCTCCATTGAACAAGACTGCTGTTTCCGGCAGGAATCCTTTCCCCTCAATGGTGACCTCCTGTTGATTGTTTTCGAGGCAGGCGTCTGTATTGCGAGGTGTTATTGCCGTGACCTGAGGCCTAGGTTCAAGTACCTCGAAATTGTAGCTCTGCCCGATAGTGCCCCCAGCGTTTACCCGCAGCATATAGTCACCAGGGGTCAGGGTAGGGACAGTAAAGGCCATCTCTGTCGTGCTGAACTCGACAGGATCTAAAACCTGTGTGCCGAATAAAATGCGGGTTTGCGCGGTAAACGGACCGCCCTTGAGAGTCACCAGTGTGCCCGGTTCTGCTCGGATGGGCGAAACGGATGTCAGACCTTGCGCCAGAACCGGAGTCTGGAGCAAAAGTGTTGTCAGGCACAGCAGAATAAATTTCAACATAGAAGTCCTCTTGTTTCAGCTATTTCCTGTTCTGGCCAATCTGGTCGCCGCCGGGCAGCTGGTAGGAAAGTTGCCAGCCTTTATCTTCCATGCAAAGTTCGAAAATAAAGTCTCCCCAGTCACCGTATGGTCGAATGCTCTCTTCAGGGAAATTCCCGTCAATCGATAGATCGACGGCTTCCTGTTCACAGAGGGCAATGTCGCTTTCTCGGTTCTGTGTAACATAATCCAGATCCGGGTGCACCCACAGCCATTGACGGGACTGACTGAGGCAGCCGGATAGTAACAGAGTGCATAAAATCAAACCTACGCCATTTCGAACTGTCATTTTTCCTCCGTTTCGAGACCAAGTATTCTTTAGGTCCTATTTTAACCTATATGGGCGCAATTCGTTCTTGACCGCCTTCGGGTTTCGACTGTCAACGCTTCCTTTTTTGATGTGCAGGAGAGCCTGCCTGTTGCTGTTTAATGAATATCAGGAATCGTGCCAAGGACTGCGTTGGATGTGTGGAAAAAAAAGGTGTAATTTCAGCCAGGTAGGAAGTTTCATATTTTGTTTCGGGTGAATATTTTTCAAGTCTGAGGACTTTAGAGGAATATCCAACAACCTGCTGTTGGATATTCCTCTACGTTGGACGTTCAATGAGACTTGACGCCTTGTACCGTCGGACAGAAGGAGTTGTTTCTGTTGCGAAAAGGTCTAAGGTTTATTGTTGTAGACAATAACGAGTCCTGAAACCGGTTTGCTGAAGAAGCCTTTTGATTTGTAGGAAACTGCCGCGATCAGATCGACAATGCCGTCGTTGTTCACATCGGCCTGGTCGAAATCGGCAATGCGGCCGCCCATATTTTCGGTAACACTTATTTCTTCTAAGGTATAACCGTTCCAGCGCAATTCTACAATACGGCCATTTTTGTAATCAGGGGAATTTTTGAAGCAACTGGCGCCCTTGTGTTTGGTGACCAATAGCGTTTGTGTAGAGGTCCTTTTCAGTGTTGAGTTCAGGAACAGTTTTTCGTCGTCACCGATGTTTCTGGAGCCCGGCTGGGGCACCTTCAGATAGGCAGTGGAGCCGCCATAGTAGTCTCCACTTATCCACAGCTCGTCGCCTTCAGAATTTGTAACTTTCAACCGGTTTTCCGCAGATATCTGGACAAGGAATGTTTGCCCCTGGTTGTTTGTTATTTTAGAAATGCCATAAGGTTGTCGCGCTGCTGGAAGCTGATACGGAGTTTTCAGGATCCGATTTCCCTTAAGCTGGATGCGATAAAAGACCGGTTTCTGTCCAAGTAGGGAATTCTCGTTCGTAGCTAAAAGAATTTTTTGACCTGCGGTGTCTGTGAATGTTGCAAAAAGAAGGCGCGATTCGGTCACCTTGAGCAGACTCTTTTGCGTGTATCTGTAGATAGTCGAATGCAGTTCGTTTTCCTGTACCGCTGAAACAATAATTTCCGGCTGTCCGTCATGGTCGAGGTCGAGTACACTGATATCAGAAATTTGCTGCTTTTTAGACATTCCCAGGCGTGATTCTTCAGTAAATTCCCCATCGTTCAACCGACCGACAAGCAACTTGCTGCTGAAACCAAGGATCGCTTCTGCCTGACCGTCTTGGTTAATATCGGAAATTTTCAGAGCTTGTATCTCTAGGTTGGGCGGAAGTTTTACTCGGATCAGGCTTCCTGGGGAAGCCGCAGCAGGGCGAAGTTGTCCGCTGACGTTCACCGGGATCGATGGTGCCAGAAGTGGCGCTGGCAGTCTTGTTTGATCTGAAGTGCCGGGTTGTCCACTGCTGGTTAGTTGCAACGGCTGGGAAAAAAGTATCTGCATCGACTGGTTGAATAGCTGCAGTTGTTTTCCCGTGTAGCGGATCAGCAGTGTTGGAGTGCTGCGCGGTTGTGTCGGGGCCGAACCTGTTACGTATTCCCCCCAGCGGAGGTGGGGAAGTTTTTCGCGCAGAGATCGAAACAACTGAAAATTCTGGCCGGGTTGGTCTTCGAAAGTAACAGGGATATTTTCAAAGCGGCGAATCTCTGTCCCGGTAGCTGGTTGCTGCAGGGTGTCGAGCGGTTTGCAGTAGGCCAGGTTTTGCTTGACCCGTGTCACTTCAAACATGGCGCCATAAGTTAAAATTGTATCCAGAAGCTGGCCAGTCTGGGGATGGGTCAAGCGCTTTTCGCTTGTGACTGTGGCAAACATATCGCCGGGGGCAACATGGTCCGCTCCGCCCTTGTCGATCAGGATGCCCTCTTCGAGCGGCATGATAACCTGTGCCTGCAGGGGTTGAAGAAACCGGCTCAGATCAGGTTTTGCTTCTGTGTCTGCAGCGCAAGTCAAAGGGGTGATCAGGGAGAGTGCGGCCAGAACGGCCAAGGTCACAAGTCTCATAACTTACTCCGGGGCAATAGCTTGCGTGAGCTCTGTTGAAGTGAGTCGTTCAGAGCTGCGATAAAGAAGAGGCCAGCCATTGTGGCCGGCCTCCTCGGGGTGTTTCTTTATGACTCAATGAGAACTCGTTTGTAGTGCTGAATTCTCTTTGTTGCTGGTCCGAGCTTTAGAAGCTCAGGGTTACCTGAACATAAGCTTCGTAGGGATCATCGATGTCTGTGGTTGCAACGTTGGCTGATTTGCCGCCGCCGTTGTTGTCATAGAAGTCACCGAGAGAAGCATACGCGCCGTTGATGGATACGTCAAGGTTTTCAGCGACCTTGATGCCTGCCCGCAGGAAGACCTCAGTACCGAGAGTGGTACCATTGCGATCGGTACGGTCGTCCTTGACAGTATCTTCAAGTGAAGCGAAGTAGCCGACGCCGCCTTTGATGTAGGTGGTGTGAGTCGGCATGAAGGATGCGGTCACGTTTGCGGAAATCAGACCGTAACCAGCCCAGGCGGAATCGACCATGGCGAAACCATACTGGCCAACGCTGTTCCAGTTGACATCAGGAGTCATGATCATGAAGCCGTCAGTAGCGAAAGCAAAAGACTCAGTCGCCAGCGGGTTAACGATGAAATCGGCATCGCCATCGCTCAAGTCGTCGTCGCCGGAGAAGTAGGTACCGCTGGCGGCCAGTTTAACACCACCGAGGTCGGTTTTGGCTTTCAGGCGGGCAGCAAAACCCTGGACGTCAATATCAGTGGCGGTGCCGTTGATGGTCAGGTTGTCTACCGTGCCGACGTTGAGGTTAACCCAGCCACTCAGGACCAGATTGTCCAGGCGATACTCACCATGACCACCGAGATAGTGAAGGTCTGTTTCGCTTCTGGTTGCGCTCCAGTTGTCGTTAGGACCTGCGTTGCCGCTGATCTGTTTGATGTCTGCGGTACCGAAGTAGGTTGCATAACCAGTGTTGTTGCCCTGGTTCTGGTAATAGTAGTAGTCAGCACCAAGCTTCAGATTCTCTGAAGGCTTGAAACCGGCCTGCAGAACCCACAGGGTAACGTCGTCAGATTTTTTGAAATCGGCTTCGTCCAGTTTAAACCAGCCGGCGGTCAGTTTGGTACCGCCAAAAGAGGTGTTGTACTTGAGTCCCGACATGTCAGCGGCGAAGAAGGAGTAGTCATAATGATCTGCAACGCCCTGCTGACCCAGACGTACCGCAGAGGTTGTGCCCGGGATCTTGACATCAATGTAAAGGTTTTTGGTCTCAAGGTTTACTACGTCGGCGCCGATGCCACCACCATTATTCCGGGTACCACCACCGTACTGCTTGCCACCCCACTGCATGTCAACTTCAGCGTAGTAGGTGAAAGAGAGGTTCTCGTTTACTTTGGTGTCAAGCTTCATGCGCAGACGCTGGTCGACCATCGTTTCTGACTTAGCGTTGTCTTCCAGATCACCGATGAAGTTGTTTCCTGCAGAAATGTTGTTGCTGATTGCGCGCAACTTGTAGAAACCGCTCAGTTTGGTTTCCAGCGCAAAGGCCGTCGTGCTCAGAGCACATAGCAGCGCCAGACATAGTACTCCAACGATTGTTCTATTCATTTTTTCCTCCTGATTAGAATTAAGATCACGCTTTTGTAGGCAAGCGTTTATTCCTGCTTGGCAGTATGGAACCGTCAAACAGGAGCGTAAGTACAATCTAATAAAAAGTGGTCTTTTATCTGTGCCAAATATTCTTCGTTATGTTGGTTCGTCAGAAAGCGACAAAACAATGTTATATGTTTACCATGCGCATTTTTATAATAATCTGTTCCGTGATGGCAAGCATTTTTTTCGCGAAAGCAAAGTTAGTTGCAATGCTGGGGGGATTTCGATGTTCTCCCCCTTATTTTTTACGTAATGAGACGGAGACAACGCTTGTTTGTTCCCCAGTGCTATCATTGCGATACGGATCAGTCGTTACGAGAAGTATTCGGTCCTGTTGTACGTGGATGCCCTGAAGGGGCTGGTTGAATCTGCTGCCAAGCTGACCTTTGATAATGCGCCCATTCCTGTATTTAAAGACACTCAGCCAGATTTCAGAGATGTCTGGTCGGCCGGGAGTAATGATCGTTGGACGGTCAGAGGAGATTGCGATCAATTCCAATTGTCCATCGTTATCGATGTCGCCGGAAACGGGTGCTACTTCAAAGGGAACAGAGGTGAAAAGTGCATCTATCTGGCCGGGATTGGTATCATATGTCAGCTGGGAAATGCTGCCACCCATCTCTTTTTCGGATTGGTAGATAATTTGTTTGCCCTGGTAGATGGTCAGCAGGCCGCTGGTGAGGGTAGCGGTTTCCTGCTTGCCGTCAGCTGTCAGGTCGGCAAACAAACTGCTTTGTACCGGGAAGGGTTGGGGAAGCTTGAAGTCGAGCTTGCTGGTACGGAGCTTCCTTCCCTGTAAGTGCAATTGTACGATCCGGCCATAGAAAATATCGAGATCAAGGCTCTGGCCGAGCAGAGTCTCGCGGGCGCCGTCACTGTCACGGTCGAAGGTGCCGAGAAAGTAGTCGAGATTATCAATGACCGGAGTCAGTTGGTGGGCAGAAAATTTCAGGATGCTGCTGAGTGGCGTGGTCTCCGTACTGGTGCTGGCGGTCGGCGCTCCTTCGGCACTCCCGCTGACGGTCAGGTAGGTGCTACCTGAGGTTGGTTGCCACCAGCTGACGGCGTGAATAGAGCGCGTTGCGTAGTTATATTCTGCGACGGGTTGCAGACGGTCTGTAACGCGAAAAATACGTATTGTCGAGCCATCAGTCGCAGCCAGCAGTAATCCCTCGGGCGTTGTGACAAAATCTGCCATCAGAGTGCGAGCGTTAATGGTGCCGAGCAGGTTTTCTCTGGCCCCGGAATTTTCGTAATTAACAAGGCCCTTGACTGTTGCCGGTTTCTGCCACTTGACGTCAGTACTTTTGGCCGGTGGAGTGACAATCGCAACACGCGGAGCGGTCTTTGGCGGGACATAGCTGCCGGTCAACTTGTCTGTCGGGTAGGAGCGAAACATCTGTCCCAGTGAATTGCGAACCTCCAGTCGGGTGTCGGTCAGGGTGAAAAGAAGGTCTGCTGGTGGTTTTGTTTCGTTGCGGCCGGGGATCGAGAGGCCTTGCCAATCGAGAGAGGGCAGGGCGTTGGTTAGCTGTGGGTAGAGTTTTGCCGCACTTGCGCTCTGACTGCTGAGGCGCGCAGTCATTTCAGCAAAGCGCTTGATAGGAGTCCCTTTGCTGAGCTTGGTTTCTCCTGCAATGACCTTGGCATAGCTGTAGCCGGACTTGATGCGGGTAATACTGAGTACGGCCAAGGTTTCATTGAGGGTGCCGATGGTTTTGCCGGTAATCGGGTGAATGATTTTTTCTCCCGGCAGGTAGATGCTGAACAGGTCGCCGATTTTTGCTCCCTGACTGGAATCGATATCGATCAGATACTCATCATTGATCGGCATAATGACATAACCGTCAAGAGGGGTGAAGTCACGGGTGATGCTGTCAATCAGCGAGGCTTGTGCAGTCAACAGCAGGCCGGGTGTGCTCAGCAGGGTCACGCAAAACAGCAGGGTCAGCCACAGACGAAACGGTTTCATTACGGGGTACTCCTCATATGATGGTGCAGGAGGTGTGGATTTAGCCTCCCGGTGTTTTTAATGGTTGAAATGCAAAGGACAGAATAATCACTTTGTGATCTCAGGTCCAGTGTTCTGTGCGACTGATCCGGGTCTGCTCGCCTGTTGTTAAATGGTGCCGGATATAAAAAACAGGTCGGCCAATGGCCGACCTGTTTTTTTATTGAACCTATCCTGGATACGCTGTCTTAGAACTTGTAGCGAACCCGTGAGGTGATGCGCATGATATCTTCGTCGGCATTGCCGTTGCGGTCAATTTCGAAGGCATCCATGGCGTCGCCGGCAACCAGGTAGCCGCCGTTGAGAGCCAGTTCGACGTTGTCATAGAGCTTGTAGCTGACGTAGGCATCCAGCTCGATACCGAGGTCGCTGTTGGACTGGGCAACGCTGTTGTCGTCAGTGTACTCGATGTCCTCAGCAGTCATCAGATAGAGAACTGCAGCACCGAACTTGAGCTTCTTGGAAGCCTTGTGGTCGTATGCCAGTTTGTTGAGGAACAGGCCTTTGTTGAGCAGGTAGGGACGCTCAGTGCCGTAGTTGTCGTCAGTGTAGCCACCCTCGAAGAGGACGATGCTGTCGAAACGGTCAACGTCGGTTGACATGAAGGCGTCGAGGTCTTTGTCGTTATCGTCGTCGTCGCCGGAAGCATACCAGCTGGTGAAGGTCAGGCGGCTTTTGCCCATCTTGATACCGACGTCGACATGCAGCAGGTAAGCGCTGAGGTCAAAGTCGCCGGTGGCAGTGCCGTTCAGGCCGGTGAAGGTAGCATCTTTGAACTCACCATTCTGATAGATAGCATCCCACTTAACGAAGATGTCACCGGAAGTCAGACCGCCGTCGACACCAAAGGAGTAGAGAGTCATGTCAATGTCGCCAAGAGATTTGACTTCGTACTTGCCAGCGTCAATTGCACCAGCACCGCCTGCATTCTGGTTCTGGAACAGACCGAACAGGCCAAGCTTGACGCCTGCAGCCGGTTTCAGGTTGACACGAGCAGACAAGGAGTCGCCTGACTCAAGGCTGCCGCCGTTGGTGTTGTTGAACAGTTCTCTGCCGCGCATCCAGGCCAGCTCATAGTTGTCGGCGGTAAATTTAACGCCGGCAGCAGTCTCAGCCCAGAGAAAGGAGTTGACCTTGTAGGGCTGCAGACCGATGGTTACGCGCGCCTTGCTGGCAGCGCCCGGAACCTGAAACTGGGTGTAGGCCCAGCGGGTCTCGATGTTCAGGCCGTCACCCGAGTAACCGGAACCGAGGCTTTTGCCGGTGCCGCTGCGGCCGAAGCGCATGGCGCCGAGCTCGATGGCGTAAACACCCTTAACCTTGCCGTCATTGGTTTTGGCTTCGGTCCAGAGGCGGTATTTGACGTCGCCCCAGGTGGTGTTAGTGTTTTTGTCACCAACTTTTTTGGTGCTGGCTACGCCTTTTTCCAGGGAACCGGCGGTGTTGTAGAACTCAGAGTGGTTGGTGTAGAGATTGAAACGGTTGTTGAGGTCGCCGTGAAAGGCGAACTCGGCAGCCATTGCCGGTGTGGCAACGGCAACGATCGCCGCCAGGACGATCACAGCTTTAAGGATTCTGCTCATCGGTGTTACCTCCTTCGAGTTAGGAAATTGCCGAACTATTCGGCGATTAGTGACCTAGGGTTCTGTTACAATAAATAAAATAAGTGCAGTCTCGTCAGCGGTCGGCCGGTGTTACCCGGTCACCTGCGCCTGAGCGTTGCAGTTGAACAATTTAAATTTGCAGGGTGAGGGCGATGAAATGACTCATCGTACAGAAATCCTCCCTGAGGTTTTGCATAAAATAAAAAGTTGATTCGCGACAAACGCGGGTTCATTCCCCGCAGGGTCGTTTTGCTCACTGCCTGAACTGCACCAAGAGTGCCAATGCCGGTAGTTTTGGGGTGATGACTCTCAAGGTGCCGTAAAACAGCGGTTTTCCTCTGCAGACCGCCGTGTTTTGAAGTGCTGTTTTATTGCAGCATTGTTGCTTCTGTGACACAGCATTGTCGGCTGCGTACCACAGGCTTTGATCCGGCCAAAACGAAGTCTATTCGAACCATACCCGGTTACTGCCGGGCCTGGTGTTGGTCGATCTGCTGCAGCAGTTCGTCCTTGCTCATAACCATCTTGTCAAAAACCACCTTGAAGCTCTTGTCGATCAGGAGAACCCGCGGGATGGTGAAGACGCCGTAATTGCGTCGTGCTTCGCCGCTGTCAAGCATGACCTGGTCTGGATGCTCCAGTCCACCGATTTTCAGATGTGAGCGCACACTTTTTGCGGAGTCAGCAAGAAAAACGGTAAGATAGATAACTTCTATCTCCTTCAGGCGTTCGCGGATTTCACCAATTTGGCGGGCCTGCTCGTTGCAAGACGGGCACCAGGTGGTTCCCATTTCAATCAGCAGGGTTTTGCCTTTGAAATCACTGAGCTTGATCGGTTCATCATCAAGGGTCCTGGCACTGAAGTCTGGTGCTGCATCGCCGCGTTTAAGCTGGGCCTTGGCTGGTGACACAAGACTGACTGATAGCAGTAGCAGTGAAACACAAAAATACATTTTCATAGAGCATATCTCCGGTTTGCCACAAGTCGGTGGCACTTCGCCGGGGAGTCAAGCAGGCTTTTTTTCGCTGTCAAGTCAGCTCCGATCCGGGTCATTTTCCCACACTGTTCTACAATGGAACGGCCAGAGTATATTTTGGCCTGATTTTAAGTCAAGGTAAAAATATGTTGTGAAGTTGTCAACTTATTGTAAAAGCGCAAGAATATGTGGGTGTGTGGCATGAGGAGATATTTTCCTAGCGACTCATTTCTTGCCGAAGCTTAAGGCTGGCAGAGTTCGGTCAGGACGCCGCCGCTGGCTTTCGGATGAATAAAGGCGATACTGGCACCGTGGGCTCCTTTGCGCGGCGTTTGGTCAATCAGGCGGACGCCTTTTGTTTGTAGCTCATTCAATGCGGTTTCGAGGTTATCGACTTCATAGGCCAGATGGTGAATGCCTTAACCGTTTTTCTCGAGGAACTTAGCCACCGGAGAATCGGGTGAGGTCGGTTCAAGTAATTCGATGCGACTTTCACCGACCTGCAGAAAGGCGACCCGGACTTTCTGTTCGGTGACTTCTTCACTGCCCTCAAAGGTCATGCCAAGGACATCACGATAAAAGGGCAAGGCGTTTTCAATATTTTTTACGGCGATACCGATGTGGTTGATCTTTTTAGTCATGCTGAGCTCCTGTTGTCAGGTCAGTGTCTCTTAAACGCTTCAAGCAGTCGTCTGGCAGCAGCGCTGGGTGTCGTTGTTCCCTGTCCCACCCCTGCCTGTAACTGTGGCAGCAGGGCGGCTACGTTCGTGTCACGCATGAAGAGATCTTTGAGGTCGTCGGTCACCAGGGTCCACATCCAGTCATGGGCCTGGAGACGACGCTTTTCGTCAAATTCTCCGCTGGTTCTCAAGGTCTCGGCATAGAGTGTAACGGTCTGCCAGATCTCGTTGATTCCTTCGTTGTGCAGAGCGCTGCACAACATCGTCGGCACCTGCCAATTATTGCTTTTGGGTTTGAGCAGATGCAGGGCGTTTTGGTATTGCTGGCGTGCCAGTTCGGCGCGGGGGCGGTTTTCGCCTTCGGCCTTGTTGATCAGGATTGCATCGGCGATTTCCATCACGCCCTTTTTGATCCCCTGCAGTTCGTCACCGGCGTTGCTGAGTTGCAGCAGCAGAAAAAAATCGACCATCGAGGCGACTGTGATCTCCGACTGGCCGACGCCGACGGTTTCGACGATAATAACGTCGTAGCCGGCGGCTTCGCAGAGCAGCATGGTTTCACGCGTTTTGCGTGCCACGCCTCCCAGAGTGTCGCCGCTGGGAGAGGGGCGGATAAAGGCGTTTTTCTCGCGTGACAACAGCTCCATGCGGGTTTTGTCGCCGAGAATCGAGCCGCCGGAAAGTTGCGAACTGGGATCGACCGCCAGTATGGCGATGCGGTGGCCCTGTTCGATCAGCATCATCCCCAGGGCTTCGATCAGGGTACTTTTGCCGACCCCGGGCACACCGCTGATGCCGACCCTGATTGCCTGGCCTGAATCAGGCAGCAGTTCATCAAGCAGGGTGGTGGCGGCACGGGAGTGGTCCGGGTTGCGGCTTTCGATCAGGGTGATCGCTTTGGCCAGCGAGCGGATGTTGCCGTTGCGCACACCTTCGGCTATGTGTTTTATTTTTGGCAAGATGAAAATCCAGGGTGGCTAGAAAGTTATTTCCCTTCAATCGCATCCAGTGTTTGTCCAGCAGAGACGGTGATCGGGGTGCCGGGCCCGAAGATTTTTGCGGCACCGGCTTTGAGCAGCTCGTCGTAGTCCTGGCGTGGAATAACCCCGCCGCAGACCACGGCAATATCCTCGGCGCCGAGCTTTTTCAGTTCACCGACCAGTTGCGGCACCAGGGTCTTATGGCCGGCGGCCAAAGAAGAAACGCCGACCACATGCACGTCATTTTCAACCGCCATCTTGGCCGCTTCTTCCGGGGTTTGGAACAGTGGCCCCATGTCGACATCGAACCCGGCATCCGCGTAGGCGGTCGCAACCACTTTAGCGCCACGATCATGACCGTCCTGACCCATCTTGGCGATCAGGATACGTGGCCGTCGGCCTTCCTTGTCGGCAAAAGCGTCAATTCGTTGTTTCAACTCCGTGAAATTGCTGTCAGATTCAACCACCGATCCATAGGCTCCTGAAACGAGTTTTATTTCAGCACGATGACGACCAAAGGATTTTTCCATGGCGTCAGAGATTTCACCAACCGAGGCCCTTAGTCGTGCTGCTTTGACGCTCAGGGCAAGCAGGTTTCCTGAGCCATTTTCGCATGCAGCGGTAATCTCGGCAAGTGCTTGGCGGCAAGCGGTTTCGTCGCGTTCGTGACGCATTTTTTCAAGTCGGGCAATCTGGCCTTTGCGTACGGCGGCATTGTCGACATCGAGAACGTCTATCGGGTCCTCTTCGGCCAGTTGGTACTTGTTGACACCGACGATGACGTCACGGCCGGAGTCGATAGCGGCTTGTTTCTTGGCCGCTGATTCCTCGATCCGCAGTTTCGGCATCCCCGATTCGATCGCCTTGGTCATGCCGCCGAGGCCCTCGATTTCATCAAGAATATTCTGCGCTTCGTCAATCAGGTTCTTGGTCAGGCTTTCAACGTAATAGGAGCCGCCCAGTGGATCGACGACGTTACAGATCCCCGATTCTTCCTGGATGACCAATTGGGTGTTGCGCGCGATGCGAGCGCTGTGGTCGGTTGGCAGGGCAATTGCTTCATCCAGTGCGTTGGTGTGCAATGACTGGGTGCCGCCCAGTACCGCAGCCATCGCCTCGATGGTGGTGCGAATGACATTGTTGTAAGGGTCCTGCTCGGTCAGGGACCAACCGCTGGTCTGGCAGTGGGTGCGCAGCATCGAGGATTTGGGGTTCTTGGGATCGAACTGCTTCATCAGCTTGGCCCACAGGTAGCGAGCGGCCCGCAGTTTGGAGGCTTCCATGAAAAAGTTCATGCCGATGGCGAAGAAGAACGACAGTCGTGGTGCAAAGGAGTCGACGTCGAGGCCCTTGGCCACCGCGCTGCGCACATATTCGATACCGTCGGCCAAAGTAAAAGCGAGTTCGAGAGCATTGTTGGCCCCCGCTTCCTGGATGTGGTAGCCGGAGATTGAAATCGAGTTGAACTTCGGCATTTTCTGGCTGGTGTATTCGATGATGTCGCCGATGATGCGCATTGAGGGCGCAGGCGGGTAGATGTAGGTATTGCGCACCATGAATTCTTTGAGGATGTCGTTCTGGATCGTTCCGGCCAGCTTTTCTTCGCTGACGCCCTGTTCTTCGGCGGCAATAATGTAATTGGCCATGATCGGCAAGACTGCACCGTTCATGGTCATCGAGACCGAAACCTTGTCGAGGGGGATTTCGTTAAAGAGGATTTTCATATCCTCAACCGAGTCGATGGCGACCCCGGCCTTGCCGACGTCACCGACCACTCGAGGATGATCCGAATCATAACCGCGATGGGTGGCGAGATCAAAAGCGACCGAAAGACCCTGCTGGCCTGCAGCCAGGTTACGTTTATAGAACGCGTTGGATTCTTCAGCGGTAGAAAATCCGGCATATTGGCGTACAGTCCAGGGACGACCGGCGTACATGGTCGCCATTGGTCCACGTACAAAAGGGGCCGATCCCGGTAGGGTGTCGGCAGTTTCAAGCCCGGCGGTATCGGCAGCGGTGTAGAGAGGCTTAACCCTTATGCCTTCGTGAGTGTCCCATTTGAAGTGAGACAGATCATTGGTTTTTTTTTCTTTCTTGGCCTGGGTTTCCCAGTCGGCCAAGGTCTTTTTTTCGAAACTGCTCATCGGTTTATTCCTTCCTTTTAGCGTTTATTTTTAGATGTTCTGTAGAATCAAAAGCATCTTTGCCAGCCAAGACACCAAGCTCACCAAGAGGAGTCTTTTTGTCGGGGAGGTGCTGAAGAGCGTTGAGTTCGCAGGGGAGGGCAAAGGGTTCTTTCTAGGCCAAACTCAAAAAAACAATGATTTATGTTCTCTTCATTCTTGTGTTTTGGGTTGGCTTCTCCTGGTGTCCTTCGTGTCTTGGTGGCTAAAAGAGGCTTGATTGTCAGCGTGTTACAACCGCCAGAACCTCGACGGTGCCGTTTCCTTTGGAGAGCAGCCGGTGTTTGACCGATGAGTCAAAATAGGCGGCATCGCCCTCTTTAAGCAGGAAGCGTTCGTCGTCAAGCAGGAGTTCAGCTTCCCCTTTGAGGATCAGCAGAAACTCCTCTCCTTCATGATTGTAGAGGTTCTCTTCCGTTGCCCGCTCCGAGACGGTCAGCAGGAAGGGCTCCATCTTTTTATCACTTTTCCGGTAGGAGAGGGTCTCGTAGGTATAGCCGTGGCCGGTCCCGTCCTTGGAGATGACCCGACTGACGATACGTCGGTCCTCTTTGTGGACAATCTCGAATTTCGTGATCGCCTCACCTTCTTCGAAGAAATAACTCATCTTGACGTCGAAAAAACGCGCAATTTTCGACAGGGTGGCGATGGGTGGAGAGACATTGTTGTTCTCGATCTGCGAGATCAGTGCCGGGGAGAACCCCGTTTCGTTGGCAACGTCCTGCAGGGTCAGTTTGCGCTCCTTGCGCAACTGCTTGATCTTTACACCGATGTTGAATTCCATGGGTTTTCCAGAAAATAGAATATGGTTTTATGACAGCATGGGTATAGCTGACATGGTAGAAAATGTCAATGACAATATTTATCGAGGGTAAAAAGTTTTATCCAAGCTAAACCCTGTTCGGTGAAGGCAAACAGGGTCAGTTCCATATCAGGCGACAATTTCTAGTGACTTTGATGGTTTGAGCAGAAAGATACAGGGCGTGAAAATTGTGTTAAAATATCGCGCAATGCAAAATCAGACCCGGTAAAGTCGAGATTTTCAATGACACGTGATGAACGCCAGCACAGTATTCTGGCCCTGCTCGACAGGGAGTCCGGGCTTTCGGCCGGGGAGCTCTCCAAACGTTTTCAGGTTTCGCGGATGACGATACACCGTGATCTGCAGAGTCTTTTCAGCCGGGGATTGCTGCTGCGGATTCACGGCGGAGCTGTCGCAAAAAAACACTCACCCTCATCTCGCGAGGGCTTCTGCTCGGTCTGTGTGCGCCGCCTGTTGCCGCATCAGCAGAGCCAGATCCTCCGAGCCGATGGTTCAATCGCTGTTGCCTGCTGTGCGGTCTGCGGTCTGCAACATTTTCTGGTCGCGGCGGATGCGGAGCGGTTGTTGGTCGGCGATCAGATCAACGGTCGTATGTTGCCGGCTGACGAGGCTTATTTTCTGGTGAACTCACTGGCGGCCCCCTGCTGTCATCCGTCTTTGATCAGCTTTGGCAGTGAAAGTGACGTGGCCCTGTTCCAGGCCGGGTTCGGGGGGGTGATTGCTCGTTTGGATGAAGCGATTGAATTTCTACGTGTGGCGGAAAACCTGGGCCAGGGTTGAGGGTGAATCGCTGCGACTGAATCTCGAATTAATGGAGTTCTGCATGAGAATGTTGCTGGTTGTCATCGCTTGTTGTGTTTTGCTGGTGGCTTGTTCCGGTGGGGTGAAGGTTGCACAGAAGGAGGGTTTTGCACCGCGGACCCGGCCCCAGACAATGTTTATTGTTCCTTTTACAACGATTATGGTTCCCGCCGAAGTGAGTGCGGGTCTTTTTGATCGTTTTGTTGATCGGCTCAATGAGCTCCAGCCTCGTACCGGGCTGGAGTTTATCATCCTGAAGCAAGGCCTCGATGCTATCGATGCTGTCTGGCTTGGCAAGCGTGATTATGTCACCGGTGAAGTTTTTGCGTACGTCGAGGATGCGGGGAGCTCGACGGCCACAATCCGGGCCAAAAGCCGAATTCGTCTTTTCCAGGCGGACCAGTCCGAGCCGACCCTGCAGCTCGATTATCCGGTTGAAATTTTCTACGAAAAGGACTACCTCCAGCACGAAGATGCGCGCCGTAAGCTGGCGCTCAAAATCTCTGACAGTATGGCAGAAAAGTTGGCCGAAGCCCTGTCCGGAGGCTGATTTATGCCGGTTTTCCCGCCTCTTTAGCACTCTTTTTGCCTGAGTGCTAACAAACCCCTTGACAATTCTTTCGAAGCGATTAATATCTTCATTTGTTAGCACTGTCTGCGAGGGAGTGCTAACAGCGTTTTCAGCCGGTATCTGTCGCTATGACAGCCCGGTTTCTGTCGTCTTGAACCGGCCATATTAAATGGCCAGAAATCGTGGAATAGCAGAAGGAAAGGAGCAGAAAGAAATGAAACTGAGACCTCTGCAGGATCGTATCATTGTCGAGCGGATTGAAGAGGAAACCACCACCGCAGGTGGGATCATCATCCCGGACACTGTCACCAAGGAAAAACCGCAGGAAGGCAAAATTGTCGCAGTCGGTAAGGGGAAAATGACCGAGGACGGCAAGCTGATTCCAATGGACGTCAAAGTCGGAGACCTGGTCCTTTTCGGCAAGTATGCCGGAAGTGATGTCAAGGTTGACGGCGTGGAGTATCTGATTATGCGTGAGGACGACATCCTCGGCGTGGTCGAGTAGGGAGTTCGATCACGTCGGGCCGCCCTGCTGCGAGCGCGGCAAATCGGCCCATATCCGTGAAGCCATTTCGGCACTTAGCCTCCGGCTAGGCACCTCATGTCTTCGCGAATCTGGACTCGATTTTCCACACTCTCGCGACGGCCGTTCCGCCGTAACCGAACTCCGGGGTTCCTTTTCGGGGAGCTCATTGAATAAAAAACAGGCAAAACCAAAGACACTCATTTATCGGAGGAATAAATACCATGGCTAAAGAGATTCTTTTTTCTCAAGATGCCCGCGCCAAGATTCTTGATGGCGTCAATGCTCTGGCCGATGCGGTCAAGGTAACTCTCGGTCCCAAGGGCCGCAATGTCGTGATCGACAAGTCGTTCGGTGCTCCGCTGATTACCAAGGACGGCGTCACCGTCGCCAAGGAGATTGAGCTGGAAGATAAGTTCGAGAACATGGGCGCACAGTTGGTTAAAGAAGTTGCTTCCAAAACTTCGGACGTTGCCGGTGACGGTACCACCACTGCGACCGTTCTGGCTCAATCGATCTATCAGGAAGGCGTCAAGCTGGTAACCGCCGGGCACAACCCGATGGAAATCAAGCGCGGCATTGAGAAGGCGGTTGAGGTTGCCGTCGAGGAAATGGCCAAGCTCTCCAAGCCGATCAAGGATCACACCGAGATTGCCCAGGTCGGCACCATTTCGGCCAACAGCGACGAGACCATCGGCAACATCATCGCCGAGGCGATGGAAAAAGTTGGTAAAGAGGGTGTTATTACTGTTGAAGAAGCCAAGTCAATGGATACCAGCCTTGAGACTGTTGAAGGGATGCAGTTTGATCGTGGTTATCTCTCTCCCTACTTTGTGACCGACGCCGAACGCATGGAAGCAGTGCTCGAAGATGCGCTGATCCTGATTTACGACAAGAAGATCAGCACCATGAAAGATCTGCTGCCGATTCTTGAGCCGGTTGCCAAACAAGGTCGCCCGCTGATGATCATCGCCGAGGATATCGACGGTGAGGCGTTGGCGACCCTGGTGGTCAACAAGCTGCGTGGCACCTTGAATATCTCGGCCGTTAAAGCTCCGGGTTTCGGTGATCGTCGTAAGGCGATGCTCGAAGATATCGCCTGTTTGACCGGTGGTACCCTGATCTCTGAAGAGGTCGGTTTCAGCCTCGAGAACGCCACTCTCGATATGCTCGGCACCGCCAAGCGCATCGTTATCGATAAAGACAATACCACCATCATTGATGGTGCCGGTGAAGAGGCTGCCATTGATGGCCGCGTTAAGCAGATCCGCAGCCAGATCGAAGAGACCAGC
>JAJRWF010000009.1 GCA_024276905.1 Deltaproteobacteria bacterium
GGAAAGCTGGCGCAGCAACCGATACTGGACCGGATTGGTGTCCTGGTATTCATCAACCATCTGGTAGACAAAGCGCTGCTGATAGTCGGCCAACACCTGGGGCTGTTCCTCGAACAGGCGTACCACCAGCATCAACAGATCGTCAAAATCGACCGCGTTGAAGGCCTTGAGCGCTTTCTGATAACGGGGGTAAATTTCAGCAGTCAGGCAGCTGTCGGGATGATTGATGTCGGGAGAGAAATCAGACGCTGAAATCAGACGATTCTTCGCATCGGATATCTGCCACAGCACCCGATCAGCATCTTTGGAACTGGCATCAGCCACCAGCTCGCGCAGCAGGTCGCGCACCAGCCTTTGTTGATCACCGGCGGCGTAAATCGAGAAATTCTTCTTGTACCCGAGTTTTTCAATATGGCTTTTGAGAATTCGCACGCACAACGAATGGAAGGTGCTGATCACCATCCCCTTGCAGGCCTTGCGCCCGACCATCTGCTCGACCCGCTCGCGCATTTCACGGGCGGCTTTGTTGGTAAAGGTCATGGCCAGAATCTGCGTAGCCGCAACCTGGCGTTGCTGCAGCAGATAAGATATCCGGCAGGTAATCACGCGAGTCTTACCGGAACCGGCACCGGCCAGCAGCAACAGAGGGCCACGGTCATGCTCGACGGCCTGGCGTTGCTGGGGATTGAGGCTGTTGAGATCAAACATCGGCAGAAAGTAGCACAGCCGCCTAACCGGAAACAAGCATCAGCGACAGGCTCGCCTCCCGGTGCCGGGCATAAAAAACGCGCCAACTTGACATCCAGGACAAAAACGGTAAGCTTTGTAAAATAAACTGATCGTTCGGTTTTTTTCAGGAGAGAACATGCCCGCAAAAGGATTGAAAACCAAAGAGCGCATTCTGACTGGAGCCAGTCAGATTTTTAATCGCAAAGGAATTGCATCAACATCGGTCAACGACCTGTTGCAGGCAACGCAAACCACACGCGGAAATCTCTACTTCCACTTTTCAGGCAAGCAGGAACTGGCGTTGGCGGTTCTCGAACGCGAACAAAGATTATTTATGGAATTTCTCGATCGGGCACTGGCAGAGGGAACACCGGGTGAAGCGCTGAAACGCTTTTTGCGCTGGGCCTGTCTCAGACATCAGCGATCCCGCTTTGTCGGCGGCTGTCTTTTTGGGAACACGGCCCTTGAGGCAAGCGATACCAACCCGGCATTTTCTGCACTTGTCAGTCAGGTTTTTAACGACTGGACCGCAAAAATTGAAGAACGGGTCCGGCAGGCCCAGCAGACGCATGAAATTCGCAACGATCTGCCCGCGGCCAATCTGGCCACCTTGATTGTTGCAACACTCGAAGGCGGGATCATGCAGGCACGTCTGACCAAATCAGAAGCCCCGCTGAAAAACTGCCTGGGGACCCTGCAAACCTTGTTGCAACTGCCCCCCAACCCCTCATCAGGAGATAAATAAAATGACCCGTATCCCAACAGTGGCCCCGGCTGTTGCCGAGGGACAAGTTAAGGAAATATACACAGAAATTCAACAGGCCTTCGGAATGATCCCCAATCTGTTTCGTACCTACGCCCATCACCCGCCGCTGCTGGAAGCCAACTGGCACAAGGTCAAACGGGTGATGATGGAAGGCATCCTGTCACGTAAAACCAAGGAGGCGATTGCGCTGCTGGTGTCACAGGACAACGGCTGTAAATACTGTGTTGCTGCGCATTCAGGGGCACTCAAATCGATCGGGATATCTGAGGACGAAATTAAGAAAATTGCCGAAAATTTTGATGCAGCAGACTTTTCCCCCATGGAAAAAGCGCTTGTCCACTTCGCCCGTAAAGCAAATTCAGCCCCGGATGCAGTGTCCAATCAGGGTTTTCAGGATCTCAAAGCGACCGGAGTCACAGATGCCCAGATCATTGAAGCGCTGGGGGTGATGGAAGTCTTCACCGCCTTCAATAAGTTTCTTGACTGTCTGGATGTCGAACTGGGGTGACGATCATTGCGGAGGCCAAATACATAGATGCAGACCAGACTCTGGTACATCAAACACGCCAATATTTTCTCCTGGCTGGCCGAGGAGGAGCAACAGGACCTGGCGCAGCGCAGTGAAATGATCAGTTGCCGCCGCAACAGCAAACTTTTCTTTGCTGAAGAGGTCAGTGACGATATTTATCTGATTAAAGAAGGACGGGTCAAACTGATCCGGGCCAGTGAAACGGGCCGCCAGATGATTCTCGACATTCTGGGTCCGGGTGAAATTTTCGGCGAACTGTCTCTGATCGGCGAGGAAAATCGCTCCCACAGCGCCGAAGCGATGGATGATGCCATCGTCTGCATCATCACCCGCAGCGATTTTGAAGGTCTGCTGCAACGTCATCCGGAAATGGCGCTGAAGGTTATCAAGCTGATCGGCCTGCGCCGCCGTGAACTGGAAATGCGCATCGAAGAGCTCCTGTTTCAACCCCTTGGTAATCGTATGGCCCTGGCCGTGCTCTGGCAATCTCAGCGCTGCGGTATCAGCGAAGCCGACGGCAGTATCCGCATCCCTTTAAGCCAGAAAGATCTGGCTCACCTGATTGGCTCTTCCCGCGAGGCAGTCGCTGAGCAACTGTCTGAATGGAAGAAGCTGGGGCTGGTCACAACCGCTTACCGGAGTATAAAAGTTATCGATCCCCAAGGACTTGAATTTTTCTTCAACAAAAATTCTCTTGTCAATTAAGAGACTTAGCACAAGTTTGTAGGCTGCATTACAATTGCAAAACAATCCAGACGCTAGTAGTTTAATAACTCAGGAGGTCAACAAAACCCCTTGAGACACCTCTTTAAACCGAATCTGACCAACGTGGAAGCCAGCTTCGTCACGGGGACATCGGCTTCGTTAAGGGTAATCACTAAAAGGAGAATGCGATGAAGAAGAATCTGGTTGTCACACTCTGCGGGTTCGTGGTCCTTGGGCTGGTCGGCATTGCCCTGGCTGGCGGCGGCTTGCCCGAAGCCAAAGGGAAAGCGGTCTATGATTTCATCACCAAGGCGGAACCTTATCAGCAGTGGGCTCTATTCCCTGGCAAAGGCAAATTTTACAAAGGCAAGCATCCACACGGTGCCCTGCTGACAACCTATGTTAATGACATCGCACTGGCCAGCATCAAAGACCGGTCGGGAACCCTTGCCAATGGTTCGATTATCGTTAAAGAAAACTACATGCCCGACAAGAAGCTGGGTGCAGTCACGGTCATGTACCGGGTCAAGGGCTACGACCCGAACGGCGGGGACTGGTTCTGGGCAAAATACAAGGCCGACGGCTCGGTTGCCAAAGAAGGCAAGGTCAACGGTTGTATCAACTGCCATGCCGCGGTCATCAACAATGACTGGGTCTTCACCGGACCGGTCAAATAGATGCGGCAAGTGGCGACAGGGAGCTCTTGAGCCTCCTGTCGCCAGCTCATCCCTCG
This sequence comes from Deltaproteobacteria bacterium, assembly GCA_024276905.1. GTDB lineage: Bacteria > Desulfobacterota > Desulfuromonadia > Desulfuromonadales > Geopsychrobacteraceae > Geopsychrobacter. The sequence continues at coordinate 3,463 of JAJRWF010000009.1, forward strand.
AAGCGACATCAAAACACTTCACGCCAGATTGAGGAGAACACCTTCCATGACCGGAAACAGGCAGACACTGGAAACTGTCAAAGAATACTACGGGAAAATCCTGCAGGGCAGCCAAGACCTGCAAACCAGTGCCTGCTGTTCACTGGAAAGCTTCCCCCCGGCCCAGCAAAAAATCCTCGCTCAGATCGACAACGAAATTATCGAACGTTTCTACGGCTGCGGCTCACCGATCCCGGCGGCCATTGATGGTTGTACAGTCCTCGACCTCGGATGCGGAACCGGCCGGGACGTCTACCTGGCCTCGAAACTGGTCGGACCGCAAGGGTTGGTGATCGGCGTCGACATGACTGCAGAGCAGCTTGCCGTAGCCCGCCGCCATATTGACAGTCAGACAGACCGCTTCGGGTTCGCGGCCCCCAATGTTGAGTTTCGCCAGGGCTACATAGAAGATCTGGCAAGCTGCGATCTCGCCGACAACTCGGTCGATCTGGTGATCTCCAACTGCGTCCTTAATCTCTCGCCGGACAAACAACGCACCTTCGCCGAAATTTTCCGGGTTTTAAAACCCGGTGGCGAACTTTATTTTTCGGATGTTTTTGCCGACCGCAGGCTGCCGCGAGAATTGCAGGATGATCCATTGCTCTATGGGGAGTGTCTGGGCGGCGCGCTGTACATTGAAGATTTCCGCCGACTGCTCTACAGTCTCGGCTACCGGGATTACCGGATAATGACACAGCGCCCGATTGATCTGAGCAGTCCTGAAATCGTTGGAAAGGTCGGTATGATCAACTTCAGTTCTATCACGGTGCGAGCGTTCAAACTCGACTGCCTCGAAGATATCTGTTAAGATTTCGGCCAGACCGCGACCTACCTTGGGACCATCCCCGATCACCCGCACGCCTTTATTCTCGACGATCATCACAAATTCATCACCGGCAAACCGATGCTGGTCTGCGGTAACTCCGCCGCAATGGTCGAGCAGACCCGCTTCGGACGCCATTTCAACGTGACCGGCGATCGTTCGCTCCACTTCGGCCCTTTCCCCTGCGGTCCGGCTCCGGCAAGCAGCAACCCAGAGAGTACCGGCGCCTGCTGCTGATTCGCAGACAACACCAACCATTTCCGGATCAAACAAGGACTGCGATGAAATATCCCCATGAATTTGTCGGCGAACTGATCGGCACCTTTCTGCTGGTGCTGTTCGGTTGCGGCTCGGTGGCAGTAACCATCCTTTTTTCAGCCCATGTCGGTCTGTTGCAGGTCGCGATAATCTGGGGGCTGGGCGTGACCGTCGCCATCTATGCCACTCGTCATCTCTCCTGCGCCCATCTCAACCCGGCGGTCAGCTTCGCCATGGTGCTGGGAAGACGGATGTCGCTCGCCAGATTGCCCATCTACCTGATCGCGCAGTTCTTCGGCGCTTTTCTCGCTGCCGGCCTGCTCTATCTGCTGCTGGGAGAATCAATCACCCAGTACGAGAGCCTGAATGGTATCGTGCGTGGCACCCCGGAATCGATTAAAACCGCGATGATGTTCGGTGAATTCTATCCCAATCCCGGAGCCGGTTCAGCCGCGGTAGTCAGTACCCTGACCGCACTGCTGGTTGAGGCAGTCGGCACTTTCGTGCTGGTGTTCATGATCTTTTCCCTGACCGAGGGTTGCAACCTGGGACGCCCGGATGACGCTCTGGCGCCCCTGTTTATCGGTCTGACCGTCACGGTGATCATTGCGATTCTGGCTCCGCTGACCCAGGCGGGGCTCAACCCGGCCCGAGATCTTTCTCCACGCCTGTTTGCCGCCCTGGCAGGCTGGGGAAAAGCCGCCTTTCCGGATCAGGGCCTCGGTTTTCTCAGCGTCTACGTTATGGGGCCGCTGCTGGGTGCCGGAACAGCCGCCGGGGTCTTTACCTGCATTGTCGAACCGTTGATGAAAGACAAGGGTCACGACTCCTGCGACTGTCAGTAAATCTCCCTCAGCGAAAACTGTGGTGAGTCTGTTAAACTGAAGCTGCCGACCCGACACATTGAAGAAAAGGGAAACTGATGAATGCTTCGGCCCTGCTTGTCAAAGCTCTGGAGAATGAAGGTGTTGAAGTCATCTATGGTGTCCCGGGAGAGGAAAACCTCGATTTTCTTGAAGCCCTGCGCCAATCAACCATCAGCCTGATTCTCACCCGTCACGAACAGGGCGCAGCCTTCATGGCCGCTACCTATGGGCGCCTGACCGGCAAGCCTGGGGTCTGTCTGGCAACCCTGGGGCCGGGTGCGACAAACCTGGTTACCGGCGCGGCCTACGCGCAACTGGGCGCCTTCCCGATGGTGATGATCACGGGACAAAAACCGATCAAGGAGAGCAAACAGGGACAGTTTCAGATTCTTGATGTGGTCGAAATGATGCGCCCGCTGACCAAATATACCCGACAGATCGTCAACGTCACCCTGATTCCAAGTATCGTCCGCGAAGCATTTCGGTTGGCCCAGGAAGAACGACCCGGTGCGGTACATCTCGAACTGCCGGAAGATATTGCCCGCGAACAGGTGGACAAAACCACAACCCCGGTTTTCCAGATTTCGTACACCCGCCGTCCCAATGCCGATGAGGGGGTGGTGCAGGAGGCGGCCGAAATGATTCGCTCCGCCCGGCACCCGCTGCTGCTGATCGGGGCCGGGGCAAATCGCAATCGGGTGCGCAGTGCCCTGAGCCGCTTTGTTGCCGAAAGCGGGATTTATTTTTTCAACACCCAGATGGGTAAGGGGGTGGTTGACGAAAACAGCCCGCAATGCCTGGGAACCGCGGCCCTTTCAGATAACGATTATATTCACTGCGCCATTGACCGCGCCGATCTGGTGATCAATGTCGGGCATGATGTGGTCGAAAAACCACCCTTTTTCATGGAGCACGGCGCCACAAAGGTCATCCACGTTAATTTCAGTAGCGCCATCGTCGACAACGTTTATTTTCCTCAACTCGGCGTGGTGGGCGACATCGCGGACAGTATCGGCCGCCTGACCGAAGCGGTCGGACCACTGAAGCAGGACCCGGCCTACTTTCAACAAGTCAAGAAGCATCTGGATCTGCACTTGCGGGAACGGATCGACGATCCCGGTTTTCCGATCAAGCCGCAGCGCTTTGTCGCCGACGTCCGCAGAATCATGCCGGATAACGGGATTATCGCCCTGGATAACGGAGTTTACAAAATCTGGTTCGCCCGCAACTATCTGGCCACCGAACCGAATACAGTGCTGCTCGACAATGCGTTGGCCACCATGGGTGCGGGCTTGCCGTCAGCAATGGAAGTTGCACGGCTCAATCCGCAAAAACGGGTGATGGCCATCTGTGGCGACGGCGGCTTCATGATGAACAGTCAGGAGTTGGAAACCGCTGTACGCCTTGGCTTGAACCTGGTGATACTGGTTCTGGAGGACAGCTAATACGGCATGATTCGCTGGAAACAGTACGCCATGGGTTATCCCGATTTCGGTCTGCAATTCAACAATCCGGATTTTGTTCTTTACGCACAGAGTTATGGGGCGAAAGGACATCGCGTTACACAGACTGAAGAGTTTGCGCCGCTGCTCGAAAACTGCTTCGCCGCAGGCGGTGTACATCTGATTAGCCTGCCGGTTGATTACTCGGAAAACAACAAGGTGCTGATTGATGAACTGAAACAGAAGGTTTGTCTGATCTGAACAAAAAAAGAAACCAACACCACGGAATATATCCGTTCCCCATTCGGTGGAAAACCCGGCGTATTGCCAGACATCACACCTCAGCGTGGGCGATTGACGACCACAACGGGCCCACGCGTGATCTGCTGCAGCCCTTAATAACCCCGATCAAAATGCGGCATTAACAAAGACAAAGAGTTCTTCTGTTGATTCATAGTATCAGCGGTGCTAGATTACGCGCCATGTTCCGATTTTTATTGCTACTTATCAGTCTTGTCTGGGCTTCGTTGCTGCTGATTTCCTGGGGGGGACCTGTCGAGCCGGTTTCTTCGACTCAGGTCGCAGTTTCCGCACCCGCCAGTTCCTGACGCTGCACCTGCGGCCCCAGATCGGCAGAATTCAATTTTCTGCAGTCCCTGGGCTCACCTTCGGAATAAATACCTTTTCAGTCACAGTTAGATCGCAGTACGATATTTCTCACCCTGCACCGTACCACGCCGTTCCAGCTCGGCATCTATCGCATTGAGTACTTCCCACTTGTCCGTCGACCAGAGTGGTGCCAGCAGAATATCGCGCGGCCCATCGCCGGTCAGGCGCTGAATCAGCGTCTCGGGCGGAAGCCGCTCGATGAAGTCGACCGCCAGTTCGACGTACTCCTGCATCCCGAGCATCGGGACCTGTCCCTGCTTGTAAAGATCCCCCAGCGGCGTCCCTTCGAGAACATGCAGCAGATGCAGTTTGACTCCGTCAACCTGCAGCCGTGCCATCTCATCAGCGGTTGCCAGAATATCCTCCCGGCTTTCGCCCGGCAACCCCAGGATCAGATGAACACAGACCCGCAAGCCGCGCTCTTTGGCCTGTCGATAGCTGTCGAGAAAACACTGATAATCGTGGCCACGCTGCAAATGATCAAGGGTGCGATCATGGATACTCTGCAACCCGAGTTCGAGCCAGAAGTAACTGCGCTGATCATATTCGGTGAGCAGATCGAAAATTGGCGCCGACAGGCAATCGGGACGGGTTCCGACCGCCAGGCCGACAATATCCTCGACTACCAGCGCCTGATCATAACGATCACGCAATATTTCAACCGGCGCAAAGGTGTTGGAATAGGGCTGAAAATAGGCAATGAACCATTTTGCCCGGTATTTACGTCGCATCAACGCCTTGGCGTGTTCAATCTGGTCTGCAATCGATTTACCACGTGCGATGCCAACCGATCCCGACCCCCCCGGAGCGCAGAAGAGGCAGCCATCCCCGTCACGTCCACCAGCACGGTTGGGACAGCCGAACCCGGCATCGATCGAAACTTTGTGAACCCGGCCGCCGAAGCGGGATTTGAGATGGGTCGAATAGAGATTAAAAGCCTTGCGTCGCATGGCGGCCACTATGTCAAGAAGTCCCGATTGGAGCAAGGTATAAATAGGTCACGAGGATGACAATATTTCCTGTCTCTGAGCATTGCACCAGCGTTTCCCCCTGCTATACTTTTTTGCCGAAGCAGCAATCTGTTTCAATGCCGACAATCTGGATCCACCGTCTCCGGTGCGATTCACTAAATGACCAAGGAGAGATTCAATGGCAAAGATTCTTATCGTTGATGACGAACCGGGCCTGCGTCTGCTCTATTCAGACGAGCTCAAGGATGAGGGCTACGAGGTCGTCACTGCTGCCAACTGCACCGAAGCCGCCAAACTTCTCAAGGAGCGTGATATCGACCTGGTGGTACTCGATATCCAGATCAAACAGGAAAGCGGCCTTGAGATGCTGCAGAAAATTGTTCAGGAGCAGAAGGAACTACCGGTCATTCTGTGCAGTGCCTACAATTGTTATAAAGATGATTTTTCTTCCTGGCTGGCCGATGCCTACATTGTCAAAAATTCTGATCTCGGCGAGCTGAAGCAGGAGATTGCCCGGCAGCTTGATCGTCAGAGTCAGTAAGAAAACCTTGCAGATTTCCTTCTCACCCAAACGATTCAATATCGAGGAACCCTATGAAAGCTGTCATCATGGCCGGCGGTTTCGGCACCCGTCTGCACCCCCTGACCATCAACCTGCCGAAACCGATGGTGCCGCTCTTCAACCGTCCGATCATGCTGCATATCGTCGACCTGCTCAAACGCCACGGCATCACCGAACTGGTCATGCTGCTCTACCATCAGCCGGAAACAATCCGGCATTTCTTTGGCGACGGCAGTGAATTCGGCGTCACCATCACCTATGTTACGCCCCTCGATGACTTCGGCACTGCAGGCGCCGTCAAGGCAGCGGCCAAACATCTTGACCAGCGCTTTGTGATTATCCGTGGCTACCTGCTGACCGACTTCGACCTGGGCCGGGCAATTGCCTTTCACGAACAGAAGCAGGCCCAGGCGACGCTCGCTCTGACCCCGGTTGCCGACCCGCTGCAGTTCGGTGTCGTGATCACTGACAATGACGGCCGGATCAGCAAGTTCCTTGAAAAACCGGATTGGGGTGAGGTTTTTTCCGACACCATCAATACAGGAATATATATTCTCGAACCGGAGGTTCTCGACCTGATTCCCGCGAATGAAAATCGCGACTGGTCGAAAGATGTCTTCCCGACGATGCTCGCCAAGGGGGCACCCCTTTTTGGCTGTACCCTGCAGGGCTACTGGGCCGACATCGGCAATACTGACGCCTATCTGGATGCCAGTCGCGATCTCTGTGCCGGAAAACTTGAGGTCAGAATCAGCGAAAGCGCACAAAAGAAGCAGGGATTCTATCTCGGGGTTGAAGCGGATGCACAGCAGGCCGATGTTGCCGGAACCCTGTTGATCGGCAACAACAGTCGTATCCTGGGCCGGGCCAAACTTGAGAATACGGTCATCGGCCGGAACTGTGTGATCGAAGACGGTGTTGAGATCAAGGACTCTGTGCTCTGGAATAATGTCTACGTAAAAACCGGGGCCAAACTCGAAGGGGCCGTTCTGGGCAACAGTGTCCGCATCGGCAGTGATGCGGATCTTAAGCCGGGGACCGTCATCGGTGACAATTCGACCATCGGTGATCAGGCACAGCTCAACGCCGACGTCAAGGTCTGGCCGAACAAAAGTATAGAGGCGGGTTCAATCGTTACCGGCAATCTGATCTGGGGGGAGGTCTGGCGCAAGAGTCTTTTTGAAGGGGCACTGGTCAAAGGACTGACCAACATTGAACTGACCCCTGAATTTGCCGCCAAACTCGGTGCCGCCTACGGCTCAACCCTGCCGAAGGGCGCTTATGTTCTGATCGGTCGCGACGCTTTTCGGGCCTCGCGAATGCTCAAACGCAGCTTCGTCGGCGGCCTGCTGTCGGCCGGCATCAATGTTCGCGATGTCAAACGCCTGCCACTCCCGGTTCTACGCTATAAACTGACGACCTTCGGCGAAGTCGGTGGCGTTCATTTTCGTCAATCGGATCGTGACGGTTCGGTCACCGAAATCGTCTTCTTTGACGAACTGGGACATGAGATCTCGTCCAACACTGCCAAGGCCGTCGAACGGATTTTCTTCAAGGAAAATTTCCGCCGTGTTCATTTTGCCGAACCCGGCTCAATCTCCGAGCTGCCAAATATTGGTGACTACTATTGCGAAGGGTTCCTGCGTGCCCTCGACAAATCACTGATAGCTGCCAGCCGGCCTCGGGTGGTCATTGACCTGAATCATGCTCCGGCCGCTGATCTGATGCCGGGATTGCTCAACGATCTGGGCTGCGAGGTGATCGAACTCAATTCGCACGTTGATGAAACCCTGACCCAGCCGACACCCGATGAAATCACCGCGCGGCTCGATCAGCTCGGCCGGATCATCGTCAGCCTGCAGGCAACCGCCGGTTTCATGATCGGACCCTCAGGAGAACGCGCAACATTTCTTGACGACAAAGGGGTGCCGCTCAACGAAATCGAGAGCATTGCCCTGTTTGTCGCCCTGGAAAAACCCCAGCAATCGAGTCGGCTGATCTTGCCGATCGCGGCACCGGAAAGCATAGAACGCATGGCGGCCGGGCAGGGGATGAAAACCGAATGGACCAAGGGGGACGGACGCTCGCTCGGTCTGGGAGCACAGGAAAAAAATGTTATCATGGCAGCGGACATGGAGCGCCGCTTGAGCTTCCCCCGCTTCCATCCCCATTTCGACGGTCTGTTCGCGATTGCCCATCTGCTTGAACTGCTCGGCCACCAGGGTTGCAGAATCAGTGATGTCCGCAACCGTCTGCAGCTTGACAGCTATCTTGCGCTGCAGCTGCCGTGCAGCTGGGAACAGAAAGGGGGCATCATGCGCCTGATGAACGAAGACTCGGCCGGACAACAGACGACGTTCATCGACGGCGTCAAAGTCCATCTGGAACAGGGCTGGGTGCTGGTGGTTCCCGATCCCTATCGACCGCTGGTTCATCTGCGGGCCGAAGCAACATCCCGCAGACAGGCCGAATTGCTGATCAATAAATACCGTGACAAGGTTGAACGCTGGCAGAAGGAGCTGCACCAGGAATGAGTCGCGCCCGGCTGAAAATTGCCATCCTCTGGCATATGCATCAACCCGACTATCGGGACCCGACCAGCGGACGGACCCTGCTGCCCTGGACCTGGCTGCATGCGGTCAAGGATTATGGCGAGATGCTGGAAACTGCGGCCGAATGCCAGGCTCCGCTGACCATCAATCTGGTACCAACCCTGCTTGAGCAACTTGATCGTTACCGCCGGGGGGAAGATGCCGACAGCTGGCTTGAACTGGCCAGCAAAAGGGCTGAAGACTTGTCATCGGACGAGAAAATTTTTCTGCTCGAACAGTTTTTTTCGGTTAATGATCAGCGTCATCTGCTGCCTTATCCACGCTACCAACGGTTGCGCCACAAGCGCGGTCGCAATCCGGCAACCAGCGCTGCGACCTTTTCCGCGCAGGAAATGCGCGATCTGCAGGTCTGGTTTCTGCTCAGCTGGACCGGCTATCATCTGCGCAAGCGCGAACCCCTGCTGACCGAACTGTTGCGCCGCGGTGAAAACTTCAGTGAAGAGGAAAAAGAACAACTGCTGGCGATCTGCAACACAGAGGTCGCACGCATCATTGCGCGGCATGCCGAACTTGAAGCAAGCGGTCAGATCGAAATTTCGCTGACACCCTATGCGCATCCGATCCTGCCGCTGCTTTGTGACCTGCGCAGCGCCGCCGAGCCGAGCCCTGATCTGCCGTTGCCGCAGGTGACATTCAGCCACCCCGGTGATGCCAGATTACAGATCCGTGAAGGGTTGCGTACCGGCGAGAGGCTGCTCGGCCGCAGGCGACGCGGAATCTGGCCTGCAGAAGGTGCGGTCAGCGAGGCCGCAGTCAAACTGCTGGCCGACGAGCAGGTTCTGTGGGCAGCCAGTGACGAAGGGATTCTGGCCCGCAGTCTTGTCGGTGGATTGAAACAGCGCCGCGATCTCTACCGAGTGTACAGCTATGCCGGGCTGCCGCTGGTCTTTCGTGATCGGGAAATCTCTGACCGGATCGGCTTTCTCTACGCCGACTGGAATGCTGAAGATGCCGTGAACGACCTGATACAGCGACTCGAAAAAATTGCCGCACTCACCCCGAACTGGCTGGTTCCGATCATCCTCGACGGTGAAAACTGCTGGGAACGCTATGCCGATAACGGTTATCCGTTTTTACAACTGCTGTACCGTCACCTGCTCAGCCATCCGGCTTTCGAGCTCTGCACAATCGGGCAGGCAGTGGCCGCAAGTACACCGCAGCCGTTGGAAAAACTGGCCGCCGGCTCCTGGATTCGCTCAGACTTCACCACCTGGGTCGGACACCCGGAAGAAAATCGTGCCTGGCAACTGCTGGCAGCCGCACGTAATGACTGCCTGGCGGACCAGGTCGAACGCGCCCTGACCGCTCCGGACAAGCCGGTTGACGAACAGCTGCGCGAACTCTTGCGCGCCGAGGGCAGTGACTGGTTCTGGTGGTTCGGCGATGAGCATCAGACGGCTCAGGCCGACATCTTCGACCGGCTTTTTCGCCGCCACCTTGAGGGCCTGTATCATTTAAGCGTACTGCCCGCACCTGCCTCTCTGCAGCAACCGCTCAAACCGCAACAACGACAGAGTTTGAGCAGAGAACCGACGGAACGCTTCACTCCCCGAGTTGACGGCCGTCTGGGCGACTATTTCGAATGGCTGGCCGCCGGAGAGATTGACCTGACCACTGGTGGTGCCATGTATACCGCACAACAGGGCCTGCAGAAACTGTATTATGGTTACGACGAACGCGCACTTCACCTGCGCCTGGACGAGGTTGAACTGCTGGAAAAACTCTGTGGATCAGACGGCCTTTTTGAGATTCATCTTCACGGCAACCTGAACCTGTGTCTGCGCTGGCAACCACAGAACAACCAGCTGGAACTCTGGCAGCAGAAAAAAAAGCTCGGCCGGGGAATTGCGGCCTGCGATAGAATTCTTGAACTGTCGGTTCCATTAAAACTGTTGAAACTTGAAGCAGACGACGAACTGCGCCTTTTCTGTTGTTGCCTCAAAAATGGTCGCACGACCGGGCGCTGGCCGGGTGAAGGGGATGCACCACTGATCTATCGCGGCGCATTGCTTGACGAAGAGAACTGGACAATCTGAAACTGTGAAAAGTACAGAACAGACAGGAACGACCGTTTTTTCAGGGAAAGGATATAAAAGTGTCTGAATTGCGCTGGGATCCACTGAAAGCGAACTGGGCAATTATCACCGAGGGCCGTGGCCGCAGGCCGCAGGATTTCCTCGCCCCGCGTGAAAAACTGGCGGTCGCCGCCTGCCCCTTCTGCTACGGTAAGGAGCAGAAAACCCCACCCGAAATTTACGCCCTGCGGCCTGACTGCAGCGCCGCCAACCAGCCGGGCTGGCAGGTGCGGGTAATCCCCAACAAGTTTCCGGCCCTGCAGATTGAGGGGGAACTTGACAGTCGCGCCCACGGACTCTACGACCGGATGAACGGCATCGGTGCCCATGAAATCATCATTGAGCATCCCGATCACGACCGCGACATGGCCGACCTGAACGGCGCCGAGATTGCCGAAGTGTTCAAGGCCCTGCGCGCACGCATGATCGACCTGCGCAATGATCTGCGCTTCCGCTATCTGTTCGCCTTCAAAAACCACGGCATCGAAGCGGCCGCCAATGTACCGCATTCCCATTCGCAACTGATCGCAGTACCGCTGGTCCCGCCGATGATTTCAACCGAACTGGCGATCTGCCGCGAATACTATGAACGCAAGGAACGCTGTCTGGTCTGTGATCTGCTGCACCAGGAACGCCAGGAGAAAAGTCGGGTGGTGCGTGATGACGGTAATATTCTGGTTTATGCCCCCTACGCTTCCAGCTTTCCATTTGAACTGCGTATCGCTCCCTTGCAGCACAGCCATGACTTTACCGCTCAGACCGACCAGCAGCTGCTGTCACTGGGGGATGCGCTGAGTGACACCCTCAAGCGACTGCGGACCGCGCTGCGTGATCCACCCTACAGTTTTATCCTCCATACGGCCCCGCCAATGCACCCGCGCAAGGGGCGGCCCGGCTACTGGGGGTCGCTGGCCTTCGATTACCACTGGCATATCGAACTGGCGCCCAAACTGACCAAGGTCGCCGGTTTTGAATGGGGAACCGGTTTTCATATGAACCCGACCCCCCCCGAAGAGGCGGCCGAATTCCTGCGTAACGTCGACCCGGAGCTGGTTCGCTGAGGTGAGCAGACAAACGCGGATATCCAGAGACGCACTTTACCCGCTCGGTTTCCAATGCGGAAGGCGCTGCTGGCAGCAACTGGAACTGACCGATGCCCTGCAGGGATTTGACGGTGAACGGCTCTTCCGGGTGCGCCAACGGGTCGCGGCACGACTGCAGCAGCAGACCGACAAACCGCTGAGTGCTGCGGAACTGCAGCTCTGGGGAGTTCTCAACCAAGGCCTGTCCCTGATCGGTTGCAACTATCTGGCACAACACCCAAGATCCTCGGCGCCCCGGCTGCTGACGCTGGAACTGCGGCGCGCACAACTGGAATCTTTTCCTGTCGCTCCACAACAGAATTCCACCGTGACCACTGCCCTCGCTGCCGAGGATCCGCTTGTCGAGAATTTTTTTCTGATTGAACTCTGCCTGCTCGAACTGCAGGCCCAAAATCGGGCCCTGCGCGATGGCCGCCGTCTCTTTTGCGACGAGCTGGAAGAGCTGCGAACCCGGCAGCCGCTGCAGCAGATCCTGCGCCAGCTGAAACAGACGCCCAAGTCGCCGGTCGCCGAATTCGGTAACCGTTCACTGCTGGACCTGTTGCAAGCACCGCTGGCAGCCGCCCCCGATAATCTCGAGCAGCAACTGGCCTTCTTACGTCACAACTGGCATCAATTGCTGCCGACAACGCTGTTGGAACAGATCGACTCTGCTGTTGCCATTCGGCATGATGACCTGCAACGGCTTGAGCCATTCACGCCCCCCGCAGCCACAGCGCCCGGCTTTGCAGACGATGAGGAAACAGCCAATTTCACCGCTGACCGCAGCTGGATGCCGCGCAGCGTCCTGTTGGCCAAAGCAGTTTTTGTCTGGCTTTGTCAACTGACGGACAAATATCAACGTGAAATAAGTCGACTTGACCAGATCCCGGACGAAGAGCTCGATCAACTGCGTGATTTCGGCTTCAGTGGACTCTGGCTGATCGGCATCTGGCAGCGCTCTGAAGCATCACGCCGGATCAAACATCTGCATGGCAAGTCGCATGTTTCGGCTTCGGCATACGCGATTCATGACTACCGAATCGCCGATCAACTGGGGGGAGAGACAGCACTTGAGAATCTCCGCCAACGCTGCTTGCAACGCGGTATCCAGCTGGCCTGCGATGTGGTCACCAACCATACCGGCATCGACAGTCAGTGGGTCCGCCAGCACCCCGACTGGTTTATTCAGTCCCAGGAACCACCCTATCCCGGCTACCGCTACACCAGCAGTGACCTGAGCAATGATGATCGGCTCTGCATCCAGATCGAGGATGGCTATTACGATCACAGCGAAGCGGCCGTGGTTTTTTGCCGCCGCGACCTGCACAGCGGTGAGGTCCGCTATATCTATCACGGCAATGACGGCACCCACCTGCCGTGGAACGACACTGCCCAACTTGACTTTTTGCTGCCGCAGGTCCGAGAAGCCATGATCGGCGTTATCCTCAACGCTGCCCGGAAATTTGGCATTATCCGTTTTGATGCCGCTATGACACTGGCAAAAAAACACTTCCAGCGCCTCTGGTATCCGCTCCCCGGCGGCGGTGAAGGGGTCCCGTCACGCAGTGCCAGGGCAATGAGCAACGCAGAGTTTAATCGCCATTTCCCGGTTGAATTCTGGCGCGAAGTCGTTGAGCGAATCAAGGCCGAACAACCCGATACCCTGCTGATTGCCGAAGCCTTCTGGCTGATGGAAGGCTACTTTGTCCGCACACTCGGCATGCACCGGGTCTACAACAGTGCCTTCATGAATATGCTCAAGACTGAGGAAAACCGGCGCTACCGTAAAACTCTGCGTGAAATCCTCGCCTTCGAGCCGGCCATCCTGCAACGCTTCGTCAATTTCATGAGTAACCCCGATGAAGAAACTGCGCTCGAGCAGTTCGGCAACAGTGACAAGTATTTCTGTATTGCCACCCTGCTCTGCACCATGCCCGGGCTGCCGCTCTTTGCTCATGGTCAGCTCGAAGGTCTGCGTGAAAAATATGGCATGGAATACACTCGGCCAGCCTGGCAGGAGACTCCTGATCAACGGCTGATCGACGATCACTGGCGACTGCTCGCTCCCCTGTTGCGCTGTCGCAAGCTGTTCAGCGGAGCCGAAAATTTTCAGCTTTACGATTTTATTTCAGCTCAAGGCATCGAGGAAGATGTCTATGTTTTCAGCAACACCGCCGACAATCAGCAAGTTCTGGTTCTGTGCAACAATAGTCCACACCCGCTCAGCGGTCGAATTGCCGACGCCCTGCCGCGTCCGCAGGGCAATCGCCCCCTGTCTGCAGCACTTAACCTGACTGCAACCGAGGGCTATATCCTGTGCCGCAGTCTCAACAGCGATCAGGAGGTGCTGCAGTTAACGTCAGATTTCAGAACGGGCCCCTCTTTTTACCTGCCTGCCTACAGCCATCTGGTTCTGGACAGTTTTGAGCCTCTGGCTGAAGACGCACGCTGGCAACGTCTTTACCGGGAGCTGGACAACCACAGCAACACCGCACTCCATGAACGCTATTTACTGCTGGAGTTAACCCCTATCCTTGACAAGATAAAGCACTGGTTGCGACCAGGGGGAAAAGTCCCCGAGGATCAGCAGATCACACGAATCACTGAACAATTTCAGCAGTTATGTACCTCACCACCATTGCAGGACCTTTCCTGTACGGACCTGCTGCGAGCAATCATCAGAATTGCGCTGCCACACCCGACAGGAATAGAGTTGCAGCTGATCCCGAGGCTCTGTCATGAAAAGAACCGCAATCAGCTGCCCGGACAGATCATCAAACAGTTATTTGACCGGACTGACCTGCAAGGGGTTCTTGAACATCACGAATACAATGAGAAAATCTGGTTTTCACGCGAATCTCTGGAAAATCTGCTCCTGCTGATCCTGAGTGAAAAACTCCATTCTCATAATTCCTCTCAAAACAATATCAATGAGTTATGTGTGTTTTTTAAGAATGTAATAATTAACACCATGGCTCTGCTGCAACTGGCAGAGAAAAGCTCATATTTGCTGGATAATTTTTTGCAGGGTCTCTCAGCAGTAGACCTGCCCGCACGGCAAATACTTCCGTTGCAGGTGTCAGGTGGAGGGCCCCACGCAATGAAAATCCTCTTTGTCACTCCCGAGGCAACCCCTTTCGCCAAGACCGGTGGTCTGGCTGACGTTGCGGGTTCACTCCCGCGTGCCTTACGTCAGAGAGGGCATGATGTGCGCGTGATCATGCCCTGCTATCGCTCGGTGCAACGCAACGGGTTTTCCCTGGCCAAGGGGCGCAAAGCGATAGAGGTCAACCTAGGTGGCGAACTGATTCGTGCCGGCCTGCGACAAACAATCTGGGAAGGTGTCCCTTACCACTTCATTGATACACCGGAATATTTCGACCGTGAATATCTCTACGGAACTCCTGAAGGGGATTATCAGGACAATGCCCGGCGCTTCACCTTCTTCTGCCGCGCAGTACTTGAATATCTGCGCCGGGCCGATTTTCGTCCCGACATTCTGCATCTGCATGACTGGCAAACGGCTTTGATTCCGGCCTTACTTAAAACCGAACGGGCCGCCGACCCCTTCTTTGCCTCGACTGCCACGCTCCTGACTATCCACAACCTGGGTTATCAGGGCATCTTCCCGCTCACCAAGGTTGAACGCCTGGGGCTGCCGCAAGAATTTACCAGCACCGAGCATCTCGAATATTTTGGTAATATCAGCCTGCTCAAAGGGGGAATCGTCCATGCGGACCTGATCAACACCGTCTCTGAAACCTACTGCCACGAGATCCAGCAGCCCGATCAGGGACATGGTTTTGACGGTTTGCTGCGCAGCCGCAGCCGTGATCTTTACGGCATTTTGAACGGAATCAATGACAAGAGCTGGGATCCGGCGCTTGATCCGGCGCTGAACAAACCCTTCAGCAGCGCTAACCTCAACGGCAAACGCAGCTGCAAACGCGCCCTGCAGAAAGAACTGGGGCTTGAGGATAGCCACGACCGGCCACTGGTCGCAGTCGTCAGTCGTCTCGACCGCCAGAAGGGAATTGACCTGATTGAGCAGATCTGGCCGCAACTGATGAAGCGCAAGCTGCAGTTTGTGCTGCTCGGCAGCGGCGATCAGGAACAGATGGCTTTCTGGCAGAAACGCCAGCAGGAAAACTCTGGGCAATTCTCCATCGGTCTGCAATTCGACGAAAACCTTTCGCGCCGGATTTACGCTGCAGCTGACTGCCTGCTGGTTCCGAGTCGCTACGAGCCCTGTGGCCTGACCCAGATGATCGCCCTGCGCTATGGCGCACTGCCGATTGTTCGCCACACCGGCGGACTGGCAGATACCGTCCACGATATTCAACAGAACCCCAGAACCGGCAACGGATTCGTTTTTAATGAAGCGACAGCTCAGGCTCTGCTGGCAACAATCGACCGCGCCCTTGCGCTCTATCCGCAACGCAGCCGCTGGCTTGCACTGGTAAAAAAAGGCATGGAAAGCAATTTCAGCTGGGACGCCTCCGCACAACGCTACGAAGAGCTCTACTCGCAGGCACTCGCTGATCGGCGCAGTCAGTAAGACTCCCCGCTGAACCGGTCACAGATTATCAAGATAGCCCTGCCATTCAAGCGGTAACAGGTCACGTTTTTTATTGTTGCACTCCTTGCAGGCGGCGACACAGTTGCCCTTGGTGCTGCGCCCGCCGCGGGCCAGCGGGACAATATGGTCAAGTGTCAACTCTTTTGGTGCAACCTGTTGCCCGCAATAGTGACAACGACCCTGGGCAATACGGTTTCGCCACCAACCTTGTTTTCGCAGCGCGCGGGCTTTTTCACGCTCACGGCGGATCTGCTCTTCTGTGACTTCAGTAAGAAAATCCATCGACCGACTCTCCAGCACGTGAATATCATAAACAGGCTCAAACACTGCTGATTATTGCACAATCATCCAATTTATGCGATTGTTGCGCGGTTGACTTCTATCGTCTCAGACGGTTGCAGTGTCTGTCGAAGGAACACGGAACATTATGAAAATTCTGATCGTAGGAGCCGGCCAGGTCGGCTATTTCCTCAGTGACCGGTTGTCACGCGAAGGTCACGAAGTCACCCTGGTCGACCGGAGTGAGGAAAAAATAGAGCATACCCAGGACCGTCTCAATGTCCTTGGGGTCACCGGTAACGGAGCCAGTGCCGAAGTCCTTGAACAGGCAGGGATTGCCACCACTGACATCTTCATTGCAGTTACCGACCTCGATGAGGTCAATATTCTGGCCTGCCTGCTGGCGCGTGAGTACCAGGTTCCGACGCGGGTTGCACGGACCAAAAGCATCGAGTACACCAGTAGTCGCGCAATCCTCTCAAAAGAGAAACTCGGAATCGACCTGCTGATCAACCCGGAGGATGCGGTCGCCGAAGAACTGGTCCAGATCGCCTGCAGTTCAGGCGCCTTCGATGTCGCCGAATTTGCTGAAGGACAGGTTCAGTTTCTCGGTTACCGAATCGGCCAGGAAAATCCACTATGCGACCTGACTCTGACCGAACTCGGTGAACTGCGTGGTATCTACCGTTTCGTTATCGTCGCCATCGGTCGCGGCGATGAAACCATCATTCCGCGTGGTGACGATGTGATCCAGTCCGGGGACAAAATCTATCTCTTCGCGCATCAGACGGATCTCCCCTCAATCCAGTACATGCTGCATTCAGGTGCGGAAGAGAAACGCCGTAACCGCCGGGTTTTCATCCTCGGCGGCGGTAATATCGGCAAACAGATTGCCGCTGATCTGGAGGGCCAATCCGAAGTCAAACTGATCGACAAAGACGAGCAACGCTGCCTGAAACTGGCAGGAGAACTTGAACGAACAGTCGTCCTCAGGGCCGAGGGCAGCGATATAGAAACCCTCAAGGACGAAGGACTCGAAGGAGCCGATGTCTTTATCGCTGTCACCGAAAAAGATGAGACCAATATCCTGACCTGTCTGCTCGCTCGTCAACAGGGAGTACGCCGCACCCTGGCACTGGTCAGTCAACCGGAATTGCTCGATCTGGCCTCGGATCTGGGGATAGATGCCTGTATTTCGCCGCGCCTGGCTGCGGCCTCGACGATTCTGCGCTTTGTCCGCCGCGGTGAAATTATTTCACTGGCCGCGATCGAAGGAAGTAACTCGGAAGTACTGGAGATCGAGGTCAAACCGGAAACCGGCATCCTAGATACGCCGCTGAAGGAACTGCACTTCCCGCGTGGTGCTATCATCGGCGCCATCGTCCGAGGGCAGGACTACGAAATTCCAACAGGAGAAAGCCGACTGAAGGCCGGCGACCGGGTGGTTATTTTCACCCTGCCCGATTCCCTGCCGAAAGTCGAACGCTTCTTCACCTGATGCGGACGGAGAGCAGTCAAACGCCATGAATCTGATTCTCACCCTGCGCATACTGGGCGCCCTGCTGCTCTACCTGGCCGGCACCCTGCTGACCGCCTTGCCTTTCTCGCTCTATTACCATGACGGAGCAGCAACCAGCTTTCTGCTCTCGTCATTGACCACGGCCAGTTGCGGCGGCGTACTTTTCTACTTCTGCCGCAGTCGCAAGGAACTTTCCCTGCGTGAAGGCTTCGCGGTCGTCAGTTTCGGCTGGGCTCTGTTTGCTCTCTTTGGCGCCCTGCCCTACATCTATTCAGGAGCCATTCCCTCACCGCTCGATGCCATCTTCGAGACCATGAGCGGCTTCACGACTACCGGCTCGACGATTCTCACCAATATTGAAGCACTGCCGAAAAGCCTGCTCTTCTGGCGCGCCTTGACGCACTGGCTGGGGGGGATGGGTATCATCGTCCTGTCGCTGGCAATTCTGCCGATGCTGGGTGTCGGCGGCATGCAGTTGTTCAAGGCCGAAGTTCCCGGGCCGACAGCGGATCGACTCAAGCCCCGCATTCAGGACACTGCCAAACTTCTGTGGGGCGTCTATCTACTTTTGACAGCACTGGAAACCCTGCTGTTGATGCTGGGAGGCATGTCGTTTTTCGATGCGCTCTGTCACTCCTTTGCGACCCTGGCGACCGGCGGATTTTCTACGCGTAACGCCTCAATTGCCGCTTACAGCAGTGCCTATATCGACTGGGTGGTCATTCTTTTCATGTTCCTGGCTGGAGTCAACTTCACTCTGCACCTGCAGGCCCTGCGCGGCAAGCTCACGACCTTCTTCAGCAACGAAGAACTCCGCTTCTACAGCTGGATCACCTTCGGCGTAATCGGCCTGGTCATGATCTTCAACATGACTTCCGGAACCTACCTCAACCTGACTGACAATCTGCGCTACAGTACTTTTCAGGTCGTTTCAATCCTGACCACCACCGGCTTTGGAACCGCTGACTACGAACTCTGGCCGGTTCTTGCCCAGTACCTGCTGATTATGCTGATGTTTATCGGCGGTTGCGCCGGTTCAACCGGGGGAGGAATGAAGGTTGCGCGAGTCCTGCTGCTGCTCAAACATGCACAGGTGCAGATTTTCCGCCTGATTCACCCCCGCGCGGTCCGCCTGGTAAAACTCGGCAAACGCCCGGTCGACAACGAGGTTCTGGCCGGGGTTCTCGGTTTTTTCGCGCTCTATATCGGCATTTTTATTGTCGCATCGCTTTTACTGGCGGCCAGCGGAATGGACCTGATTTCAGGGGGAGCAGCAGCGATCGCCTGCCTGTCAAATATCGGTCCGGGCCTTGGATCCATAGGCCCGGTCGATAACTTTGCTCAGGTCCCGGCTTTCGGCAAGACGGTCCTGATCGTTTGTATGCTGATGGGACGACTTGAGCTGTTCACCGTGCTGGTATTATTCTTCCCGTCTTTCTGGCGCAAGTAGAACCTCCGAATCAGGGCATCCACCTTTCAAGTCTGGAAAAGGGCACTAAAAAGCCCCCATCCTTGATTAAGGATGGGGGCCCCCCCCCTCCGGGGACTCAGGTAACTGAGATAAGCTCGATTGTTATGCGGCGAGTATAGGCACGACATCTGACCAGGATCTGAAAAGTACGCCCTCTTTGATTCTGAGAAAGTTTTTTTCTTTGCGTATACGTTCGCATCAAATGTTACACTTGTAACTACATGTCGCCCAAAAAGACCCGCTCCCTAAACGGGGCGGATCTTTTTGGGACTTTTCCTTCAATGCAACCGGAATCAGAAAATCCGGATCGAACGGCCTGGTTAACCCAGCATGATGAAGCCGAGTTGCCGCCCGGTCTGCCCATCGTCACGGCGATGAGAAAAGAAAAGCTCCTGATGGCAACAGGTACATTCGGCTGCAGTATCAATATTTTCAGTTCTGATTCCGGCCGCCTCCAGTTGCAGACGACAACTCAGTGATAGATCGACCTGCCAGTGCCCCAGACTGACCTCAGTGGCAATTTGATCCCAGAAACCACTGCCGTTTCTAAACGCCTCGCGGACAGGACGATCAACTTCAAAACGATGCGCTCCGATCCCGGGACCGACGGCGGCCAGAATTTCTTCCGCCGCGCAATGGAAATGAGCAGTCATTGACTCAACGGCCCGCGCAATAATGCCACTTGCGGCGCCACGCCAGCCGGCATGGACGGCAGCAACGACCTTCTTACCCGGGTGGTGCAGCAGCAGCGGAATGCAATCTGCGACCAGAACACCGATCATGAATCCTCGCTGATTGGTGATAATTCCGTCGGCTTCAATACTCAGAAAATGTGAAAGGTCGAGATTCTCATCATCAATCAGCAACAGGTCGGTCCCATGAACCTGCTTGACCGTCAAAAGCTGATGGGGGTGCAGACTGAATGCCCGGCAGAAATTGGCGCGGTTACCCTCAACATGAGCCCGCAGGTCATCACTGCCGAAACCGAGGTTGAGGGAATTGAACGGCGCGCGACTGACGCCCCCGTGACGGGTTGAAAACCCGGCGGTCAATCGACCCTGCTCTCTACTCCAGTCCGGTTCAAGATAACTGATCTTGGCGGCACGACTCTTTTTCATAACCTACTCCTGCCCACAATCTGTTTCGCGGTATTTTAGCTCAAGATAATCGAGCAGTTCGGCAAATGCCGGCGGGGGCGCGCTGACAAATTCGAGATACTGCTGGCTGCGAGGATGAATGAAGCCGAGCAAGCGCGCATGCAGTGCCTGACCCGGTAACTGTTGCGCCAGCTTTTTCAGCCGCCCATCCTGCAGGGCACCGGTACGCGCCCGGCCACCATAAAGAGGGTCATGCACCAGCGGCATATTCCGTTCGGAGCAATGCACCCGAATCTGGTGGGTACGACCTGTTTCCAACCTCAAATCAACCAGACTTAAACGATCCGTATCGAACAGGCGCTGAACCTTCCAGTGAGTGATTGCCGGTTTGGCCTGACGGCTCTGGCTTGATATCTTCAAACGCTGGTTCGGGTGCCGGCCGATTGCCAATTCAATCCGACCACTGACCGGAGTCAGGAGCCCATGGAGCAAGGCCAGATAACGCCGGTTGATACTATGCTCTTTGAACTGTGCCGCAAGAGCGATGTGCGTCACATCGTTCTTGGTCGCCACCATCACCCCGGAGGTATCCTTGTCGAGGCGATGGACGATGCCGGGGCGCATTTCACCACCGATCCCCGACAGATCACGACAATGATGCAACAAAGCGTTGACCAGGGTTCCGGTGGCATGACCGGCCGCCGGATGTACCACCATCCCTGCCGGCTTGTCAATAACTATCAGATCAGAATCTTCATACAGAACCCGAAGAGGAATCGCTTCGGGTTGGGCACTGGTCGGCTGTGCGGCCGGTAAACGGATACTGATTTCTTCGCCACCGCGCAAACGAGCCGCCGCTTTGCTCGGCTGACCGTCGACCAGAATCAGGCCCTCATCAATCAGGCGTTTTATCCGGGCGCGACTGACCCCCGGCAGCTCTCCCCCCAGAAAAACATCAAGTCGTGTTGACCGGCATTCCCCGGAAAAAACAAGCGTTCGGGACGACTCCATCTACCAGATAGAACTCTCTATTTTACCGGCCTGTTTGATCATTACATCAACAATTGCCCGTTCATACATATGTTCGCGATCAGCAAGTTCAGGAGAAACTCGCGAGAAAAAATGTTCGCGTCCCTCATCAAGCTCCTCGTCCATCAAGGTAAAGATGCTGTCATTCTTAATGCCTTCTTCGACCTTGTCCTGATTGTAGAGTGCGATATCCGAAACAATCGCCCGCGCGAGCCTGAAAGCCAGATCGGGGTTTTCTACCAGACGTGCCATATAAAACAGCCTCCATATCTACCCTGCGAAAAAAGCTGGTTGATGGTCATTATGTACAGTTCTTTAAGTGTATTAATTTTCAGCGGAATCAGCAAGTTATTTTCAAGCCATCGGCGAGAAAAGCGGCCGACACCGGAATCAGAAAGTCAGATTAGAGTGCAAAAAGGTAAGCAACTGACGATGGTCGCCACGGTGATCAGCAGTCCAGGCCGAATCACCGCGTTCGAAAAGGTAGGTATCAACCAGCCAGGTCGTCATCCCGGCGGCTGTTGCAGAAAGATCGTGGCTGGTATCGTTACCAACCATCAGACAATCGCGTGAATCGACACCGAGCCTGTGTGCGATCTCGTTAAAATATCCGATTTGAGGCTTGCAATAATGACTGTTCTCGAGGCTGGTCAGCAGCTCGAAACACCCGACATCGAGTCCGGCCCAGCGACAACGTGCCTCAATCAACTCCTGTGGAAAAACCGGGTTGGTTGCCAGGGCCACCGGAATCTGCGCCTGTCGACAATATTCCAGCAATTGAACCGCTTCGGCTATCGGCTGAACGGCATCGGCTAAGGGTTCGATCCCGGTCGCAAGAAACCGGGCAAAGCGTTCGCGCAGCAGGCTCTCATCCAACGCGAGCTTCTCCGCCAGAAAAGCAAAGAGACGCGTTTCGTTACTGCAGCTGCCGTCTTCAGTCTCAAGCAGCAGATGAATCCCTGCGCGCATCGCATACTGAAGTGAATCATAAGCAACCAGGTCACTGCAACAGGCGTGAAAACCGGCGACATATCGCGGAATAAAACTACGCATCTCAACCTGCAGCAGCGTTCCATCCAGATCAAAAAGTACCGCACGAAATGTTGAAGACATCAGGCAGGCCTACGACAGCAGAAGAACACTTTAAAGCTACGAGCAAAAGACTGAATCCACATACTGAAGTCTAGCACACCCCCCTCGCAACACCAACTGAGGGGTCTTTACGCACGCGTTAAGCACACGAAATTTAGCCACTTTCCCTGTAAATTTTCTTGACGAATAAGGTACAGAAAGCTGATGATGAGAAGATCGAGGCGGGAAATCTTCTTGCCTCTGCATTTGAGTCGAAACATACAGGTGGAAAATTAACACCGCACAATTCGATGTCCGACGCCCTCGAAAGCCTATTCGATTTTGCGGGCACCTTCTAAACCAACCTTGGGGGAAAGACGACAGGTCTCGACATGGATGAATTCAGAGCAGAAGTCAAGGAACTGGGAATCGGTCAGCAGATCCGTGATCTGCGCCAGAACAAGCGTATGACCCTGCAGGATCTTTCCAGCGAAACAGAACTCTCCAAGCCTCTTCTTTCCCAGATCGAAAATGAACAGGTCATTCCACCACTTGCAACCCTGTTGCGTATTTCCAAAGCTCTCAAAGTTCCCTTACAGACTTTTTTTGAAGAAGAGGACAATACCCAGAAATGCCTGGTAGTGCGTGCCGGCGACGCCAACCTTTCCCACCGGCGCCCCAAGCAGGGCAGCACCCCTCAACCCTATCGCTATCATTCTCTGGCTTACGGCAAAAAGCACAAGCACATGGAACCCTTCATGATCGAGTTCGATCCGCAACAGGCCGAACAAACCCAGGCCGTACAGCACCAGGGCGAAGAGTTTTTTCACCTGCTTGAAGGCCGAATTGAATTGCGTTACAGCGACCAGACCTATCTGATCGAAGCGGGAGATTCTATCTACTGGGACTCAAGCGAGCCCCATCGCCTGATCGCAGTCGGTGACACAATCGCCCGAGCGATAGTCGTTCTTTACACCCGCGACTGATTCCTGAATTAGAAATTTCAGGGTCGCCGCAGGCGGTTTGCTTGACAGCTTGCAACAAACATCTATGCTTTCAAAAAAAGTAGTCGAGTTTGCCCGCCACTACCCAATACCGACAAAGAAACAGGGAGGATCCCATGCCAAAGGTTGGTGTCGTTCTATCTGGCTGCGGTGTCTATGACGGCAGCGAAATCCATGAGGCAGTCATTACCCTGCTGGCGCTCGACCGCGGTGGAGCTGACGCGGTCTGCATGGCCCCGAATATTGATCTGACTGTGGTCAACCACCTGAGCGGTGAAGAGGCCGCAGATGAAACACGCAACGTCCTGATCGAATCGGCCCGGATCGCCCGTGGCGACATCCGTGACATTGCCGATGTCCGGGCCGACGAACTGGATGCCCTGATTTTCCCCGGCGGATTCGGCGCGGCGAAGAATCTCTGCGACTTCGCCAGCAAGGGAAGTGACTGTACCGTCCACTCCGAAGTCTCACGCCTGGTCCGTGAGATCATTGCAGCCAAAAAACCGCTGGCAGCACTCTGTATTGCCCCGGCAGTCATTTCAAAAATTCTTGGCGATGACAAACTTGCTCATAAACTGACCATCGGCAACGACGAAGGAACAGCCGATGCTTTGGAACAGATGGGTAGCGAACATGTCGAGTGTCCGGTTGGTAACTTCGTTGTTGACCCGGCAAACAAATTGATTTCGACCCCGGCCTACATGCTGGCAGGTCGTATCCGTGAAGCCGCTGAGGGGATCGAAAAAACTGTTGCCGAACTGTTAGAAATGATCTGAAAACGGTCACAAAAAAGAAAGATTACCATTCTTGTCATATTTGATTCCATCTGATAAACTCGGTCGTGAATCAGCTTGGGTCCGCGAAAACTCAAGAATCCAGGCTCAACCCAATGGAGGAACCGATGGACAAGTATCGCTGTGTTGTTTGTGACTATATCTATGATCCCGCCGCTGGCGACCCGGACAGTGGCATTGAACCGGGAACGGCCTTTGCGGATATCCCCGAGGACTGGGTCTGTCCGTTATGCGGAGTCGACAAATCAAACTTCGAACCCATCTGACGCGCCGTACCTGACAGAATTTCCCCCCGAGGCCCGCACGGACTCCATCCCGTACGGGCCTTGTTTTCCTTAAATGAATATGCAGGAAATCATGAGCGATACCCCCCTCCCCGCACGCAAGCCCGACTGGCTCAAGATCCGTATTCCCGGCGGAACCAACCATGCACGTATCAACCGCTACCATCACCTGCAGGGACTCCATTCCGTCTGCCGCAGTGCCGCCTGCCCCAATCAGGGGGAGTGCTGGAATAACGGCACTGCCACCTTCATGATTCTGGGTGACAGCTGCAGCCGCGGATGCCGCTTCTGTAATATTGAGCAGCACCCCCTGTTGCCGCCGGATCCGACAGAAAATGAAAAAATCGCAACCGCTATTGACGAACTCGAACTGCGTCATGCCGTAATTACATCGGTGACCCGTGATGACCTGCCCGACGGCGGTGCCGAGTTTTTTGTCGATCTCGTCCAACGCATCCGGCAGAAGGGTCACTGTCGAATAGAATTGTTGATCCCTGACCTGCAAGGGAATTTCCGTGCGTTGAAAATCATCCTGGCAGCACGCCCCGACGTCCTTGGACACAACATCGAAACCGTACCGCGTCTCTACAGTGAGGTCCGACTGGGGGCCGACTATCGACGCAGCCTCGAACTTCTAGCGCGAATCAAGATAACAACACCGGAAATCCGCAGCAAATCGGGCTTGATGCTTGGCCTGGGGGAAACAAAAGAGGAGATTATCGAGGTGATGGAAGACTTACGTGCCGGACGCTGCGACATCCTCACCCTCGGCCAGTACCTGGCTCCGAGCAGGAAGCACCAACCGGTTAAACGTTATGTACACCCCGATGAGTTTGAAGAACTGGCCGTTCTGGGTCGCAAGATGGGCTTTCGCCACGTGGAAGCCGGGCCGCTGGTACGCTCATCCTATCACGCAGCCGAACAGTCTGACTGGGATGAATCGACCAAATAATTCCGGGTCGCCGCGCTGACCCCGATAAAAAACGCCCCGGATTCACGTCAGCAGCAAGCTGAGTGAACCGGGGCCGGTTTTCAAAACGGAAATCTGCAGGAATCAGGCTTTTACGTCAACATTTTGTCCCTTACCGGTCTGCCTGGCAATATCGAGCCGCATCGTCTCGCTCTGCGGCTTCTGGGCCTGATCTGCCTTTTCAATGGTACGCGTCAGAACATCAAGCCCGGCTTGAGCCTTGTTGTTACTGATTTCCTGATTGGCGATGGTGGTCGCGGCATTGATCTCCATAAGCACTCCCTTCTACCTGAAAACTACGTCCTGACCTGCGGGAGGTTGGTCGTTGCAATGAACCATTTCTGGAACAAGGTATCCAACTGAGAGTATACAAATACCATTGGGGCGGGAACCTCGTCAAGGCAAATTCACTATTTTTAATATTAGAAAGCAAATCTTCGCCTTCCAGAGGCTGTCATCAGCCGGTGCAGATTTGCGGTATCACAACCCATGCTCTATAATCTCCATGTTGCAGAATCGGTTGTTAGATCTTGAATTTATTACTTTCTTTCCTCTGACCTGTTGGAGCCTGCATGAGCTTTGCGAGTAATGTCGGACCTCAGTGGCTGGATGCGCAATACCAGCTCTGGCGCGAGGATCCGGATCAGGTCACCGCGGACTGGCGTGGATTTTTTGAAGGGTATGAACTCGGCCAACAGCAGGACCCTGCCGAACAGCTTACGCAGGACTATCGACCGGCCGCGGTACAGACCCTGATCCGCCGCTACCGTGAAATCGGACACCTGTTGGCCTGCATAGACCCTTTGAGTCCCTGTACCTTCGACCATCCGCAACTTCGCCTGGCGATTTTCGGCCTGACTAACAGCGATCTCAACTGCGAATTCGCGCCTGCCGACTTCATTCTGCCACAAGCAAAGCTGGGTAAAATCATTGAAATTCTACAACAAACCTACTGTCGTTCCATCGGGATCGAGTTCATGCACATCCCGCTGCCGGCCGAACGGCACTGGTTGCAGCAACGGATGGAGAGCAGTCGTAACAACCCCCAACTCGCAACGGAACAAAAACTTGCGGTCTTCAAGAAACTCCAGCAGGCCACCAGTTTTGAGCGTTTTCTGCATAAAAAATTTCTGGGCCAAAAACGCTTTTCCCTCGAAGGGGGAGAGTCGGTCATCGCCCTGCTCGATCATCTGATCAGCCAGGGGACAGGTAGCGGACTGAACGACATCATCATCGGCATGTCGCACCGCGGACGCCTCAATGTCCTGGCCAATATTTTCGGCAAGCCCCTCGAAAATATCTTTGCCGAGTTCAAGGATAACAGTGAATACCGCGTCGTCGGTGAAGGTGATGTTAAATACCACAAGGGATTTTCGGCCGATCGCACCTTCCCGGATGGCAGAAAGGTCCATATTTCGCTGGCATCAAACCCGAGCCACCTCGAAGCAGTCGATCCGGTCGTCGAGGGGAAATGCCGGGCACGGCAGGAAGCCATCGGATCGGAAGGTCCGAAACGTGTTCTTCCATTGTTGATCCACGGCGATTCTGCATTTGCCGGTCAGGGCGTGGTTGCTGAAACACTCAATCTGGCAGCCCTAGAAGGATACAGCACGGGTGGCACCCTGCATGTTGTGATCAATAACCAGATAGGCTTCACAACCCTGCCCGCCGACTCACGCTCGACCTGCTACCCAACCGATATTGCCAAAATGCTCATGGCCCCGATTTTTCATGTCCACGGTGATGACCCGGAAGCTTTGCTGCAGGCGGCTGAACTGGCCCTGCAGTTCCGGCAGGAATTCAGCCGAGATGTGGTCATCGAGGTCATCTGTTTCCGTCGCCACGGCCACAATGAAGGTGATGAGCCCTTCTTCACCCAGCCGCTGATGTACGAAAA
>JAJRWF010000142.1 GCA_024276905.1 Deltaproteobacteria bacterium
ATTAAATTTCAATTAGCGAATGTTAGCAAAGTTTCTCGCTTTTGTGCCAGTGGATATTTCTCTAGCACTTGCATTGCAGAGGCAAATCGTTTAAAAATCGCTGGTTTCTATCAATTTCTTCTCGCGGATGGTTCAACAGATGACCCGGCAACAACTCTATCGGCGGATAAAAAAGCAGGTTGGTCAGGCAATCGGCGATTTCAAGCTGATTGAAGACGGAGATCGCATTGCGGTCGGAATCTCAGGCGGCAAAGACTCCTATACCCTGCTGCACATGCTTGAGGAGCTGCGCAAAAGAGCACCGGTCAACTTCGAGCTGGTGGCCGTCAATGTCGATTCAGGTTTTCCCGGCTTCCGCAAAGAGGTCATTGAATCCTACCTGAATGAACAGGGCTTTGAATATCGTATGGAGGCAACTGACTGCTACGAAACCATCGAACAGAAGCGACGTCCGGGCTCTTCTTACTGCTCCTTCTGTGCCCGATTGCGCCGTGGGGTTCTCTACCGTCTGGCCGGCGAGCTTGGCTGTAACAAAATTGCCCTTGGTCATCATCTGGATGACTTCATTGAAACCCTGTTGCTCAACCAGTTCTATATCGGCACGCTGGCGGCAATGAGTCCCAAATTACTGGCCGACAATGGAGAACATACTGTCATCCGACCACTGGTATACGTCGAGGAATCTGATATCATTCAGTACAGTCGTTTGTGTGGTTTCCCGATTATCTGCTGCGCTTGCCCGGTCTGCGGAACCGTCGATCAAAAGCGCCAGAAAATGAAGCAACTGGTCCGCTCACTGGCAACCGAAATCCCGGAAATCCGCCGCAGTATGATTGCCGCCCTGGGCAACGTTCATCCGCTTCACCTGCTCAATAGCGAGGTGCAGTTTGACCAGAAAAAATCGACAGAATAACGGGTGCAGCTGTGATCTCGACCGGGATATAGACCTGGCCAGCGGAGTTCAGCAACTACTCTTTCCTCGCAGCTCACCTGTTTGCGACTGGTGTTGCATCGGCATCAAAAACCGGATGGCCCAGGGGCTGGGGGGGGACTATTTTGACTTCATCAAGATGTCCGACGGCTGCCAGACTCTTTACATCGGTGACGTCACCGGTCACGGTCTGCACGCGTCAATCGTCATGTCGCTGATCTACGGTTTCATTCATCGGGCTTCGCTTGATCTATGTGACCCGCTTGCCGTCGTAACCGGAGTCAACCGTTTTCTGCGCAGCTTCGCAAGTCGCAGCGAAGAACTGGATCATTTTTTTTCGACCACCCTGTTCTTTGCCATCATCGACCCACGAAGCCTGAGAATGCACTATACCAACTGTGGCCATGTCCAACCGTTGATCCGCCGAGACAGACAGATCATTCGCCTTGAGACCTCCGGTCCACCTCTCGGTTTCTTTGAAAACCCCGACATCACACAGGGAGCCTTCGAATTTTCCCCCGGTGATCGACTGCTGCTCTACACCGACGGCATCAGTGAAGCTGTCAATGCCAGGGACGAACAGTATGGCAACCACCGGGTTGAAGCATCTCTGCTGGAGATCGAAGGCGACCACCTTGAGTTTCTTGACGCTGCACATCAGAGAATGATCGATTTCGGCAGTATAACGCCCCCGCTTGATGACTGCACCTCGATCGTTCTCGATTTTCATAAACCACTAGCTGGAGCTGTGAACTGACCTATGCTTGGCAAGCCCTCCCGTTCCCCACTGGTAAAAAACATTCATCTCTGTATCGACAACGCTTCGCTCAATGAACTGCTCAAGGCACTGCTTCTGGAATGGGGTTATCGCTTGACCGACAACCCCGAAGAAGATCCGCTGCTCATCATCAGCGAGGGCCTTAAGCGACCGAACGGCTTTAAACATGCCCTGACTTTCAGTACATCCCACTATCAGGATCGCCACCGTCTGGAAATTCCGCTGACGATCGAAACCCTCTATCTGGCGCTGGAAAACCATTTCCATCGCACACCACGTAATCATATCCGCATCAATCTGGAATGGCCGGTCCGGGTCAGGGTGCGAAATCAGCAGTTCGACACCAATACGGTGACCGTTGCTGATCGTGGTATCCGCTTCATCTCCCCGATCGAATTGACACGTGAAGAGGAGATGGATATCCACATCGAACATGATGACGAAACCTACGATCTGCACGCCAAGGTGGTCTATTCGATTATGGGGCGGGAAATTGGACGGGGTGACCAGATCGAGGTAGGTGCCGTCTGCACTCCGCAGTCAAAAGAAGTCCGTGACAGCATCCGCAGCCGGATTATCGGCAGCTATCTCAATCGGGTCCGACCGCTACTCGGCAGCAACCTGTTTGCAGAAGCACTGCATCAGCTCAATCTGACCCGAATGTCTGAAGCGATCGCAACCTCCGGTCCGTCCTCTTCAACACCAGAGTAGGGATGGACCCAGGGGGGACGGGTTCCTGTTTTCAATCCTTGTTCAGAAATTTTTTAAACAAACCCCGGGAGGGCTCCGGCTGTTCACGGCGCAGATTGATCAGCCGCAGTTCACGCAATGCTTCGGTGCAGTCCGGATTTGCCTGCACCGCCATTTCAAAAGATTTTTCCGCCTGACGTTCCTTGTGCAGCGCCTGATAAACATAACCCAGGTAAAGATGGGTCATCTCAAGTCCGGGATTCAGCTCACGCGAAGCAACCAGGATTTCAAGGGCCTGATTCTGGTAGCCGGGATTCTCGGGTGATGATTTGAAAACAGCCCAGGCATAACTGGTCAGATACTCAGGTTCTTCAGGACTTAATTCGATCGACGCTTTGAGCCTGGTGGCAGCATCCTTGTACTGTCGAACCTTGAGTAACGCCCGTCCTTGCTGAAACGCAGTCTCCGCTTCAATCACCTGATTGACATCAACCTTGGTTCCAGGACCGTTCTCCAGCTCATCCCGATATTCACTCCGTGTTGTCGGGTCACTGAGCACCGTATAGGCCTGGGTAATATGACCGAAGATCTCGTTGACCTTGTGCTCCATATCATTCGACAGGCCACGACCGAGAAAGCGGTCCGGATGGTACTGCTTGGCCAGCTTGTAATAGGCGCGCCGAACGCTCGCACTGTCCGACTTATGATCGATCTCAAGCGCGGAGAAATAGTCCGCAGTCATGATTTTTTTGTAGTCTTCAAGAATCTGCTTGCGCAGCTCACTGTCAATCGGCCGCTCGGCCTTACGCCGGGCACGCGCCTCATCATCAAGTCGACCGGGTGTCGTCCGGGGAGTCACCATCCCGACAATCAGCAGTGCGGCCAGCATCTGCTGCACCTCAAGTTTGGAGAGCGGATGACGTTCCAGAATAGCCTCAAGCGTCAGATCGCCAAGACATTCGGCAAAGACTTCCTCGCCGCGTCGCGAAAGGCCCATCTCCTGAAACAGATGCAGCGGGTTCTGCGTCTGCTGAAGATAATCCTTCAAATGGGGCCGCAGATACTCTTCAACCTGCTCCCGGGACCAATATTTTCTGATTCATTCAAGAATCAGTGCCGAGGGTGAAAGTTCAATATTGGTGACATTCTTCTTGAAATCA
Source organism: Deltaproteobacteria bacterium (assembly GCA_024276905.1). GTDB lineage: Bacteria > Desulfobacterota > Desulfuromonadia > Desulfuromonadales > Geopsychrobacteraceae > Geopsychrobacter. Next base: position 3,560 of record JAJRWF010000142.1, read on the forward strand.
GCCTGCGGCACAAAACGGAACTGACCCTCGGGCCAGGAAAAAATATTCAGCAGCTTTTCCACCACCTGCCGCTTGAGGACCCCATGCAGATCCTGTGGCGTCAACAGGCCCATTTCGATCAGGACCGTCCCCTGCAAGCGACCGGAGGTCTTACTGTTTTCAATCGACTGGTCACAATCAACCTGGGTAATCACGTCTTCCTTGACCAGCATCCGCCCCAGACATTCACCAAGAATGTTGGAACGGGCAAAAATCGGGTAACCGTTCTTGATGTAGACAACCTTCTTGGCCGCCTTCTTCTGAACGTGCAGCAACCCGGTCACTTTCTGTTGATAGAGTTTATGCAGCAGCAAAGGGAATGGGGTCTTGTCGAGGCGTCCCGAAATCGGTTCAACCGCGGCCTGTTCTGGCGCTTCACCCGACTGATTATCGTTCGGTTGAGAGCTTTTCTCTTCAGCTTCGGGCTGAGTTTCAGCACCGAGCAGGGCATCAACAACCGCAAACAGATCCGCCACCGAAAAGGGCTTGAGTAAAAAGGCGCTGGCGCCATATTCACTCTTCATTTTTTCCATCTGTTGCGGGGTCTGAAACATTGCGGTCATCATCACCACCGGCAGCTCACAGGTCTTCTCCTGCCTGCGCAATGCCGAGCAGATGGCCTGTCCCGAAATCTCCGGCATGTTCAGGTCGAGAAAAACCAGCTCAAACTCTTCTGCCAGCAAGCGCTGCAAACCGGTCGCACCGCGCTCGGCAACCTCAACTTCGTACCCTTTTGCGGTCAGGGATTTCTGCAGAAATGATCGGATTCCCCGATCGTCATCTATGACCATCACTCGTGTTGTCATCTGATTCAGCCTCTTTGCATTATGTGTCTGTCACCACCGGGCAGAGATAGCGCTCAAATACGACGCGAATATTCTCGGTGATCCGATGATAATCTTTCAAAAGTTGGTTCTCAGGAGCACCGGCCTGTCTCTCATAACCAAGACTGCGCGCAACCCGCCGCAGGCTTGTTCCGCTGGCACTCAACTCATTCATTGACTGGTCGTAGAGCAGCCGTAACTTGTTTTCAAGTCGCCGCAGGGCCTTGTAACCCTCAAGCAGAATTCCACCATCGGTCGTATCCAGCAATTGCAGAGCAATCATTTCCTTGAGCAGAAGCAACGTATTCTGGCAGTGCAACTGGGGGTAATCACACCCATGAACCAGTTGCAGGTACTGGGTCAGAAACTCGACATCGACCATCCCGCCACGGCCGGTTTTGATATTGATCCGGTCACGGTTCTCACGGGCGATCTCTTTTTCCATCCGCTGGCGCAGACGACATATCTCAGCAGCCAGATTGTCCGGCAACTCCCTGCCGAAAGTCAGTTCTTTGATCAGAGTCTGGCAGCGCCGCAAAAATTCCTCCGGGCCGCAGATCATTCGCGCCCTGGTCATCGATTGCCGCTCCCAAGGTTGTGCGGATTCACGATGATACGTCTCAAACGCGTCCAGTCCGGTGACCAGCGGACCTTGATTTCCGGATGGGCGCAATTCCGTATCGATCTTGTAGGCGATTCCTTCGCGAGTCACCAACGTCAGGGCACTGATGATCCGCTGTGCCAGGCGAGCAAAATACTCCTGGCTGTTCAGTTGCCGAAAACGCTCGGCATCGGTCCCGTCAACCGGGCGAGTCGTCCCGGCTCCTTCGTGGATAAATATAATATCGAGGTCAGAGTGATAATTGAGCTCAAAACCACCCAGCTTGCCCATTCCGATTACGGCAAAAGCAACTTCACGCTCCGGTTCGCCCTCAAGAAACGGCAGCCCGAAACGCGGAATCAGTTCACATCGTGCCATCTGGATCGCCTGCTCCAGACAAACCTCGGCCAGCCATGAAAGCTGTGTAGTGATCTCACTCTGGCCAAGTTCACCATGCAGATCGTTCAGCGCAATCCGCAAGAATTCTTCATTGCGAAAACGCCGCAGTATCTCAAGCTTCTCTTCGTAACTGTCGGTAATATCCATCTGAGCCGACAGTTCATAGGCCATCTGTTGCTGTGGTTTGATACTGATCGCACAGGCCCGCGATACCATGGTATCGAGCAGTTCGGGCCGCTGGATAAAAATCCGTGACAGCATCTGGCTTGAACCGAAGAGTGCGACCAATAGTTTAACAATTTCCGGGTTTTCCGCAAGCAACGCAAAAAAAGAGGTGCGACTGCGCAGGCGATTGAGAAAGGCCTCAAGATTATTCAGGGCCTGATCAGGATTGGGAGAATCGAGCAATTCCGACAGCAGCAGCGGGGCCAGCTGCTCCAGATAACGACGCCCACGCTCGGACAAGCGGCGTTCCGGCTGATCGCCATGCAGAGTATGCAAACTGGCGTAAGCCGCATCCGGATTGCTGAAACCCTTTTCTTCCAACAGGTCCTTGACCAGATCGGGGTCGGCTTCAGGATCGAAAATCAGACTCACTTCAGGGCGCGTCGTCTCAAGCGGCTCCATGGAATGGAAGAGATCTCTATAAGCTCGACTGACAACGTCCCGTTGTGCCTCCAGAAACTGGCTGAACTCGTCCCGGCCGTCGAAACCGCAACGCCGGGCCAGCGCCAGCAATTCTTCATCACGTGTCGGCAAGGAGTGGGTCTGGCGCTCCTGAACAATCTGAATCCGGTGCTCGACGCTGCGTAAAAAACGATAGGCCTGTTGCATCGCTTCAACCTCACTGGGGTTAACCAGCCCCTGCTCACCCAACAACGTCAGTGCCTTGAGCGAATTCCGTTCGCGCAAGAGGCGGTTTTTCCCGCCGTTGACCAGCTGTTGCGCCTGAATGAAAAATTCGATTTCACGGATACCACCTCGTCCTAGTTTGAGGTTCAGCTCCCCTTCCCGGGTACGGTTCAAACCGGCATCAATCTTCTGTTTCATCAACATGATGTCCTCGATCATGCCGAAATCGAGATAACGCCGGTAGACAAAGGGCTCGAGCCGCGCCAGCAGTTCTTCGCCCAGCGCAATGCTGCCGGCAACCGGCCGCGCCTTGATCATCGCCGCCCGCTCCCAGCTCTGACCCCAGGATTCATAGTAGGTTTCGGCGGCATTGAGGGAAATCGCCAAATCGCCGCTGTTGCCGTCGGGCCGCAAGCGGGTATCCACCCGAAAAACAAAACCCTCGGCGGTCGGCTGATTGAGGGCGCGGGTGATCATCTCGGAGAGTTTGATAAAATAACGTCGCAGCTCGATCTGTTCGCCACGACTGCCGCCGCTGGTTTGACCGCGCATGGTCGAATAGCAGTAAATCAGATCAATATCGGACGAGAAGTTGAGCTCACGCCCCCCGAGTTTGCCCATGCCGAGAATGGTATATTCCGCCGTCCGCCCATCTTCTTCGAGCGGCTGGCCGTACTCCTGCTGCAAACGACAGGAGCAGAAATCATAAGCAACCTGCAGTGATGCCGCGGCTAACGCGGAAAGCTCGGCAGTCACTTCTTCGAGGTCCGCCAGGCCACAGAGATCACGGCCGCCGATCCGCAGAAATTGCCGGGCCTTGTAACACCGCAACAGGCAGTCGCATTCCTCCGTCGGCGTCGAAATCGGAATCAGCTCACGCAATTCGGTGAGCATCTGCTCCTCACCGACCGCCTGGTCAATCTCACCCTGAATGAAAAGTTGCGTAAAAAATATCGGCCCGCGACAGAGCAGAGTGCTCAGGAAGGGGGAGCCGCCCAGCAAAGCCAACAACTGCTGCCGCCGAGTCGGATCATTCAGCACCTGCAGCAGCTGGTCCTGTTAAACCACCGTCAACAAACGCTCCAGGTAATTGAGCGCCAGATCGGGATCGGCAGCTTTAAGGGCGTCAGTAACAATCAGGCACAGCAGCTCCTCTTGCGGCCAGACCTCAAACAGCAGTTCAAGGTTGATGGCACTGCGTTGCGGCTCGGCCAGCGTCAGCACTTCGAGCTGTCGCACCAGCTCTGCCGATCCTTCACCGTCAAACAGCCCCTGCAGTCTGGCGGTCAATTCAGTCTTCAAAACACCCCCGGTTTACCGACTCTAGTTTTGAAACAGGGCGGCAAGACCCTGCGTGAAGTTATCTTCGACCACTCCCGCTTCGGTGATAATCGCGCTGATCAGGCGCGCGGGTGTGACATCAAATGCCGGGTTGCGTACCGCCACTCCGGCTGGTGCCAGCTGAATCTCGCCGACATGAGTCACTTCGCGCCCGTCACGTTCTTCAATCGGAATCAGACTCCCGTCCTCCAGGCTCATGTCAATGGTCGACAGGGGGGCCGCAACATAGAAAGGAATCTGATGTTCTCTGGCGAGAACCGCCACCGTGTAAGTCCCGATCTTGTTTGCAACATCGCCGTTGGCGGCAATCCGGTCAGCACCGACAATCACACAGTCGATCTCGCCCTTACTCATCAGATAACCTGCCATATTGTCGCAGATCAAGGTCACCGGGATATTATCCTTCTGCAACTCCCAGGCAGTCAGTCGTGCGCCCTGCATAAAGGGCCGGGTTTCGTCGGCCACAACCGAAATATTCTTCCCCGCTTCGACCGCTGCCCGCAACACCCCCAGCGCCGTCCCGTATCCACCGGTCGCCAAAGCACCGGCATTGCAATGGGTCAGAACCCGTGCCCCGTCAGCGATCAGTCGTGCACCATTTTTGCCCAGAGTCCGATTGAGACGTTCATCCTCTTCGGCAATCGCCAGGGCCTCATATTCAAGACCGATCTTGAGTTCCATGACGCTGCGGTCAAGATTGGCGCGGGCAAACGTTTTCATCCGTTCAAGAGCCCAGAAAAGATTGACTGCCGTTGGCCGGGTTGCCGCCAGATGGGCACAAGCCTCTTCAAACTGCCGCATGAATTCAGCACTTGATTCGCTCTCGATATCACGCGCGCCGAACCAAGCCCCAAAAGCTGCGGCAACCCCGATTGCCGGTGCTCCACGGACCACCATACTGCGGATCGCTTCGGCAACCTCGGAATAATTGTCATATTCAAGCCAGATTTCTTCAGACGGCAGACGGCGCTGGTCGATCATTCGACACTGGCCTGCAGCATAGATAATCGGGCGAATACTTTTGTTGTCAATCGGGCATGCAGCCATGGTTTATCCCTTCAGTCCTTGTTCCTGTTCAACCGGCAAGTTTCTGTTTCAGCAATTGATTGACGACCCCGGGGTTCGCCTTACCGCGACTCTTCTGCATCACCTGACCGACAAAAAATCCGATCAGCTTCTCCTTGCCGCCACGATAATCGGCGACCTGTTGCGGATTGGCCTTAAGCACCTCATCGATCAGAGCTTCGATCGCCCCAGTGTCAGTGACCTGCTTGAGTCCCTGCTTCTCAATGATTGTATCGGCCTCATCCCCGCTCTGCCACATGGCTTCAAAAACCTTTTTGGCGATCTTGTTCGAGATGGTGTTGTCATCAATCCTTTTTAGCAGCCCGGCCAGCAACGCAGGGGGCAGTGGACAATCGGCAATAGCAACCTCATTTTCCTTAAGAGCCCGCAGCACCTCACCCATCACCCAGTTGGAACAGACTTTCGGCTGATCATGCAAGGCAACCAGCGCCTCAAAATATTCGGCCAGAGTGCGCTCGGCGGCCAGCACTCCCGCATCATATTCGGGCAACTCGAACTGCTCGATATAACGCTGACGTTTGACTTCGGGCAATTCCGGCAGTGCGTCACGCACCTGCTCGATCCAGCTTTCGTCAACCACCAGCGGCACCAGATCGGGATCGGGGAAATAGCGATAATCGTGCGCCTCTTCCTTACCGCGCATCGAGCGCGTCAGCCCGCTGTCGGCATCAAACAACCGCGTCTCCTGCACCACCTTGCCGCCCTCATCAAGCAGATCGGCCTGTCGCTCAACTTCGTACTCGATGGCCTGTTTGACGAAACGGAAGGAGTTGATGTTCTTCAGTTCGGCACGGGTCCCGAGTTCAGCCTGACCGAACGGGCGCAGCGAAACATTGGCATCACAGCGAAAGGAACCCTCTTCGAGATTGCCGTCACAGATACCGAGATAAACTACGATCTGGTGCAGTTGCTTGAGGTACTCGATCGCCTCATCAGCACTGCTCATGTCCGGTTCGGAGACCACCTCAAGCAGCGGAGTACAGGCCCGGTTCAGGTCGACGCGGCTGCCGCGATTACCATCGTGGAGTAACTTTCCGGCATCCTCTTCCATGTGAATCCGGGTGATGCCGATTCGTTTGCGTTCACCCTCTTCCTGGTCGATATCAAGCCAGCCGTGCTCGCAGATCGGCAGTTCAAACTGCGAGATCTGATAGCCCTTGGGCAGGTCGGGATAAAAATAATTTTTACGCGCAAAGATCGAACGTGGGGCAATCCGGCAATTGGTCGCCAGCCCGGCGCGGATTGCATATTCGGCCACCTGGCGGTTAAACACCGGCAACGCCCCGGGCAGACCGAGACAGACCGGACAGGTCTGCGAGTTCGGCTGCTGGCCGAAGGCGGTGGAACAACCGCAGAAAATTTTGGTCTTTGTTGTCAGCTGGACGTGAACCTCAAGTCCGATGACAACCTCATATCGTGAATGCATGAAAAACTCCCGGTCAAGGAACCTGTCTTAGTCGAGTGGAGGGCGGCGCTGATGCCAATCGGTTTCAGCCTCATAAGCCCGGGCCGCCTGCAGGATCGACGCTTCATCAAACGGTTTGCCGATCAACTGCAGCCCGATCGGCAATTTACCATCCTGACCACAGGGCAGACTCAGGGCACAGGTCCCGGCCAGATTGACCGGAATGGTGAAGATATCCGACAGATACATCTGCAGCGGATCCGCAGTTTTTTCGCCGAGCTTGAAGGCCGCGGTCGGTGCCACCGGAGTCAGCAGCAGATCGACCTGCTCAAAGGCTTTGAGAAAATCCTCACGAATCAGGGTGCGGACCTTCTGGGCCTTAAGGTAATAGGCATCGTAATAGCCCGAAGAAAGCGCGTAGGTACCGAGCATGATCCGGCGCTTGACTTCATCGCCGAACCCGGCGGCGCGGCTCTGTTCGTACATCTGCACCAGACCACCATCTCCCGCTTGACGCACCCCGAAGCGCACGCCGTCGTAACGTGCCAGATTGCTTGAAGCCTCGGCGGTCGCAATCAGATAATAGCAGGCGACCGCGTAGTCGGTATGCGGCAGACTGACCTCGACAATCTCGGCACCCAGCTCGCGATAAACCTTGATCGCCGCCTCAACCGCCTGCTTGACTGCCGGGTCGAGCCCGGCGATGAAATACTCGCGTGGCAGGCCGATCTTCATCCCCTTGACACCCCCTTCAAGAGTGGCCAGGTAATCGGGAACCGGGCAATCGACACTGGTCGAATCGGCCGGGTCGTATCCGGCCACCGTCCCCAGCATCAGGGCCGCATCCTCAACACAGCGCGTCAATGGTCCAACCTGGTCAAGGCTCGAAGCATAGGCGATCACGCCGTAACGCGAAACCCGACCATAGGTCGGCTTAACACCGACCACCCCGCAAAAAGATGCTGGCTGGCGAATCGAACCGCCGGTATCGGTCCCCAAAGTGGCCAAAGCCTGGCCGCTGGCCAGGGCTGCGGCACTGCCGCCGGAAGAACCACCGGGTACGCGCTCGAGATCCCAGGGATTACGAACCGGACCATTGGCACTGTTTTCGTTGGAACTGCCCATGGCAAATTCATCCATATTCAACTTGCCAAGCAGAATCGCCCCCTGCTCACGCAGACGGGCAAAGGCCGTCGCATCATAGGGTGCAACGTAGTTCTCAAGAATTCGGGAACCACAGCTGGTCCGGACTCCGGCAGTGTTAAAGATATCCTTGACCGCAATCGGAATTCCGGTCAGTGGCCCGCCCTGTCCGGCGACAATCTGACGATCAGCTTCGGCGGCAGAGGCCAGGGCCTTGTCGCCGCAAACCGTAACAAATGCGTTGATCTGTTCGTCGGTCGCAGCAATCCGCTCTAGGCAGGCCTGGGTCAACGCAACCGAACTGGTTTTGCCATCACGCAGGGCCTGCTGTAGCTGGCGTATGCTCATTTGCGAAAAAGACATGAAAATCTCCTGAAAAACCGGGGGAAGATCAAGGTCAAAATAACATCCTGTCACCCTTAACCTTTTCCCCTTATGCTCTATTCAATCACCTTTGGCACCACAAAACAGCCATCTTCACTCTGGGGAGCATTCTGCAGCGCACGCTCCAGCCCGATTGAAGGCTTGACATCATCGGCACGAAAGGCGTTTTCCAGCGGCACCGCATGGGCCGTCGGAACAATTCCCGCGGTATCGAGCTGGTCAAGTTTTTCAACATAGCCCAGCAGGGTGTCCATCTGCCCGGTCAGGGCATCAATTTCTGTCTCATCAAGCGCCAGCCGTGACAAACGGGCAACATGTTCGACCTCTTCACGTGTAATCTTCATCACCACTCCTGTTACTGGTTCTGCCACCACTGGTGGGTCTGTTCAGCGGCGCTTTCGAGCGCCTGACTGCACTCCGACTCAGGATGCGAGAGGATATGTGGCTTGCCGCTGTCACCGGCGACAACAATCCGGGGATCAAGCGGAATCCGGGCCAAAAAGGGGATCGCGTACTGTTCGGCCAGACGACTGCCACCGCCGCTCTTGAAAATATCGGAGCGCTTGTCGCAGTGCGGACAGACAAAACCGCTCATATTTTCGATCATGCCGATGACCGGCAATTTGAGCTGCTGACAAAAACTGATCGACTTCTCAACATCGACCAGCGCGACATCCTGTGGGGTGGTAACGATCACTGCCGCCGCAGTCGAACTTTTGCCGAGCATCTGTACTGCACTGAGCGGCTCATCACCGGTTCCCGGCGGGCAATCGACGATCAGGTAGTCGAGCTCTCCCCAGACAACATCGGCCAGCAATTGCTGGATCGCACCATTTTTCATCGGCCCGCGGATAATCATGGCATCGCTGGTCTTCTCCAATAGAAATCCGATGGACATCAGTTTGAGCCCGGCAAATTCAAGCGGGTGTATCCCTTCTTCACTACCGTTGGGGCGAACATCTTCCATGCCGAGCATCTTCGGCAGACTGGGCCCATGCAGATCGATATCGAGCAGACCGACCCGGTGTCCCTGCTGGGAGAGCGCAATTGCCAAATTGACCGCCGTGGTGCTTTTACCGACCCCGCCCTTGCCCGACATGACCAGAATCCGCTTGTCGATATTGCAAAGCCGACTCTCGAGAGTCTGACGACGTTCAAATTGTTCATCGTTCTCCTGGGCGCCCTGGTTACGGGCGGCGCAGGATTCATCGCTGCAACTGTTACAGTCACTCATCGTTTTCACTTCCTCTTTTTCGGGGTCTAAAGCCCGTTGACGGATGTATTATTCCTGCTCAAACTGCAGGGACCGGATAATCTCCTCGATTTCACCTGCGGAGAAATCCTCTTCCTGCAACGATCTTCGATACTGATCGAGCAATCTCTTCTGTTTAACCTGATCCTGCTGCTGCCGATAAAGCGCCAACAGTCGCTTGATTAAAGAATCGCGAATCGGGTCACTGCGCAAACCCTGTAACAACAGCGCTTCAAGATCGACAAAGCGGCAAAACGGCTCTTTCAGCCCCGCCAGCAGTTCGATCTGTTCAAAGCGCAATTCTTCAAATATTTCCTGACGGTCAAAGAATTCCTCAGGCAGATCAAAACCCTCCATCAAGGGACCTTGCCACAGTCTCTCCGCCGCCAGTAACTGATGACAGGCCTGCCAGGAATCTCCCCGCCGCTGCAGGGTTCGCCCCAGTTCGACATGTGACTTGTAAACGATGGCATCAACCACGGCATAGCGCAGGGAAAGGAGGCCTCGTTCCACAACCAGATAGCTGCGACCGGCCCCGTTGCTGAAGGCATCATCAAACGCCTTGCGCACCCGCAACAGGACACTGTCAAAGTTTTGCCGGGCCCGATCCGAAGAACTCTCGGGCCAGATACGACCGCAGAGAGCATCGATTGACAACTGCTGTCCCGGTGCAAAAACCAGCAATCCGAGCAGATGGCGCCCTGTTCCACCAAGACTTCCGCCCTCGATCCATTCGCTGTTTTCAAGCCGGATGCGAAAGGCGCCGAGCACCGAGATCTGCAGACGATGCACAAGCTGCCCGTTGTCACGAATATCACAATCCAGAAATTCGGCCGAGAGCCGCCGCGCCACTTCCGGCAGCACATCATTCTCCACTGCCAGCGGCAGGATTTCAAGCAGTTCCGGCGTCAGAAAGAAACAGCTTTTGTGCTGACGGGAGCGAAGCAGAAACAACATTTCCTGCAGCTGCTCCAGAGCCTTGACGGTTTCTGCCCGGCACTGGTGCAGGCGCGCCAGTGCCGCATGAAGACCGGGACGGACCAGCAATTCACCACTTTTTTTCGACAACGCAAGAGCGCGCTGCAGCAGTTTATCAGCAGAATCGGTTTCATTCAGCTCAATCAGGGTTGCGGCACAAACCAGCAGATTAGCCAGCACATGGAACCCGCCACCGGCCTGTTCACGCAACCTGAGAGATTCCTCAACTTCGCGCAATGCGTTTTCCCGCTGTCCGGACCGGGCGCTCAGAAGCGCCTGATACTGCAACAATCGACTGTGCAGATGAGGATTGCCCGCCGCCACGCCCTCTGCCGATCCGATCCGGATCAGCTCTCCGGCAGCAACCATATTCCCCTCAAGCAATTGAGCCTCGACGTCGAACAGGTAAAGAATGGCTCCCAAGGTCCCCTGCTGAAGAGATTTGCGCCCGAAACGTTCCGCTAATTGACGCCGCTGTTCACGATACCCCCCCAGATCTCCGCTATGCAACAGCAGATCGGCTGCCAGCAGATAGAGATAGACCGAAGCCGTTGCCCCATCGTTAATCAGCTGCCAGGCATTCTCAACCTCGGAGCGGGCCACAACATCACTGCCCTGATGTAACGCCAGGTATCCGCAAACAATCCGCCCTTCGAGTTCAAGAGCGGGTTGTCCGGAGCGCTGCGCCAGCAGCAGCCCATGACGGGCAAAGCTTTCTCCACGAGCAGGCTCACCTGTAAAAAAACCCAGTCCGGTCGCCAGCGAAAAAAGCACCAGCGACAGATTGACCGGATCAAGATCTTCCTGCTGTTCGGCCAGGAGCTCTTCAATCCGTGGCAACAACTCATTGCCGTAGGCAAAGCGGCCGTCAATCAGCAGGTGTTGCCGGACCTGCTGAACCAGAGCCAGCAGTTCGCCACGCCGATCCCCGACAGCAACAAAGCGGGTTCTGGCCAGTTCAAGCCAGCTATCAACCTCATCCGGAGCAAAAACAAACTTGCAGCTGCCGACGAACAGGGAAAACCAGCCCTGTTTGGCCGCCTGTTTTTCAGGTACGAGCTCAAGCAGATCAGCCGCTTTTTTCGGTGCGGAAAGCGGTAATGAAAGGCCGGTCTGACTGAACAACAGTTCCGCGTCTTCCAGCAGCTGGCCGTGCAGCAGGTGCCTGAGTGCAGACCAGTAATCCTCCTGCTCCTGATACCAGCTCGCTGCCAGGCGATGAACTTCGAGGTGTTGCTCCTCACTCAACAGTATCCGGGCCTGTTCGAGCAGGTAACCCTGTAAACGATCATCGAAACGATAGCCGTTGCCGGTATTTTCAATATGATAGTTGTGGCGCCAGAGATAATCGAGAACCGCCTCAACATCTTCAAGAACGGTCAAACGACGCGCCAGATCAAGGGGGATGGATTCAAGCAGTGCCAGTTGCAGCAACCCCTGTTGCCAGCCAGCCGAAAGTTCCGGCAACAACCAGTTGGCAAACTGGTCCGGTGTCGGTTCCTGGGCCCCGTCAAATCTGGCTGCCAGGTTTTCCAGCAACTGGGGGTCAATCGCCGAACTGCCACCGGCATCGAGCAGACCGGTCAACCAGCGCAAGGCAGCAACATTACTTTCGAGCTGATGATGCAACTGGCGATTCTGGCGCGCCAGGGTTTCACGTTCACGTTGCAGGCGCATCATCACCCGGATTCTTGCCAGCATCTCGATGTTGCTGACCGGTTGCGAGATAAAATCATGCGCCCCGGCATCCAGCCCTTCGGCCCGACTCTGCGGCGTAGCGATATGAGCAGTCAGCAAAACCACCGGGATATGAGCCGTTGCCGGATTGCCCTTGAGGCTGCGACACATCTCAAAACCATTGATATGCGGCATCTGGACATCGACAAAAGCACCGTCAATTCGCTCGCGTTCGATCAGACGAAAACCCTCTTCAGCGCTGAGCGCAGTATAACTGCAGACCTCGGGCAGGTGGCTTTCGACGATGCGTGCCATCAACTCAAGATTGGTCGGATTATCATCGACCACCAGCAGGTGAAATGTCGGATTTTCTTCTGTCACCATCAGTCTCTCAAAAACAGCTGTCGAACGGGATCAGGCCGGTTCAAGTCCGGCAAAACGCAGCAGAAGCTTCTTCGGTCCAATCGAATTAAAATAAACAATGACTTTCTGATTCTCACCACGTCCCTCAAGGCGGCGGACGGTTCCGACACCGAACTTTACGTGTCGCACCCGCATTCCGAGCCGCAAGCCCTCTTCGGCCTCGGGAACGATCTGAACCTCATCGAAGGATTCGTCGGGCGCTTCCTCCCCGGCAATCTCCGGCGCGACCGGTGAACTCGCTGCGGAAAAGAGGCCCGCCAGATTGTGGCTGCTGTCCCTGGCCGGTTTCGGACGTCCGGCCAGCACCTCCTGCGGGATCTCGGCCAGAAAACGGCTCGGCGGATTGTACTGATAACTGCCATAAATCCGTCGTCGCCGGGCATGGGTCAGGTAGAGCTGCTCCATCGCACGGGTCATCCCCACGTAGCACAGACGGCGCTCTTCCTCGATATCCTCTCCCTCTGAGCGGCTATGGGGGAAAAGTCCATCCTCCAGACCGGTGACAAAAACCACCGGAAACTCAAGACCCTTGGCGGCGTGCAGGGTCATCAGGGTCGCGCGATCAAGGCTGGTATCGTAACGATCAAGATCGGTGACCAGCGCGATCTCTTCAAGGTATTCCTGCAGCGAATCGGAGCGGCCGCGATGTTCTTCCATCCCGGCCAGCAACTGTTCCAGGTTTTCGAGACGGCCCTTGGCTTCCTGGCGTTGTCCATCGGTCAGGGCCGCGGCCGCCTCGTCACGTAATGCCGGCAGATAACCGCTTTCCTCAAGCAGTTCGGCCATCAGTTGCGGATAGGGCAGTCGTTCCAGCCGTTTGCTGAAATCGGTGATCAGATCAACGAACAGCTGCAGTTTGCGCCTGGCCGCCGCACCGAGTAATCCATCATCGAGAGCCTTGTGGCAGGCGGCAAGAAAACCGAGATTATCGTCCTGCAACGCCGCGATCCGCTCAACGGTGGTCTTGCCGATACCGCGGGCCGGAACATTGATGATCCGTCTGGCCGCAACCGAATCGGCCGGATTCAGCAACAGGCGCAGATAACTGAGGGCGTCCTTGACCTCCATGCGGGTAAAAAACTTGATCCCGCCAAACATCACATAAGGAATTCGCGCAAAAGCCAGCGCTTCTTCCAGCGGCCGTGATTGGGCGTTGGTGCGGTAAAAGACCGCGATCTCGCGCAAACTGCGCCCCTCGCGCTGCAATTTTTCGATTTCGCGGGCAATAAAACGCGCCTCTTCGAGATCATCGCCACAGGGCTCGATTCTGACCGGGTCGCCCTGGGGATTGTCGGTCCACAGCCGCTTGCCCTTGCGCTCCCGGTTCTGCTCCACCACCCCGCCGGCCGCTTCAAGAATGGTCCGGGTTGAACGGTAATTCTGTTCCAGACGGATGGTTTTGGTGCCCGGATAATCACGCTCGAAATTGAGGATATTGCCGATCTCGGCACCGCGCCAGGCATAGATCGACTGATCATCATCACCAACGACACAGAGATTGCCGTGCGGACGGGCCAGCAGATCAATCAGCCGGTATTGAATCTCATTGGTATCCTGAAATTCGTCGACCAGAATGTGACAGACACGCTGCTGCCAGCGCTGCAGGATTTCAGGATGCTCCTCGAACAGCTGCAGGGTCAGAAGCAGCAGGTCGCCGAAATCAACAGCATTGGCCTGCTTGAGGCGTCGTTGATAGCGGCGGTAGATTTCGGCCAGCTGGGCCTG
>JAJRWF010000143.1 GCA_024276905.1 Deltaproteobacteria bacterium
CAATACCATCCATGCGGGGCATGACAGTATCTGTGATGATCAGATGCGGTTTTTCCTGCAGGGCAACGCGTAATCCTTCCGCACCATTGTTGGCTTTCAGGGTGGTGAATCCTTCTTTTTTCACTGCCGCTTCGACCGCATTCAGGGCCATATCCTGATCATCGACGATCAGGACTGTCCACCAGTGATCCCCTTTGGCAGCTGTTTCAGCTTCTGCCAGCATGTGCCGTTTGACTGCGGACTTAACCTCTTCGGGGGTGGTGACGCAGGGGATAACCTGCAGGCCGTTGCGAAAGCCGATCTCCTGAGCGGTGTCGTGATCGAGTGGATTGGCCATTGCCAGATAGAGATTCTTTTTTTCTATTTTAAGCGGAAAGATAAAACGGCTCAGAGCTTCTTCAGGCTCGACCTGTTTGAGTACTTCAGGTGGAAAACTGTGGCGGGCAATCCCCTTGACCTGACGGACGCCGAACTGGCGGCCGAGGGCCGTGGCGATATCCTCTTCGAGGATGACATCCATATCCTCAAGAACCTGGCCCAGACGTTTGTTGGTGCCACGTTGACGTTGCAGGGCCTGTTGCAGGGTTTCCAGCGAGATAAGCCCTGCCTCAACGAGGATTTCACCCATTCTTTTACGTCCGGCCATAGCGTTCTTCTCTTGTTTCGTGTTTTGTAGTGGTTGAAGTAAACTGCGCGGCATGGATAACGTCGGCCATAATCTTACATATTGCTAATACTAGAACATATTGTCAACAATTAAACATAAATAAACGTAGTTTACGGGTGCTGAGTCCTCTGATGTGCTGCTGTCATTTTCAACCGAGGGGGGAGGCATTTTTTCTGGTCAGGGAGAGAAGCTTCAGCTCTGAGGAGAAAACAGGCTGCCGAGGTCACGATAGTTTCCCTGTTGTCCGGAGAGTGATTTCTCGATCTTGATAATTCGTTCAACGAGAATTTCTTCTGCCTGTTTCCGCAGGTCGGCGGCGGCCTCTTTAAGTTCTATTTCGGCCGCAGGCAGGGTTTCGAGGTCGAGAGGAGAGCGGGAAAGTTCGCGGCGTTGGGTGAAGAAATCTTGTAACTGCAGAAGGTGGCTGTCGTTGAAATGATAGACTTCGGGCACCAGGGCCGAGAAGCTGCGGACCCCGACGACGTCTTTGCCGATGGCCCGGTAAGCATCGAGAACTTCCGGTTCCATATCAACGTAGTTTTGCTGCGGCATGTACATCCGTTGCAGGTATTGCAGCACTTTTTCGGTTTTTTTGCGGTGGCCGCCGATCAGCACCGAGGCACCGACCTCGCCTTTACGCGCGCCCTTGATCCAGGGGGCGCCGGTAATGCCGAAGTCATTGAGTACCGGCAGCTGCAGCAGCACCGACAGGGTGTTGATTGCCAGCGCAAAGCCGGCTGAAGGGCCTCCGACATTGTAGGATGCTGACAGTAGCTGATGGTGGAGGGTGTAACCCTCAAGAAATTCACCCAGCAGTTTGGAGATGTTGAGGTCGGGGGTCAACGAGACCAGATAGTTTTCAATCAGAGTCAGCGCTTCACTGGCGCTCTGGTTGGTCATCTGCACTGCCAGATCAAGTTCTGCGGCACCCGCTGCGGTTGAAGAAACCGCTCCGGTGACCAGGATTTTTTGTGGATGAATTCGGTAGACCAGGGAGGAGGCAATCGGCAAAATGACACCGCTGACATCGTTGGCCCCGACCCCGACCACAAAACCGATCTGCGGCTCTTCGGAGAGTTCGGTCTCCAGAAATTCATCAAGTTGCTGTTTGCCCTTGCGTAACGGACTGCCTGCCAGCTGCTGGCGAGCATTCTGCAGGTGCCAGTTACTGATCGGAAAGTTCTTTTCCGCCTTGAGTCGCCGCAGGCGTTCGACGACTTCATCGAGTCGTGTAAGCAGGGCATCTTCCCCCTGCCGGGCCTTCATCAGCAGGGCTGAATGCGGGGCCAATCCTTCGAGAAGTCCGAGGAGAATTTTGTAGTTAAAGCGTACGAAGCGGACCTTTTCTTCGTGGTCTTGCCCGATAACCCGCAGGAGTTCATCGGTGACTTCCATTTCGGTTTTGCGCAGGGTACGGACCTTTTCGGCAAAGGCGGCGAAATCTGCCGGTGTTTCGCAGAGCGTTCGGGCCTGGCGGGTGATCTCTTCGGCCGTCAGGCCATCTTCAAGGGGGAGGTCTCCCATTTCCTTGATAATAATCCGTTGACCGTCTTCGTCACGGATGTGCCCGGTGACACTTAGAACCTTGAGGCGTTTGCTGCGGATCAGCGCCGGGTCCAGAATATCAAGTCGATTGGTTGTCAGAACCGTAAAAACCCGGTTCAGCGGTGATTCACCATCGATGATCGAAAGAAACTTGTTGGTCACCTTGTCATACGGACTTCCCCCCTGCGGCGAACGGCGCGGGGCAATCGCGTCCCCCTCATCGAAGAAGACCATCGCCGGCGAGATCATCTTGGCGATGTCGTAGACCGCTTCAAGATTGGCGACCATCCCGTCGAGCGGTCGGGTTGGGTCATTGAGGTCGGCCAGATTGACCGCCATATCCTGAACGTCGTGGTTGTCTCCCAGCCAGGCCCGGACCATGAAAGTTTTTCCCGAACCCGGCGGGCCGGTCAAAACGACCCCCTTTTCCTCGCTGACATTGTAGAACAGGGCGTTGTTGGCCATTTCAGAAAACTCATTCTTGATCCCGCCGATATATTCCTGCCAGGCAATGCTGCGGTCCATCTGTCCGACCAGGCGGCTGTAGAGCGCGCCGTAGGTGTTGCGTGCGACCGACTTCAGGGCATCACGGACCAGCAGCTGATCGTCGAGACATTCGGGGCTGAAACGGCCATGGATACTGATGACTTCAGAAACCAGCCGCCGGACATAGGCCGGGGTAATGCGCAGGCTGCGCTGGCGGAAGATCGGGTAAAGTTTATCAATCGCCTGATCAAGTTCTTTTTCATTGAGATGGGCGGGTCGAGGTTCATTGAGATGGGCGGGGTCCATCTTGCGCCGCAGTTCAAGGCAGACGACCTGCCGCAGGTTGACCGGGTCTTCCCAGGCCTCGTTGAGGTCGATGACCAGGCCGCGTTCAACAAAGCGCCGGTAGATGGCCGGGTCGAGTTGCTCGGGCTGATCGGTGGTGGCGATCATGATGCAGTCACGCTTACCGTGGATAATTTCGTCGATGATGATATTGGCGGCGTCGACCAGTGAGCTCTGCTGACCCTTGACCGTACTCATCTGGTCCGGTTTACCGAAGGCACTGTGGGCTTCCTCCAGGTGGCGCAATGCCAGTTTACGCGGGTGTCCCATGGCCGTACGCAAGTAGTTGCCGGGCTCTCCGGCCCAGGCCGTCTGGTAATCATTGGGAGTGATTTCAGCGTAGTCGACCTGAATTCCTTCTTCGTCGAGGGTTGAGAGTGCTGCGCTGATCCGGTTGCGGAAGAGGTAGCGGATGATCGGCAGGCGTGAAAAGAAGCGCAACCGGGCTCTTTTGCGACGCCGTTCGATGCGGATGGCGAGCTCAAGATCGACCTCTTCGAGACTGCGCCAGATCGGCTGGTCTGCCATCACCTCTTCACGTTTGGCTTTCAGGTCAATCACCGCTTTGACTTCTGAGGCGAAGAAAACCTCTTCGATTGCCTGTTTGACCGTGGCACTCTTGCCGCTGCCGGAGTTGCCGATCACCAGCACAAGCGGTGCCCGTGGCACCTTGGGATCTTCGCTGTACTCCTTGAGAATATAGCTGTGATAAAGCCTTTCAAAGATGTCGCGGATGTCGGGCGGAACAAAGGTGTCGATTGTCTCACGTTCAAGCAGGTAACAGAGGTAATAAAAATCTTCGGGGGCGAGTTCCTTGGTCAGGATTCGGTTCCACGCGGCACTGGCATCCTGTGAACCAGCGGCTTCAAAGCGTTGGTGCCAGTCGTTAAGTTTGCGTGGGTCGCGGAGAAAACTGAAATCGCGTTGCGGACGTTTGTAGAGGCGGCGCAAGCGCCGTCCGAGACGCTGGGTCAAGGAGCGGCTCGGGTCATGCTGGTGCAGACGTCGCAGCACAAAACGCCTGGTTTCAGTCCCCCAGCCCTCTACCAGTTCTTCGATCTGCTCAATTCGCGGTTCTGAAAGGCTGACGTAAACCGGCGTCCTGGTTTTGCGTATCTGCGGCATGGTCGTCCCTTATCTGCTGTTGCCGGGGAAGTGCCTGCCCTGTCTGATCGGTCGGTTGTTCGACCTGAAGTTCAGGCGGTGGCAGTGGCGGCAGGGTGATGCCGGTCGCTGAGCCACTGTTGTTAAGAACAAAGGTGTTTTGGCCCTGCTGATTTTTCTGATACGCGGCGGCCCATTTCTGCTGGTTGAGAAAATCAAACAGGTAGGGATCACTCCGGCGATCGAGCCCCAGTGACTGGCGCATGTCACGAATCGAGTCGCGGTAGGCGGCATAGAGTTTGCGCGTTCGGCTCGCTTCAAGGTCGGCCGCATAATTTTCGGCCTCGGCGATCAGTTCGCGGCGCTTCTTCTCTTCACTGGCTGCCGAGAGTTTGTCACCGTAGCTGGTATCACGCAGGACAAAGGAGACTACGCTGATGCCGTATTTGTCCTCAAGCGTCAGGCCACCCTTGTTGAGCGGCCGGTCCTTGAGGCTGCGGTAGATCTGTTCCTTGATCCGCTCGCGGTCAGAGATCAGTTCGTTGATCGATTCACTCTGCATCACATCCTTGACCAGACCGTCAAAGTCATTTTGCAGCAGGGTTTTCGGTGAACGATTTTCGATTCCCCAGCGTTCGAGATCACGAATCCGGTAGGTCATCATCGCACTGGCCCAGAGTGTGACATTGCCCTTTGACATGATGCGTCGTGGGCTGGAGGAGCTGCCGAGGTGCAGCTCTTGATTCATCAGCGGGACTTCCAGCTCAATACGGGTGAAAATAGGCAGGCGGATATGCCAGCCGACCTCGGTGACCGCAATGCGTTCACCGGACAGGGTTTCGACGATGATTGCATAGTTGCGACGGACCTTGTAGATGGTACGGCTGGCGTAGAACAGGGCGATGCAACTGTAGACAACAAAAAGGCCGAGAATGACCAAAAAGGCCCTTTTCAGCAGGGTTTTAAGGCGTGCACGATGGAGCAAACTGGTGTGAACTTCCTGATTCATACCGAAACTCCCTGTGAAAATAGGTGTGATGATATAAATGCTAGCACCCTTTTACAGATTGTCTTGTTTTCGCGCAAAAAAAGGTCGAAAGCAGTGTGAAAACAGTATCTTTCACCCATGTGGGTGAATTTTGCAGCCGCAGCAATGCCTGCGCCTTGCGGTTGTCCGTCATCTGCTTGATTTTCTTGCATTTATCCGGCATACCGTTAGACTTGAATCTGAATCAGTGAGTGCCTCGCTGATTCAGGCGGGATTGATGGCAGCAGCGGATCTTCTTATCCAGAGATTTTGGTGATGTTTAAACTCCTGAAACAGTTACAGCAGGCTTCAGCTGCTATGGCGGCCGCAGTAGAGCCCGAAGATGCTGATCGCCTTTTACTCAAAGAGCTGCGCCAGCTGTGTGGGGCCGATCTGGCCGTGTTGCTGCAACCAGTTGCAGCGCAGCATTGGCAGTCCACACTTTGTCTGCCTGAGGGGATATTTTCTCCCTCGGCTCCGCCCCTGGATGTTGTCTGGGGAACAGGAGAAAATGGCGGCCGACAGCGGACTGCAGTCGCACAGATTCTGCAGCAGCGCCAGGCGATTTGCTGCAACGATCCGGTCCGGGCAGGTGATTTCGATTTTTCCCATCTGCGGCTGGTCGAAGTTGAGATGGGACAGCGGGTTATCTCCAGCTTGTTGTTGCCGTTGGCCGGTCGTAAGGGGCGCGCCGAACAGATTGTCGAGTTGCTCCGGATTGAACATGCCGAAGGGCGGACACCTTTTTCGGATGAGGAGCAGGCTGCCGCAGAAATTCTGACTCAACAGGCAGCCTCGGGACGCGTACGGATGCACTGTCGGCGCGAATTGAGTGAACTGTTTGAATCACTGATTCAGCTGATCGGCAGTGCTATCGACGAGAAGTCTCCCTTTGCGGGAGACCATTGTCGCCGAGTTCCGGTGCTGACTATCATGCTGGCACGGGCCGTTTCGGCAAGCCGGTCAGCTGCGTTCAGGACTGTCCGTTTCAGTGATGCTGAGCTCTATGAACTTGAGGTCGCTGCCTGGTTGCATGATATCGGCAAATTGATCACACCGATTCATATTACCGACAAGGCGACCAAACTTGAGCGTACTTTCGATCGTTTTGATCTGGTACGAACCCGGTTCGAGATTCTGCGGCGTGATCTGGAAATCATACGCCTGCGCACCGCGGAAAAATCTGCTGAAGTGGAAATCCCGGACCCGGGGGGAGATGCACAGCAGATGCTCGACGATCTGCGTTTTCTTGCCGATTGCAATCGTGGACGCAACCCGCTGGGCGAGGATGAAACCCGGCGCGTAGGTGAAATTGCCGATCGCTACCGCTGGGTGGATCGACAGGGTGAGGAGATGCCGGTTCTTACGGATGACGAGGCAACCAACCTGATGGTGGTGCGGGGAACAATTACCGACGAAGAGCGTGAGATGATTAACCACCATGTGGTTTCGACAATCAATATGCTCGATATGCTCTCGTTTCCGGAAGAACTTGCCCGGGTGCCTGAAATTGCCGGAGCACACCACGAATATCATAACGGACAAGGTTTCCCCGCCGGGTTAAACAGTGGGCAGATGCTGATGCAGACCCGGATTCTGGCTTTTGCCGACCGTTTTGAATCGGTCAGTGCAGGCAGTCGGCCCTACAAGAAACGCAACAGTCTTAACCAGGCGCTGCAAATTCTGCGCGAGATGGTAGACGAAGGCCAGGTTGATCCTGACCTTTATCGCTTATTTGTGGAAGAAAAGCTTTATGAACGCTACGCGATCGAATTTTTGAGCCGCGATCAGATCGATCCGGTTGATACTGCCGCGCTGTTGCAGGAAAAAAGCTAAATCTCTTTTACCTTTTCCCTAAACCCCCACTTCAACTTCAAGCGGATTCAGAACTCTGACGAGATCTGCCGGGCTGATTTCGATCAAAAATCCCCGTTTGCCGCCGTTGATATAGATTTTATCGAGGGCCAGAATCGTTTTTTCGATGTAGATCGACAGGGTCTTGCGCGTTCCGAAGGGGGAGATGCCGCCGGTCTGATAGCCGGTCAAGATCCCCACGTTTTCAGGGGAGCAGGGGGATATCTGCTTGACGCCGAGTTGTCTGGCCAGTTTCTTTAGCGAAACTTCCAGATCGCCGTGCATCAGTATGATCAGCGGCTGTCGATTCTCATCTTCCATCACCAGGGTTTTGATCACCTGATGTTCGTCAGCCTGCAACTCACGGGCACTGCAGGCGGTGCCGCCGCGTTCTTCGTACCTGTAGGGACGCGGGGAAAAGTCGATCTTGTTGCGACGTAATTGACGGATGGCCTGGGTGACGGGAATTCTCTCTCTGGCCATTTTTTACTACAGCCAACTGAATGGAATGGCGATAATGCTGATGGCCGTCAGCGCGACACAGGCCCAGCCCAGGTTTCTGAACAGGCTTTCCGTCTTGCGCTGGCCGCGAATGCTGGTTGGGACCAGCCAGCCGAAAGCGGCTCCGGTCAACAGGCCGCCGAGGTGCGCAGCGTTGTCGGCTCCGAGCATCAGCCCGAAGATAAAGGCCATGACTGCCCACTGGAACATGAAGTTGCGTTGCTGGATCGCTACCGCCCCTCCCATGCGGTGGAAGTAGCTGACCGAAAAACCGATCATGCCGAAAATGGCTCCTGAGGCACCGACAACCGGAACCATCGGATGCCAGAAGTATCCGGCAAAGGTTGCCATCAGTCCGCACAGCGTGTAGAGAGTGAAGAGCCGCGGCCAGCCGATTTCACTTTCGAGCAGCGGTCCGACCTGGTAGAGAACCATCATGTTGAAGCCGATATGAATCAGGCCACCGTGGGTATACGCGTAGGTAATACAGCGCCACCACTGTTCCTGCTGGACGACCAGCGGCCAGAATTGACCTCCCCAATGAAGGAGTAACTGGGTCGGTGGACTGAAGATTGCCCGCATCTGCAGACCTAAAATGGTGCCATGCAGGACCATCAGGGTGAAAAGAGCCAGGTTGACGTAAATCAGTATCTGTACCAGTGAATGGCCACGCAATGAATTGCGCCGAAAAAAGCTCTGTCGGACGTAGTAGCTCAAGATCAATCCTTTTAAGTTTGTGTTTGTGTGTTACCCTAGCTCAGATTGATGTTCTCGGCAATAATCTCTGTCGATTTATAGTGACTATAACTTGAAACCTGAGGCCAAATCCTGCAGACTTCAGATGCTGTGTCCGATTCAAATCAGGCCCTCTTTACGGGCTTTTAAGATTTGCTATTCATTCTTTCAACAACAGGAGAGAAACCATGCCCCTCGAATCGTTGAATCCGGCGACCGGAGAGCTGCTGCAAAGTTTCACAGAATGGCCAGTTGAGAAAACCCTGAAGGTGGTTGACGATGTCGCTGCGGCCTGGCCGTTGTGGAAAAAAACCAGTTTTGCTGAACGCGCGGTATTCATGAAAAAAGCGGCCGGGATTCTCCGTGATCGTAGCGAAGAATTCGCGCGCCTTATGGCGCTGGAAATGGGTAAGCCGATTTCCGGAGCGCTTGTCGAAGTCGGTAAATGTGCCGCCGTTTGTGATTTCTACGCCGAGCAGGCAGCAGAGATGCTGGCCGACGAGTCGTTGCAGAGTGATGCCACGCAAACCCTGGTCGCTTTTCAACCCCTCGGGACTGTCCTGGCGGTCATGCCGTGGAATTTCCCCTTCTGGCAGGTGTTCCGTTTTGCCGCTCCGGCCCTGATGGCGGGGAATACCGGTCTGTTGAAACACGCATCAAACGTTCCGCAGTGTGCCCTGGCGATCGAACAGGTTTTTACGGACGCCGGTTTTCCGGTCAATGTTTTTCGCAGTCTGATGATCGGTTCCGGACAGGTGGCGGCGGTGATTGAGCATAAGGACGTCGTCGCAGTGACCCTGACCGGTAGTGATCTTGCCGGGCGCAAGGTGGCTGGCAAGGCCGGAGAAATGCTCAAGAAAACAGTGATGGAGCTGGGTGGCAGTGATGCCTATATTGTGCTCGACGACGCCGATCTTGATGAGGCGGCAGCCGTCGGGGCTTTGGCCCGTTGTGTTAACTCGGGGCAGAGCTGTATTGCCGCCAAGCGCTTTATTGTCGTCGATGCCATCTATGACGCGTTTCTTGAAAAGTTTACCGCAGCGATGCAGGGTCTGAAAACCGGGGACCCTCTAGATCCGGCAACCGATGTCGGCCCCCAGTCACGCCCTGATCTGATGGCGGAACTTCATCAGCAGGTCCTCGATACGGTTGCTGCCGGAGCCACACTGCACCTGGGCGGTGCCCCCCTGGACGCTGAGGGTTGTTTCTATCCCCCGACTATTCTGACGGAGGTCAAACCGGGGATGGTTGCCTGGCATCAGGAACTGTTCGGTCCGGTCGCTACCGTTATCCGGGTCGAGGATGAAGCCGAGGCGATTGCGGTCGCCAACGATTCCGAATTCGGCCTGGCGGGTTCGGTCTGGACGCGGGATTCGGCTCGTGGGCTGGCTGTGGCCCGGCAGATCGAAACCGGGGGGGTTTTTGTTAATGGCATGAGCAAAAGTGATCCGCGAGTCCCTTTCGGCGGGATCAAACTTTCGGGTTACGGCCGTGAGCTTTCACATTACGGGATCCGCGAATTCGTGAATATTAAAACCCTCTGGGTCAAATAACCCTTTTTCAGGAGATCTAAATGGATAATGATCCGAACGTCATTGACATCGATGCGTTGATACGTAAAAAGAAGGAACAGTTTCAGGGCTTCTACGGTCGCTTTGGAAAAATTTTCAGTAAAGGGTCGCTGTTGCTGCCGTTGTTGATCCTGTTGCTGCTGGTTTTCAAGATGGCTTACGTCTATGTCCTGCCGAACGAGTACGGGATCAAGATCGTGCGCATGGGCTTCAACAAGGGGGTCCAGGAGAAGGTCTATGGACCAGGCCTCCATTTCGTTATCCCCGGCCTGCAGGAGATGGAGACCATGCCGCGGGATATCCAGGTGCTGGAGTTGACCGATTATCCACGGACCGCTTCACGCTTCGCGCGGATTGAGCGGGCCGCATATATCCAGACCTCAGATGGTTTCTTCGTCAATGTCGATGTTTCGATCCTGTACAAAATTGTTGATCCCTACATGGTTTTTACCACCATTGGCCCCGGGCGCTTGTTTGAGGATAACGGAATCATTCCCAAAACCGAACCGGCGCTTAAGGCGACTCTGGGCGGATTAACCACCGAAGAGTTCTATAACAGCCCGCTGCGGGTCGCCAAGACCGAGAGGGCCAAAGACCTGTTGAATGCCGAGCTTAAGCTCAAGGGGATCGAGGTCGAGCAGGTGCTGGTGCGTTATTTCCGGTATAGCGATGAAATCCAGAAGAATATCGAAGAGAAAAAACTCAAGGACCAACTGGTTTTCAAGAACCAGGCTGAAGGTCGGGCCGCGGTAGAAGACGCTGCGCTGAAGAAAATTGTGCAGGAAGGCAAGGTTACGGTGGCGGTCGAGATGGAGAGTGGTCAGGCTTATGTCACCAAGCGGATTGCCGAAAAGGATCGCTATGTCCGGACCAAGGAGGCCGAAGCTGATCTGCTGGTTAAGCTTGCCGAGGCGCAGAAAATCAAGCTGAAAAATGCCGCCTTGCAGGGCAAAGGTTCCGACCGCATGGTTGGCTTGAAGATGGCCGATGTCTATAAAGGGCTCGATATCATCGTGCTGCCGAGTGACGGCCAGTCCGGAGTCAACCCGCTGGACCTTGATCGTACCTTGAAGATGTTTGACGTACGTCAGGGAGGAAAAAAATGAAAAATCTGTTACTGACTCTGATCCTGTTGTCGAGTTTTTTCCTCTCCGGTTGTGTGCTGAACAGTACCGGTAAGACCGAAGTCGGCGTACGCACCGTCAAGTTTGCGCTTTTTGGCGATCAAGGGGTTGAGGATAAAATTTATCCCCCCGGCTCAACCACGTTCTTTCTGCCGTTTATCAACGACTGGCACACCTTTGACACCAAGCTGCAGAACCTTGAGATGACGGCCGAAGTACGCCGTGGTGATCGCAACTCGAAGGATGACCTGCTGTTTAAAACCATCGACGGTAATGACATCAGTCTCGATGTGATTATCGCCTACCGCATCGACCCGAAAATGGCACCTTATATTCTGCAGCATGTTGCCACCAGTGATAAGGCCTTGCGCGACAAGGTGGTGCGGACCATTGCCCGCAGCAAGCCGCGAGATATCTTCGGTGAGCTGGAGACGGAAGAGTTCTACATCACCGAGACGCGTCAGGCCAAGGCCGAGCAGGCCAAGGAGAGTCTGCAGAAGATCCTCGGACCCTACGGTATTATTGTCGAACGGGTGTTAACCAAGGATTACCGCTTCAATGCCGAGTATCAGCAGGCGATTGAGGACAAGAAAATTGCCGATCAGATGGTCGAAAAGAACAAGTCGGCTCAGAATGCTGCCCGTGAGGAGTATCTTAAGGAGCTTGAAATGGCCAAAGGCGAGGTCAATAAACTGGTCGCTGATGCTGACGGAGTCTACGCCAAGGCCAAGATTGAGGCCGATGCCTACTATGAGAAACAGAAGTTTCTTGCCGATGCCATCAAGGCTGAAGGCAAGGCTGAAGCTCAGGGAATTTCCCAGATGAACAAGGCGTTGGCCGGGGCCGGTGGTGAGACCATGGTCAAACTGCGGGTCGCAGAAGCATTGCAGGGCAAGAAGATTCTGCTGCTGCCGATTTCAGGTGGCGGGATGAACCTCAAGACTACCGACATCAATTCCCTGATCAACACAATGGGGATCAAGGCGATGAGTAAGCCGCAGCCTGAAGCGAAGTAATTTGTCGCATGATCAGTGTCATGACAACGGCCCCATCGATAACCTGGCGGGGCCGTTGTCATCAATTTTTTATTGCGGTCTCGGAATAATTGATTGGAGGATGGATACGAAATGGTTAGGAATGAAGACTCTCTGATGCCACCGGTTCCGATTGTCTCGTCTGAACATCTGACGTCACCAGACAGCTGGCATCTCAGTGAATTTGAATACGGCATGATTATCGCGAATAATGCCTTCACGCGGTGGATGGTTCGCTGTATGAATGCGGCCGGCTACCAGGATTTCAGCCCACTCGATGTGCTCGTTTTGCACAATGTGAATCATCGCAATCGGGAAAAACGACTCGTTGATATCTGCTTTGTTCTTCACGTTGAAGATAGCCACACGGTGAACTACTCTTTAAAAAAACTGGTAAAGTTGAATCTTGTGGGCAAAGAAAAGCGGGGCAAGGAGATTTTCTATACGACTACGGTCGCAGGAGCGGATGCCTGCAAGGAGTATCGGCAGATTCGCGAGCGGTGCCTGACCTCGGTCTATAGAACACTGGAGAAGGACGGTAGTGAGATCAGTGAGGCAGCCTCACTGTTGCGCCTGCTCTCGGGACTTTATGATCAGGCATCAAGGGCGGCCGCTTCATTGTAGAGTTTGACGGTTGAACTCAGCCACCCATCAGGTCCGGCAGGATTGTCACGATGGCTGGGAACACAACAATAAGGATGAGCGCCAGGAGTAAAAGCAGGAAAAAAGGAATTGCCGCATAGGCCACACGCAGGATGTTCAGCCCGGTCAGTCCATGAATAACAAAGAGATTGAAGCCAACCGGCGGGGTTATCTGTGACATTTCAACAACAATAACCACAAAAATCCCAAACCAGAAAGGGTCGATCCCGGCCTGCTCGACCATCGGCATGATCACAGATGTCGTCAGGACAACGACCGAAATCCCATCCAGAAAACAACCCAGAACGACGAAGAAAAGGGTAAGCACCCCGAGCAGTGCATAGGGGGAAAGCCCCATGTCCGCAATCCAGAGGGCCAGCATTTGTGGAATGCCGGTAAAAGCCATGGCGACAGTCAGGAAGGCCGCCCCTGTAAGAATAAAGGCGATCATACAGGAGGTTTTTGTTGCGCCCATTAAACCGTCAAGAAAGGTCTGACGGTTGAGGGTTCGGGTATATTTTGAAAGGAGCAGTGACAGGGCGACCCCCACTGCCGCGGCATCCGTGGGTGAGGCAATGCCAGTGTAAATCGACCCAATCACACCACAAATAAGCAGGATCACGGGAATCAGTCGTTGAGAACGATTTATCCGTTCTTTAAAAGAAACAACCTCTTCCCCTGCCGGAATCTGATCCGGGTGCAGAAGTGACCAGATCACAACATAACCAATAAACAGTGAAATTAATAACAAACCGGGCAGGATGCCACCGATAAAGAGCCTGGCGATGGATTGTTCGGTCGCGACTCCATAGACAATCAGAATGATGGACGGTGGTATGAGTAAGCCAAGGGTGGCTGATCCGGCAAGGGTGCCAATGACCATGTTGGTGGGATATTTTCGTTTGCTAAGCTCAGGAATGGACATTTTGCCGATAGTGGCCGCGGTGGCTGCCGATGACCCTGAAACCGCCGCGAAAATCCCACTGCCGAGGATGTTGACGTGAAGCAATCGGCCCGGAAGACGGGTCAGCCAGGGCGAGAGTCCGGCAAACATATCCTCCGAGAGCCGAGATCGGAAGAGGATTTCTCCCATCCACACAAACAGGGGAAGAGCCGCCAGGGACCAGGAGTTGCTGGCTCCCCAGACAGTCGTGGCCAGAACCTCACCTAAGGGCGCATCGGTAAAAACCGCCATCCCGATCATGCCGACAGTCAATAATGAGAAAGCGACCCAGATACCACTGCCCAGAAGAATGAAGAGGGCGAGCAACAAAAATATCGTCATACTCAGTTCAGACATGCCATCTCTCCAGGATGTTACGGGGCAGGTTCGTCATCGGTTTTCGCAAGCAGGTTTTCCCCGGCCCCGGCGTAACTCGGCGGTCTGCCCCGGAGGGCGCAGACGAATTCGTCAAGGAGAGCGATGGATAAAACAACCAGACCCAGCAGCATTGTCGATTGCGGGATCCAGATCGGGACAGCGATCATTCCCGAAGAAAGATCATGGTAGGTATAGGATTCACGGATGAGCAAGAATGTGTACCAGGTGAAGTACAGTGCCACTGCGGAAGAGAGCAGCAGGCACCAGATTTCGACAATGCGTTGTAGTCTGGCATTGAAGTGTGAAATGAGCAGGGTTACCCGGATATGGCCACCCTGCCTAAGGGTGTGTGCCAGGGCCAGAAAAGACGCCGCTGCGAGAAAAAACCCGGTGAAGTCGGCATAGGAGGGTATCGTCAGGCCAATTGCCGACCCGGTGATTATGCCGCTTAAGCGATCCACTGCATTTAGACATACTTGGCAGAGCACGAGCAAGCAGATAGCCGCAATACTGGCGGCGGCCAACCAGCCGCTACTCAGATAGAGTCTGTTCAGGGCTCTCCGCAAGATGCTTTTATTTTCTGATTTCATAGGGCCATCATCAAAACCTCATGGGGATCCGTGGTTGGATCCCCATGAGGTTTGCACGCATTATTTACGGTAAGCCTTCAAGAGGGCTTCACCTTCGGGGCCAGCACTCTTTTTCCAGTCTTTCAGCATCTGACCACCGACTTTTTTAAGCCCGTCCATCAGTGCTTTACTCGGAGTCACAATAATTACGCCGTTCTTCTTGAGAATGGCGGTTTTGGTGGTTGTTTCTTTTTGGCTCATTTCCCACCCACGTTTTTCTGCCGTTGCTGCGGCAGAGAGGACGGCTTGCTGTTCTGTCTGACTGAGCTTGCGGAATGCGCGCTTGTTCACGACAACAATGTTTTTAGGCAGCCATGCCTGGATATCGGTATAGTGGGTGATGAAATCCCAGGCTTTTGAGTTGGCTCCGGTTGAAGGAGAGGTAATCATCGCATCGACCCTGCCCGTTGCGAACGCCTGCGGGATATCGGGAACTTCGATCTGAGTGGGGGCGGCACCGACCAGGTTGGTGAATTTTTCCAGGGTCGCATTGTAGGCGCGGAATTTTATTCCTTTCAGATCATCAACACTGTTGATCATTTTTTTCGTGTACAGACCCTGTGGTGGCCATGGCACAGAAAAGAGCGGCATCAGGTTCTGTTTGTCCAGCAGTTTGGTGATGACGGGTTTCTGGGCCGCCCAGAGTTTTCTGGCCTCCTGGTAATTGGTGGCGAGGAAAGGCTGAGAGTCTGTCCCAAAGGCCGCATTCTCGTTTGATAGCAGTGAAAGGAAAAATTCTCCAATGGGGACCTGTCCGCCACGAACCGCCTTCGAAATTTCAGGATGTTTAAAGAGTGAACCGGCTGAATGGATTTTGATTTTGAGACTGCCCCCGGTTGCTTTTTCTACATCGGTGGCAAATTGAATAATGTTCACGGTATGGAAGGTTTTATCCGGGTAGGGAGTTGGCATATCCCAGGTTGTGGCGAAGCTTGATGCCGCAAAACTACAGATTCCTACCACGCATGCAACTGTAAGAATAAGTTTTCGACCTAAGGGTTTCATGACGACTCTCCTTTTCTGGGCTTGGTTTGCTCCGGCGGACATCCACCAATTTGAAACACCATTATAGACATTCGTCTATGGTATCACCTGACTTCTCAGATAAAAATGAAACGGATTTTATTAGCTGTGAGCACATTGCGCTAATAGGGTTTCTTTTTTTTAACCTCGTGAAAAACAAACAGAATCCATAATATCAAGTTTCATTTGGCACGAAAGTGACAACATGTTTTTCGTCAAGTCTCATGTTGACTTTTGGTGTTTGCAATGGCACGCTTGCACGATACTGACAAAACGTAGATAAAAAGTCAACAAAGTAACTATAAAAGGGTTTTACCCTGAGAGAACAAAGCCGTCAAGTTCAAACTGCGGGAGAAGCGCGAATGAAAAAATGGCAAATCTGGATTGACCGTGGAGGAACTTTTACCGATATCGTGGCCAGGAGCCCGGAGGGACAGTTAACGACTCTGAAGCTGTTGTCTGAGAACCCGGAAAACTATCGGGATGCCGCTGTCCATGGCATACGTATGCTTCTCGGACTCAAGAAAGATGCAGTGATTCCTCTGGGCATGATTGAACATGTCAAAATGGGAACAACCGTTGCGACCAACGCCTTGCTCGAACGTCAGGGTGACAGGACTCTTTTTGTGACAACCAGAGGTTTTGGAGATGCACTTCGGATCGGTTATCAAGCCCGGCCCCGGATTTTTGAACGCCACGTTGTTCTGCCTGAACTTCTCTACGAAGAGGTCCTTGAGGTCGAAGAACGGCTTGATGCTCAAGGGCAGGTGGTCACTCCATTGAACCTGGATGCCGCCAGCCAGGGTTTGGAGCAGGCGTATCAGAAGGGGATTCGTGCGGTCGCGATTGCCTTTATGCATGGTTATTCCAACCCGATTCATGAGCAGCAGGTTGCAGACGCTGCTGCTGTGATCGGGTTCACTCAAATTTCAGTCAGTAGCCGGGTCAGTCCCTTGATGAAGCTGGTTTCGCGCGGGGATACAACAGTCGTAGATGCCTATTTATCGCCGATTCTGCGCCGCTATGTGAATCAGGTTGCCGATCAACTTGGTGAGGACTCCAGGTTGATGTTCATGCAATCAAATGGTGGTCTGACGGATGCCAAGCTGTTTCAGGGGAAGGATGCGATTCTCTCAGGTCCCGCAGGTGGGGTGGTTGGTATGGTGCGAACCGCGTTGATGAGTGGCTACGAAAAGATAATCGGCTTTGATATGGGGGGCACCTCAACCGATGTTGCACACTACAACGGTGAGTTTGAACGCAGCTTCGACACAACGGTCGCTGGTGTGCGTATGCGCGCCCCTATGATGCATATTCATACTGTGGCCGCAGGTGGTGGTTCAATCCTGCATTTTGATGGTTCAAGGTATCGCGTCGGCCCTGATTCTGCCGGGGCAAACCCAGGGCCAGCAAGCTACTTAAGGGGTGGTCCGTTGACTGTGACTGACTGCAACGTGATGCTCGGCAAGATTCAACCCCGGCATTTCCCCAAAGTCTTCGGGCCACAGGCGAATCAAGCGCTTGATGCCAGCGTGGTGCGTGAAAAATTTGCGGAAATGGCAAAAAAAATTGCGCAGGCAACGGCAGCTCCTGTGCCTGCGGTAGAAGAAGTCGCAGAGGGTTTCCTCAAAATCGCTGTTATCAACATGGCCAATGCGATCAAGAAGATTTCAGTGCAACGTGGTTATGATGTCACGGAATACACTCTGAACTGCTTTGGTGGAGCAGGTGGTCAGCATGCCTGTCTGGTTGCAGACGCTCTGGGGATGGGGCGGATTTTTCTGCATCCTTTCGCCGGCGTTCTCTCTGCTTACGGCATGGGTCTGGCTGATGTCCGTGCCATGCGTGAATGTCAGGTGGAAAAGCCATTTGATTCCTC
>JAJRWF010000010.1 GCA_024276905.1 Deltaproteobacteria bacterium
CCTCCTGCTCTTTAGAGTTAACTTGAACAAAAAAAACCACAAGAATCGCGGGAGGCGGTCTTGCAGTTTTTTCCAAACACCCCCCGGCTAGTTCTTGATTTCTATAGATTTTCTGACTGAAAGTCAAGCCGCCTGCGAAAGACAGGGGCTCTGCAGCACTGCCAACCTCCAGGCATTCAACATTAACCATCTGCATCCCGATAACCTTGACCCAAGTTGACCCAAAAACCCTCGGCGGCATATACTTGGCTTCTGCTCGACCGACCCGGTATCCGGTAAATTTATTCTCTTTGCGGTTTTTAAATTCGTGCCCTTGAACCTGTTCCCGACAACGTTGCAAGAACCGCAGGACGAGACCCTCTGGCTGGCGATGGGCCAGAGTGAGCTCTTGCGTTTTGTCCGCTCGTTGCTGCAAGCCTACGACGTAATCGCGCCACGCCGCAAAAAGGGCCGCATCATCCTCGACAATCTGAGTGATGCCACAGACCTTGAGTTGAAGTTCTCGCCGTCGGTGCACTCTCCCAAAAAATTCCTGTTCCCCCACTGGGATGAACTGTTCCGGTTCAAACTTGATGGCAACGTGCTGCTTAAAACCGAAAAAGCCTCACCACCACGCATCCTTTTCGGCATGCATCCCTGTGATCTGCATGCGGTCAAAATCCTCGACGATTGCCTGTTTGAAGGGGAAACCGACAGTGCCTATCGCGCCAAACGAGAATCGACTCTGCTGATCGGAGTCGATTGTGTTCCCGATGAACACTGTTTCTGCACCAGCCTCGGCACAGATCGAATTGCCAGTGGTTTTGATCTTTTTTTTCACCATCGCGACAACAGCTACCTGATTCAGGTCGGCAGTGAACGGGGCCGTCGATTACTCATCGACCACGCACCGGCAACCATAGCCGGCCCGCGCGAAGCCCCCTTGGCATTGCAGGTCAAGGAGTGTGAGAATCGCCTGCAGTTTCCAGCCGAATCCCTGCCGCTGTTGATGAAGGATGCCTACGATGATCCGATCTGGGAAAAACTTGGTCAGGACTGCCTCGGCTGCGGCAGCTGCACCCTGCTCTGTCCCAGCTGTTACTGCTTCAACGTCCAGGACAAACTGGAGTTGAACCTCAAGGAAGGCCAGCGGGTGCGTACCTGGGACAGCTGCCAGTTCGATCAGTTTGCCCAGGTCAACAGCGGCGACAATTTTCGTTCGGGACAGGCCGACCGTCAACGACACCGCTTCTACCGCAAATACAAGTATCTGTGGGATAAGTACCAGCGTACGGCATGTGTCGGCTGTGGTCGTTGCAGCCGTGAGTGCCTGGCCCGCATCAAGCCGACCGAGGTTTTGAACCAGCTCTTCAACCAGACGCCGCTCCAACAGCTGGAGACCAGTCCCGGCAGTGAATACCGGCCGCAGATGGCACGGGTCGAGCGGATTGAAGAACTTTCAAACCATGACCGGCTCTTCAGGCTGAAAGTGCCACAGAGTTTTACCTTTCAACCCGGAAGTTTTCTGCAGTTGTCCGTCTTCGGCCTGGGAGAAGCACCCTTTTCGATCGCCTCCCCGCCTGACGGCAGCGATGAAATCGAACTGGTAATCCGCCGCACCGGCACCCTGACCCAATCACTGCATCGGGTTCAGAGCGGGGACAGTATCGGCATCCGTGGTCCCTTCGGTAACGGGTTTCCCCTGGATCGCATGCCGGGAAAAGACCTGCTGCTGGTTGCCGGTGGTCGCGGTCTGATCGCCCTGCGTTCGCTGATGCTTACCCTGCTGGCGAATCGTGACTGCTACGGGCGGATCACTCTGCTCTGCGGAGCCCGTTCGATCGAGTCCCTGCTCTTTCAGGATGATCTGCTCAGCTGGCATCATTCGGGACTGCTCGACTGTCGTTTCGCCGTCAATGAACAGAATAATTGCTGGGGCATTCCAGCCGTCGACATCAGCATGCTGTTTCGTGATCTTGAAATGAATGCCGGACGCACCATCGCCGCCGTTTCAGGCCCCCCCGAGATGTATCGGCACATCAACCCGCTGCTGTTCCGACTGGGGCTGGCTGACGAAGATATCTACCTGAACCTTGAACGCCACATGAAATGCGGTCTCGGCAAATGCGGCAAGTGCCGGATCAACAATATCTGCGTCTGTGAATGCGGCCCGATCTTCGCTTACAGCAGCGTCAAACACCTGGCCGAGGCAATCGAACGATGAAGAGCCGGATCGGATTTTTTGATTTCACCGGTTGTGAAGGCTGCCAGCTGACCGTCATGAATCTGGAGGATGATCTGCTGCAGGTCCTGCAACTGGTCGAAGTGGTCGAGTTTCGTGAGCTGATGTCCGAAACCACAGACAGGCTTGATATTGCCTTTATCGAAGGAAGTATTACTCGCCCGGCGGATCGTCAACGACTGCAAAATATCCGTGAACGCAGCAAAACTCTGGTGGCCCTTGGAGCCTGTGCCGACAACGGCGGAATCAACCTGCTCGGCAGCGATCAGGATGTTGCCACTCTGCGACAGCAGGTCTACGCCTGCGATGCCAAACACCTTCTGACTGAAAAACCCGTCCCGCTGCACGAGGTGGTCAAGGTCGATTATCGCATTCCCGGCTGTCCGATCGACGGCCAGGAGTTTCTGGCCGTGCTGCAGGCACTGCTTTTGGACCGCGATCCGGAACTGCCCAATTTTGCGGTCTGTGTCGAATGCAAACTGGCCGAATACCCCTGCAGCTTCGATTACGGGGAAATCTGTCTCGGCCCGGTAACCCGTGCCGGTTGCCGGGCCATCTGCATTGAAGGGGGCGACCGCTGCCGCGGCTGCCGTGGACTGGTCGACAACCCACGCACCACGCCCTACCACCAGATCCTTGAGGAACACGGCCTGAGCGTAGAAGAAATCCTCGAACAGTACCGGACCTTCAATATCGGTGAACAGCCATGAGTCGCAAAATTACCCTCAATCACCTGACCCGGATCGAAGGTCATGCCCATCTGGTTATCGACCGCAAAGCAGGCAAAGTCACATCCTGTCGACTGGAGGTCGTTGAATCACCGCGCTTTTTCGAAGCTATACTCAAGGGGCGTCATTACAGTGATATCGCCCCGATCGTTGCGCGAGTCTGCGGAGTCTGTTCCATCTCGCATACCATGGCCTCGTTAATGGCGACCGAAAACGCCTTGGGGATCGCGCCTGATCCACGGGCCGGCTTGCTACGGCGTCTGCTCAGCCAGGGTGAAATCCTGCAGAGCCACCTGCTGCAACTCTACTTCATGGCGGCGCCGGACTATCTCGGCATCCCGAGTATTTTCCAACTCATCAGCCAACGCGGAGATCTGTTCAGCCGCGCTCTGCGCCTAAAACGGACCGCTAACCGCATCTGCGAAATTGTCGGTGGTCGCCCGGTCCACCCGGTCACGACCGCCATCGGCGGTTTCTCGTCGCTTCCTGAAGCGAGTGATCTCAAACAGCTGCGGCATGAGCTGGTCGACGCGCTGCCCGATCTTGAAGCAACGGTTGAACTCTTTGTCGGGTTCGAGTTCCCGGAGTTCTCACGCCCGGCAGAATATGTCTGTCTTGACCCGGCGGATCAATACCCGCTACATGCCCGGCGGGTCATCAGCAGTCATGGCGTTGAGCAGAGCGTCGCACAGTTCAAGGCGTCGATTGACGAATATATCCTGCCCTACTCAACAGCTAAAATGGCCCGAACCGAACGCGGACATTACTGCGTCGGCCCGCTGGCACGGATCAAAAACAGCTTTGCGCGACTGTCTCCCATGGCCCTCAAGGTCGCTGCAGCGCTGCAATTACACGCTGAAACCGATAACCCCTTCCATGGCCTGAAAGCACGGCTGGTTGAAGTGATTCATTTTGTCGAAGAAGCAATCCAGGTCATCGATGATCTGCTGCTGCACGGGTTTTATGCCGCGCGCACAACCGCGATGCCGAAAAGCGGCGGAGAAGGGATGGCTGCGGTTGAAGCGCCACGCGGCCTGTTGTTTCACGCCTACACATACGACCAGAACGGACTGCTCACCAGCGCCGATTGCATCATCCCGACTGCGCAGAACCTGGCCAGCATCGAAGAAGATATCGAAGCCCTGCTTCCCGAGCTTCTCGATCTGCCGGATGAACAGCTCAAGCAAAGGGTCGAGACCCTGATTCGCGCCTATGACCCCTGCCTCAGCTGTTCAACCCACCAGTTGCAGATCGTCGTTCACTGAACAACAGAAAAGCGTCCTCCTTCAATCGCTGCCGCGCAACTGCTGAAGTCCATGCTCAACAATCACCGCCATCTGCTCCGGGCTGAAGAAACCGTTGTTAAGCACCAGGTGAAAACGCAGGGGATCGTCAAGTCGTTCACCGGCGAGGCGTGCAACGAAATCATCGCGCTGCTTTTGATGCAGACTGACAAAATCAGCGGCCTGTTGCTCTTCCAGCTGGTGACTTTTCATGATCTTGGCAACCCGGAACGGCAATGGAGCCACCAGCCGCAAATGGAAGCTGTTCCGCATTCCACGGGTAGCAAAAACACCGCCGCTGCCGACAACGATACAGTGCCCAGCCCCGGCAAACTTGCGAATCGCCCGCTGCAAATGCTCGAACAACTGGGTTTCTTCGGCATGACTGTTGTCGAGAAACATGGCAAAGATGGCCTTGAGGGCCGGTGGCGTATCACGCGATTTTTCAATCTGCTCCATCGAAAAACCTGAAGCCTTTGCCACCTCTTCAAGGATTTCCCGATCGACGACAACCCAGGGTTCTCCCAACCGCCTGGCCAGTTCCGCCGCCAACGGATAAGCCTGACAACCGAATTCGCGTGAAATGGTGATACAGGGCCCGACACCACGTCCCTGATCTTTACGCGCCTGCACCTGATGATGCCAAGCCGCCAGTCGTGCCTCGTCCCTGACAGAAAGAATGTATTCCCTGGCCATAAAATCCCCTTTCCTGGAATCCGCCCTCACACCTCCAACAATTATAGCAGGTGACCGACATGCTGACCTTGATATATATTCCATTTTCCCCATATAGTATTGAGCGAAAGCAGGCAATCCATCACTGATCGTCGACTGCAGGAGGCTGTTGACTATCCATGATCCGGATGCAAATCCGACAGCCTCCAGATATGAAACATGGAGTTCAAGATGAAAAATATCAGCTCGTTGCTCTTTCTGGCGCTACTGCTCTGCCCCGGGCTGCTACTGGCAGCCGACGAATCGGTCCTGCAGGCCGAGGCTGGTGCTGTCGTCAAGACCTATGTCAGCAAGCTGAAAGGGGCACTGA
Source organism: Deltaproteobacteria bacterium (assembly GCA_024276905.1). Taxonomy (GTDB): domain Bacteria; phylum Desulfobacterota; class Desulfuromonadia; order Desulfuromonadales; family Geopsychrobacteraceae; genus Geopsychrobacter. Next base: position 5,278 of record JAJRWF010000010.1, read on the forward strand.
AAACCGCCATGTCTGAAGGTGGTCCGGTGCTGGCAATCGAAACCTGTAGTCTGCAAGCTCCGGCATTTGCCGAACAGGTAGGCCATTCAAGCGGCTGGCAGGTGGGTCGGACCAGTTTGCGGACACGCAACCCGGACAATCGCCCTGATACCTGGGAAAAAGCGGGTCTGGAGGAATTTGAACGTCTGCACCGACAAGGCGTCCCGGCCTCGAAGTTGGTCCGCAGTGCCATCGTCGAAAACAAAACAGGCCGCAGCTTTCGCTTTCTCAAGGCAATCCCCACTGGAGGGCTTTGCTTGAGTTGCCATGGTGAAAAAATCACCCCGCAAGTGCAACGGGCCCTGGAAAAGATTTATCCCGAGGACCGGGCAACCGGATACCTCAAGGGAGACCTCCGTGGTGCCTTTACCCTGAGCAAACCGCTGGACTGACCACTCTTGTCTTCAACGGTGCCAGATCGCAGATCAATTTCGGTGCAATCTTACGAACTTTTATGAGAGGCAAGGGACGAGCTCGGCACTCCGTAATATTTCTTCTGTAGCCAGAAGGACACGTTCACCAGCCCGATCAGGGCCGGGACTTCGACCAGCGGACCGATAACTGCGGTAAAGGCGACCGCTGAGTCGAGGCCGAAAACCGCTACTGCCACCGCAATCGCCAACTCGAAGTTGTTGCCGGAGGCAGTAAAAGCCACGGTCGCAGTTTTTGAGTAATCGGCACCCGCCTTGACTCCCATCCAGAAACTGACCAGAAACATGATCACGAAATAGATCAGCAGCGGAATGGCGATACGCACCACATCGAACGGAATCGAGACGATCAGCTCACCTTTAAGGCTGAACATGACCAGAATGGTGAAAAGCAGCGCCACCAGGGTCAGGGGGCTGATTCTGGGGATAAATGTCTTTTCGTACCAGTCGCGGCCCCTTGATTTGACCAAAACAATCCGGGTCAATATTCCCGCAGCAAAGGGGATTCCCAGATAGATGGCGACACTCTCGGCAATCTGGCCGATGGAGATCTGCACCACCGCGCCCTCCAACCCGAACAAGGGCGGTAGGACAGTAACAAAGAACCAGGCATAGACCGAGTAGAAGAGGACCTGAAAGACCGAATTGAAGGCGACCAACCCTGCACAGTATTCGGTGTTACCCCGGGCCAGTTCGTTCCAGACAATGACCATGGCGATGCAGCGTGCCAGACCGATCATGATCAGGCCGACCATGTACTCCGGGTAGTTATGCAGAAAAACGATGGCGAGAATAAACATCAGCACCGGGCCGATGATCCAGTTCTGAATCAACGAGATGCCGAGAATCTTCTTATTCTGAAAAACCTCACCCAACTCCTCGTAGCGCACCTTGGCCAACGGCGGGTACATCATCAGGATCAGCCCGATGGCAATCGGAATGTTGGTCGTACCGACACTAAAAGCATTGACGACATCTTTAATGCCCGGAAAGAGCCAACCGCTGCCGACGCCGACAGCCATGGCGAGAAAAATCCACAGGGTCAGATAACGGTCGAGGAAGGAAAGTTTTTTTGTCAAGCCTTTGGCCATGGGTTTGATCCCTTTCAGTCTAAATTCTTTAGCCTCAGGATTCCTTCAGAATGTCAGAGTCTGAATCCGGGGTTTTCCCGAGACATCCTGAGGCAAAAGAACTGTGCCTTTCATGGCTATCTTTTCAGCTCTCTGCGAAAAAAATCCCCCAGTTGCTGCCGGATCTCGTCGCGAACCCGACGGTAGACATTGCGGATCTCGTCATCGGTGCCGGTCGCCCTGGGCGGGTCGTCAAAGCCGATATGAATCCGTTCTGTTCCGCCGAAAAAAACCGGGCATTTTTCGTTGGCATCGCCACAGAGAGTGATGACATAGTCGAAGGCTTGTCCTTCATACTTGCTGATATGATCCGAACTGTTGAGGCTGATATCGATGTCGATCTCGGCCATCACTTGTACCGCCTTCAGGTTCAGTCCGTGCGGTGCGGTCCCGGCAGAAAAAGCCTCAATCTGTCCGGCAAAATCCTGATTGATGATGCCGTCGGCCATCTGGCTGCGGCAGGAATTGCCGGTGCATAAGAACAGAACTCTCTTCATCTCCCATCCTCCCATTAAATCCGCATAAGCGGATGTAAAGACCGTAAAAAAACGCTTCACCTGCAGGCAGCTTCCTGCTTTTGTTGCAGATATTTTTCAAGCGCGTCAAGGTCTGTCTGCGCCCCTGGAAGTTCTGCCAGCAGCGGACGCAATACCGGCAACAGGTTGGCAACGACCGCAGTATCCCCAGCAGCAAGTTGATAATACATCCAGACACCCTGTCGACGATCATCAACCAGACCGGCATGACGTAAGGTCGCCAGATGTCGAGACACGGTTGACTGCGGCAGAGCCAGAACCGCCATCAGGTCGCAGACACAAAGTTCACCCTGCTCCAACAGCACCAGAATCCTCAGCCTTGTTTCATCCGCCAGGGTTTTGAAAAATCGTGCGGTATGCTTCATATCAGGCACTATATCCGCGTAGGCGGATATAGTGCAACATCTAAAAGAAAAATTCTTGAGTCATTTGCTTTTTGCCTTTCGCTCCTCCTTGACAAACATATTATTTCCCATATTATATGCGTTATGCAAATTCTGCCTATCGACATTCACTCCCCGCAATCAGACGTGACCGGTGTTATCCTGACCGGCGGCAAAAGCACCCGCATGGGCCGAGACAAAGCGGCGCTTTCAATTCATGGCCAGCCGTTATTCGAACGCGTGCACCAGGCCCTCGCTCAGGTTTGCACCCAATTGCAGATCGCCGGCAAACGACCGGATACGGCCCCGGCAGACCTCCCTTGTTTTGCCGACACCTACCCCGGATCATCCCTCGGCGGCCTGCACAATGCCCTGGTAAATGCCGCCACCGAATGGGTTCTGGTTCTGCCCTGCGACCTGCCCTGCCCCTCGCCGCAGCTGCTGCAAACTCTGCTGGCACAGCGAGATGGAGTGCAGGCCGTTATCCCGCGAACCCGCTACGGCGTTGAACCGCTGATCGCCTGCTACCACCGTGAGATCCTGCCGCAGATAGAAACGCGTCTGCAAAAAAACCAGCTCCGCCTGATCGACCTGCCGGACAACATGAAAATCCGCTATCTGGAGGAACAGGATTTACCTTCCGGCTGGCGACGGGCCCTGATCAACCTGAATCGGCCGCAGGATATCGAGCGCTTGCACAGCCCCCCACCGGTGGTTACCCTGGTTGCCCGCAGCGGCACTGGGAAAACCACTCTGTTGGTCAAACTGATTGCCGAACTGAGTGCCCGCGGCTGGACGGTCGGAGCCCTGAAACATGATGCTCACCGTTTCGAGATCGATCATCAAGGCAAGGACAGCTGGAAGATGGCTGCCGCAGGTGCGGCGGTGACCGCCATCAGTTCACCGGCCAAAACCGCCGTGATCCAGTGCCACGAACTGGAACCGCAATTCGAGCAACTGCTGCAACCCTTTACCGGCAAAGTCGATATTCTGCTGACTGAAGGCTTCAAGCGCAGCAGCCTGCCGAAAATCGAAATCCATCGCCAGACGCTTGGTCAATCACTGCTCTGCCGGGGCGAATATGATGATCCAAGCCTGATTGCAGTCGCCAGCGACCTCACTCTATCCCTCAATGTCCCCTGCCTTGATCTCGACGATACCGCAAGCCTGTGCAATTTTATTGAAGAAAGATTCTTGACATGAACCAGGTCCGGGTGCGCAGCAAAATCTGGCTCGAAGTCAACGGTGAACCGCTGCTCGGTGAGGGTCGCGAACGGTTACTGCTGGCGATAGATCGTGGTGGCTCACTCAATGTTGCGGCCGCGGAACTCGGAATCTCCTACAGAAAAGCCTGGGCCCAGCTGCAGCAGATGGAAAAACATGCTCCCTTCCCGCTGGTCGAACGTTGCAAAGGCGGTAAGGGCGGAGGCTCAACCCGCCTGACCGATGATGCAAAAAAACTGCTCGGTCGTTATGCGCGGCTCAAAGCGGGGCTGAACGAACTGATCGACGAAAAATTTGCCCGGGATGAAGACGCATGAGAATTTTCCGGATCTGCCTGATCATCATCCTGATGCCATCCCTGGCCCAGGCGACAGAACTGTCGGTATTCGCGGCTTCGTCGCTGACCGAAGGGCTGCGGGAAGTAGCGCAGGCCTATCAGGCGCAACGCCCCGACATCCAGATCAGACTGCACTTTGCCGGGAGTCAGGCGCTGGCAACCCAGATTGAACAGGGCGCTCCGTCCGACCTGTTTATCGCCGCGAATTTGCCGATTATGGAAAGGTTGGTAAAAAACGGGCTGGTGGAAAAATCCCGGCTGCTGCTGCACAATCGCCTGATCCTCGCGGTACAGCCCGACCTGATTCCACAACCGACCTCGATTGAGGATCTTGCCCGCCCCGGTCTGCTGCTGGCAATCGGCAACCGGCAGGTTCCGATCGGCAGATATACCCGGAAGATGCTGGCTGGCCTGGCCGACGATCCGACATACGGTCCCGGATTAGTGCGGAACATTCAAAACAATATTGTCAGTGAAGAGAACAAAGTCAAAGCAATCGTCGCCAAACTCTTACTTGGTGAAGTTGATGCCGGCATCGTCTATCGCACTGACCTTGACGCCGAGAACTCCCGTAAATTGACCGCCATCACTCTGCCGCAGAATTACAATCCACGGGTTGGTTATCCGGTCGCGAAAGTCACAGCAGGGCAGGCTGATGCGGATGATTTCATCGCGTTTCTTTTCAAAGCCAGCAGCCGACAAATTTTCATCCGCCAGGGCTTCATGATTGGAGATGGCCCGTGAGACGAACAACTCCATTCAATCTGCTGCTGATCGGTTCCGGCTTGCTGCTGGGCGCACTGATTCTGTTGCCGATCATCGGTCTGCTGCTGGCTGGCAGCCCGGACAAACTGCTGGGCCTGCTGTTACAACCCGAGGTACTGCAGGCCCTCTGGATTTCCTTGCTCTCTTCGCTCCTGGCATTGCCGCCGATTTTTCTGCTCGGATTGCCCTCGGCCTACGGCCTGTCACGCTGCAACGGCCGCCTGCGACGGATTCTTGAAACCCTGCTTGAACTACCGATGGTCATGCCGCCGATTGTCGCCGGACTGGCTCTGCTGCTGGCCTTCGGTCGGCGTGGGCTGTTGGGTGGGCTGCTGGCGGACTTCGGTCTGCACATCCCCTTCAGCCTGCTGGCGGTGGTGATTGCAATTCTATTTGTCGTTACCCCCTATTTTGTGCGACGCTCAACCCTGCTTTTCGATTCCGTTGATCCCAAGCTGGAAGATGCGGCCCTAATGCTCGGAGCATCACATCTACAGACCTTTCTCCATGTTGCCCTGCCCCTGGTGCGCCGTGGACTGGTTGCCGAAGCGATCATGGCTCTGGCCCAGGGTATCGGCCTGTTCGGGGCAATTATTCTCTTCGCCGGGAACATGCCGGGCAAAACCCAGACTCTGGCACTGGCAATCTACAGCGCCTTCGAATCGGACCCCCAGCAAGCCTTCGGTCTGGGCGCGCTGTTGTTACTTATCTCTCTACTGCTCCTGAGCGCGGTCAAGATTGTCACGCCGCAGGAGCCTCTGCGATGAACGGCCTCAATTGTCAACTGCAATACTCGTTGGCCCAATATGAACTGGCGATCGATCTTAAAGTCAAACCGGGCGTTACGGTACTGCTCGGACCGAACGGCTCGGGCAAAAGCAGCCTGCTGCGCCTGCTCGCGGGTCTGGACAAACCGGACTGCGGACGCATAAGTCTGGGAGAGCGCCTGCTGTTCGACAGCCGGCACAAGATTAACCTGCCGCCCGAACAGCGCCACATCGGCATCCTGTTTCAGGAGCTGGCGCTTTTCCCTCACCTTGATGTCAGGCAGAACATTGCCTTCGGCTTGCGGATGCGACGTCTGGCAAAAAAAGAGAGCGGGGAAAAGGTCGAGGCGATTCTTGCCAAACTGGGGATCACCTCGCTCGCAGAACGCAGTGTCACTAACTTGTCGGGCGGTGAAAAACAGAAGGTTGCCCTGGGACGCACCCTGATCACCAATCCGCAACTGCTGCTGCTCGATGAACCGACCGCCGCCCTGGACCCCTCGGCCCGCGGTGCCATCCGCCGCTGGCTGCGCGAGATCCTGATCGAACTGCAGATCCCGACCCTGCTGGTGACCCACGACACGGAAGAGGTCGCCTGGTTCCGTAAACGGGTGGCAGTGATTGAAAACGGTCAGATCGTCCAGCGTGGCAGCTACCACCAACTGCTGCGGGCGCCGCAAAGTGATTTTGTCGCTCGTTTTGCCGGAATCAACCTGATCAGTGGTGAAATGTACGAAAGGCACAACGAAAAGTTCTTTCTCAGTCATGGCGGCACAAAATTGCAGGGCCGTTTCGACGCTGCTCTTCCCGGCCCGGCAACCCTGGCGGTGGCCCCCTGGGAGGTGGCCCTGTTTGCCGAACCGCCCGGCGGCAGTCCGCAGAATGTAATGCCCGGCCGGATCAGTGAAAAAAGCATGCTGGGTGATCGGGTGCGGGTCACCCTGCTCGGGGCCGAAAAACTGGTTGCCGAGATCAGCCACAAGGCCTGGGAACAGATGGGCGAATTCGAGGAAGGGACTCAACTTTACGCCGTCTTCAAAACACGTGAAGCCCG
>JAJRWF010000144.1 GCA_024276905.1 Deltaproteobacteria bacterium
CCTTGTGACCGGGGCGACGGTTTGGCCAAATTCGGCGGAGTTGAGGTAACCCTCCACCAGTTGGGCACGGGTGGTGTTGCCACTGCTGAGTTTGTCAATCCAGTAAGCCAGGCCACCGGCATCGGCTTCACGATTGAGGAAATCGCGGTAGACCTGTTTGACGAACTCGCTATCGTTGTTGAGCGGTGTAGGATCAAACTGGTTGGGATTGGGATCAAGGTTGTCCGGCACTCCATCGCCGTCAGTATCCACATTAAGGGGATCGGTCCCCAGCGCAAATTCCTGGGCATCGGTAAGAGTATCGCCATCGCTGTCAGAGGTAAAATCACAGGCATTGCCAACCCCGTTACGATTGGCGTCGGCCTGTGCAGAATTTATAATATCGGGGCAATTATCACTGCAGTCATCGATACCGTCGCCGTCATTATCACCACAGACTGCTCCGGCAAAGCTGTAGATCCCGGAAAAACTGCCCCCCTGGTTACTGACATGAAATACCAACCCCCCGTTCGCAGTCAGATCAGACTCCGTATAATCGACACTGCCATAACAGGCTGAACGGTCAAGAATCCCCTGCCTGTTTGAAATTAAATGGAAGCTTCCATCAATTTTTTCTGACCAGACAATTTCTCCCAAATCATTAATCGTCGGGTAATCAACCTCTGCATTCCTGACGACGACTTCTGCCGGCACACTACTGCCCGCGGCCTGAAAGAGAACTTTCCAAACACCATTGTTTTGTTCACTCCAAACGAGATCACCATTACTGTTGGCATCGAAACTGTATTTCCAGGTTCCGGTACTGGTCAACGGCCCTGCAGAGAGAGAATTGACCTCGTCAAGGTCAAGAAAGTAGACTTCTCCCGAATCTGTAATGACTGCTTCATCGCCAACACCGACATAAGCTGGAACTGTTGAGTTTCCATTAAGTCGTACAATATCGAAGGCGTCTTCAATCCAAACCGCATCACCAATGGTATTAATGCTCGGGAAATCGGAGGACACCGACCCACTTGTCAGGGGACCGGAGAGGTTTGAAATAATATTGTTTCCAGCGATATTGCCATCATATTCTGTCCAGAGGATTTCACCCGCAGTATTGCCACTGGGATCGAGACCGACGGTTGATTCCAGGGTTGGGCAAACCTTGTATATCGCCTCCGTAGGATTAGAGGCTCCTCGGTATTCGTAGTAATTACTCACACCGTCAAGATCACTGTCTGACGTTTTATCTGCAGCATCCGCCGGGTTAAGACCGAATTTTGTCTCCCAAACATCGGGCATCCCGTCAACATCCTGATCCAGACTGACGTCAATGGCGGTATTTTTCAAACCAAAACCCACCTTGATCTGACTGTCACTATTGTCAGCGTCGACCAGAACAATTGCGTTACCATTTACTCCGACAGCACCAATGAAACCATCGCTGGTATAGACCAGGCCATCCCCTCCAACCATATAACGGAAAGGTCTCACCGCCGCGGGTACCGCAGTCGAGTTGTAAGTCTCTTCGTAAAGCCCTGTCCCGTCACCGAAAAAATAAAGGTTCGCCTTGACCGTGTAACTGGTGTTGGCAAGGCGACCGAATTCCTGATAAGTGAACTCACCAATCAGTTGGCTATTGCCCATCCCGGCACCAAGCTTCAGTCCAAAGAGGACGGAGGCCGCGTTGTCAGCAGTATCGGTCCCGGCAATACTTAAAAAAGAACTGTCCGCGGCAAGAACGCCTGTCCCCTCACCTGTAAAAGTGAGGCCTCCTGCTGGATCAACAGCATAGGTGGAGCTACCGACATCCTGGGTGCCATTGGAAGTCGCTATCGTCTGGAACTGCAAGCCACCGGCACCATCAAAAGTTAACTGCAGAGCACTGGTAGAGATATCTGTTGTTCCGCTGAGGTTGTTTTCCATGAGTTCAGCAATAAAGTACGTACCGGAAAGACTGGCGTTTGACATCCCGCTAGAAAGCTTCGCGCCGACCAGCAAAGTCAGTTCGTTGTCAGCAGCATCATTGTCGCCCCAAAAAATCAAATCCGCGCTACCTGAAACAGCACCACGTGCACTAAAATCGGTCGTCAATTGATCAAAACTCGGTAAAGTATAGCCGAATGTGCCGCTCCCAAGTCCCCCCTCGGTTGTTGCCAAAGCTGAGAAATTTGCGGTCAGTGTCCCATCAAACTGCAGCTGAACGTCATTTATGACCGCATTCCCGCCAGGTGTCGCCCCAACCTGAATATCTGTAAATTCTGCGGCCCGATAATTGCCATTCAGCGTCAATGCCGCCACCGAAGTCGGCGTAAATGTCGTGAGAAAAAGACAAAGAGCTGAGCAAAAGACTGAAAAATGTTTTGTTTTCACTGGCAAACCTCACAATCACCGGTACTGGCTAAACAAGGTAAACTTTTGGATTCATTCAAATAATAAATCCATTGGCACACAGAGAACGATCTCCGTGCTAACCTGCCCTTGTTTTCCATGCAAAAAAGAGGCCGGACAAGGGCTCTAGCAATAAGGGGAAGAAATGCAGAGGGGCACAAGGAGCGGACGGCATTCCGGGCCAACTCAGGCTATTTCACTCCCTGGGAAGCGAAAGAATGTACTGTCCGGCCAAAGGCAGATCGGGAAAGGCTGGGACTTCAACCCGAAATGAGGACACGTAGCCCGTCCGTACGAGTAAACTCTGACAATTAGCAGCCTTCCCCGCTTCAAGGTCTGTCAGTTTATCTCCTACCATAAATGATCTGACCAGATCGATTTTCAAATCCTCTGCTGCCTGCAGCAGCATCCCCGGCTTGCCCTTGCGGCAGTCACAGTCAATGTCATAGGGAGGCTGGCCCTTGTCCGGGTGGTGCGGGCAGACATAAATTCCGTCGAGCGTCACGCCGAAGCTCTGCAGCTTCACCTGCATATGCTGATGCAAACGATCAACATCATCCAGCGTGTAGTATCCTCGTGCGACCCCCGACTGGTTGGTGACCACCACCAGCAGAAAACCGGCATCCTGGAGTTTTTTGAGGGCCTGGGGGACACCGGGAATGAACTCGAAATCCACGATCCGGTACAGGTAGTCTTTCTCGACATTGATTGTCCCGTCACGGTCGAGGAAAACGGCCCTTCGGGCAGTTTTCCGGTGAGGAGTGAGGGGTGAGGGGTGAGGGGTCACTTTGCCCTCCCCTGCAGGGACTTGATCAGTCCTCCGAGCAGAGCGGAAACTCGGTCAATCCGCTCTATAACCGACTGAGTTTTCTGCCAATATTTCAAATTGTTGGCCAAAATGAGTTGCGTTTCAAGTTCGCTTAAAGAACCGCGAGCGATAGAGAGAAACTGTAGAAATTCCTTATCACCCGCTCTTGCGGCACCTTCGGCGATATTGCTCGGAACAGAAACGGCGGCCCGACGCATTTGACTGGTCAAAGCATAAATTTCCTCACGTGGAAATGCTTTGGTTATTGTGTAGATATCTTCAACCAAAGACATAGCTTCCTGCCAGACTTTGAGTTCCTGATGTTTGCGCTTCACTCCTATCGCCTCACCCCTCACTATATTGAGAAAGTATTTTCTCAATAATATTCGTTGTCGATTTACCATCAACAAAGCTGATCAGTTCAACCCGACCTCCGTCTCCTTCGACGATCTCCCTTCCAACAACTTCTTCGACCTGGTAATCGCCGCCCTTGACCAGAATATCCGGACGTAACTGGTCGATCAGTTCGTAGGGCGTGTCCTCATCGAAGATCACAACATGGTCGATACAATCAAGCGCGGCGAGAATATGTGCTCTTTCGTCCTGGCCGATCAGGGGACGTTTTTCTCCCTTGAGTCGCCGGATCGAAGCGTCCGAGTTGAGACCAAGCACCAGCAGATCACCCAGTGCCCGGGCTTTCTGCAAGTATTTGACATGGCCGACGTGCAACAGATCGAAGCAGCCGTTGGTAAACACAACCTTGCGTCCCCTGCCCTTTTCAATCTGCAACATCGGGGCGAGATTTTGGGCACTGGTGATCTTCCCTCCCTCACAGAGGGTCCGGCGGCGCAGTTCGAGTAACAGTTCATCAAAGCTGACCGTCGAAGTTCCGACCTTGGCCACCACAATTCCGGCACCGACATTTGCCAGGCTGGCAGCATCCCTAACCTCCATCCCGGCGGCTATCGCATATCCGAGCAGGGCCAGGACCGTGTCTCCGGCACCGGTCACATCGAATACTTCACGGGCATCGGTTACCAGATGGGTTTCCGTTCCGGATCCGAAAATCGTCATCCCCTCTTCGCTACGGGTCAGGATTAAATTCTGCAAGCGGCAGCTTTGCAACAAAGACCGTCCGACCTTAAGCAATGACAATTCATCGACAATACTCATCCCGGCGGCCAGTTCCGCTTCTTTGCGGTTGGGCGTCAGCAATGTTGCACCGGTGTACTTTGTATAATCGCGCCCCTTGGGATCGACAATGACCGGGATCTCTTGACGCTGCCCCAGCGCGATCAGCCCCTGTACAACCTCGGACGTCAGAATCCCCTTCAGATAGTCGGAAAGCAGGATCGCCTGGCAGCCATCTACTTTGGCCGCAGCCTGTTCGAGCAGTTGCTGCGCTTCTGAGTGTAAAAGCTCACAACTCTGCTCGCGGTCGATTCTCAGCATCTGCTGATAATTGGACAAAATGCGGGTCTTACGGGTCGTGCGACGCCCGCTCAGCGGCAGCAACCCGATGTTATCAACCCCGATCTGCGCCAGTATTTGCTGCAACTGCCGACCATCCTCGTCCTCGCCGACAAAACCGACACTGACCACCTCGCAACCCAACGCCCGCAGGTTGTTCATCACATTACCGGCACCACCAAGCCGCAGATCCTGATGCTCAACTTCAACTACCGGCACCGGCGCTTCAGGGGAAATCCGCTCTGAACATCCGCTCAGATACTCATCGAGCATCA
>JAJRWF010000145.1 GCA_024276905.1 Deltaproteobacteria bacterium
CTCATAATCCCATGGCTTGTGGATAATTTCTGCTGCGATGCCGTTTTTCAGGCAGGTTCGAACCCGCGGATTTTCAAACGATGCAGTAAAAAGAATTCGGACCATTTCTGGCCATTGTTGCTGAATCTGTTCTAGAAGGTCACAGCCATCCTGACCGGGCATAAGAAAATCAGCGACGATAACGTCAAAAGATTCCTGCTGCAAAATGGTCAGAGCGTCCTGCGCATTTTCTGCTGTTTGCAGATGAAAATCCCCTTCGTGGAGGCAGCGTGCGAAGGCCTTGCGCACCAGCGGGTCATCATCGACCAGGAGAATCCTTCTGCAACCATTTTCGGTCTGCATCTTTTTCCGCCTTTCCAGGAATTACCTTCTCCCGATCGCGATCCGGCAACGGCCATAGGCCGGACAGCTGTCGGGTTTTCAACGATCAAGAACCTCGCGCAGTTTTCTGGTCAGAGTGCCGGCAGAAAACGGTTTTTGCAGTAATTGCACACCTGCATCAAGCAGACCGCGTGTGGCAACAATATCGGCGGCATAACCCGACATGTATGCCACTTTGACTTCGGGTCGTGCCACCAGCAGGCGTTCGGCCAGTTCCTTGCCGTTCAGTTTCGGCATGATCACGTCTGTCAACAGCAGGTCGATCGGTTTGTCATAGTCAACGGCCAGTTGCAAAGCCTCCAGCGGGTCGGATGAGGCAATAACCTGATATCCGGCCCCTTCGAGCATCCGCCGCTCGATTTCGAGAAGTTTCTCTTCGTCCTCAACCAGCAGCACGGTTTCATCTCCACGGACCGGAGTTTTCTCTTCCTGGACCGTTTTTCGTGAGAGGTCTTTGCTGACCTGGGGGAAGCAGGTTCGCACCGTCGTGCCTTGATCCGGTTCGCTGTAGACATTGAGGAAACCGTTGTTCTGTTTAACGATGCCGTAGACGGTTGCCAGACCGAGCCCGGTTCCTTTGTTTATGTCCTTGGTCGTGTAGAAGGGTTCGAAAATATGTTCCATGATTTCTTTACTCATTCCGCACCCATCGTCACTGACTGATAATTGGACGTACGTGCCACATGTGCACCAGGGATGGTCCTGACAGTAATCCTCTTCGATGAGAGTTAAGTCGGTGCTGATCACCAATGTTCCGGTGGTTTTTATGGCATCACGCGCGTTGATAGCCAGATTGGTCAGAACCTGATTTAGCTGCGAAGGATCAATCAGCAGTTTCGCGTCGAGGGGGGCAGGTTTCCAGATCAGTTCGATATCTTCACCGATCAGTTGTCGAAGCATTTTGAGCATATCTTCAATCGTATTGTTCAGATTGATAACCTGCGGTGCGATGGTTTGTTTGCGAGCAAAACCAAGCAGCTGACGGGTCAGGTCGGCTGAACGATTGGCTGTTTCCTCGATCTGCTGCAGATATTTTTCAACCGGTTTGCCCATATCAAGCCTTTGCAGGGCAAGCTGGGTATTGCCCAGGATAATTGCGAGCATATTGTTGAAATCATGAGCGACTCCGCCTGCAAGACGTCCGATCGCTTCAATCTTCTGGGACTGGTGCAGTTGCGAGCGGAATGTTTCACGCTCCTGCTCTGCGGCCTTTTGTTCGCTGATGTCCGAGAGGACCAGCAGCGCCCCATCGTCGCCGTCAAATTGCAATGGTGTCACACTGAACAGAAAGGCTCGTGCTGATTCATCTGTTTCATTGCCTTGCACCGGGCATTCGTTGTTATAGGTTGCAAGCTGAGAACTAAAGGCTGCTTGCAGGGCGGTGTGAATGGAACATTCGGAACAGTTTTCCCCAAAATCAGGGTTCTGAGAGCCCGGTTCGTTGACACAGTTGATGATGTCAGCAACACCTCTTCCACAGGGGGATCGTTCCTGCGTGAACGTTTCCCTGAAAGCGATGTTGCTCTTCACGATTTCGCGGGTCTGATTGAACAGCAGCAGACCATTCGGAGCCGCCTCAAAGAGCAACTGCATATTGTCTCGTTCCTGCTGGAGATCAACCGTCGAGCGAAAGATTTTACGCAGGCTGACAAGAATACCGATCACTCCGATCAGCCAGACACCCGCCATGAAAGAAGCAATATGCTGGAAGTGGTGGTTTTGTGCCGCAAGCAGTTCGCCGAGTGACACAATGACACTGATCCCTCCGCGAATGTCTCCGACCTTGTATCCCTGATCCGCATGACAACGCAGGCAGGATTTTTCCGTCAGCAGAGGGCGCATATAACGGAAAGCCGGTGTCCCTTGAGAATGCCACAGGGTTCCAAACTCCTGGCGCCCCTGCTCAAAGCTTAAAAGGGCCTCAGCCTCCCACTGATCCGCCACATTTTCCGGTCGCAAGGGCTTCAGGCTGGTAATGTGACTGTTGAGGGATGTTTTTAATTTCAGTTCCTGTTCAAACATCTGGCGGGTCATGTAGGCCGGGTTAACCAGGGTCAGTTGGCGTCCGGACGGGGTGGTAATATCTCTTTCGGAGGCGTTCAGATAGGGGTTTGGTGGAGTGTTTCGACCGGTTGCGGCGTATACGCCACCCTTTTCCGCGACCCAATGACGAAACGCGATGTCCTTGTCGATACTGGTGCGGGCCACAACCCGGGCATCGGACAGAATTTCATCCTGCCCGGTCCGGTAGATAAGAAACAGGACCGTTCCGCACAACAGGCTCCAGCCCAGGATTGCCAGCAGGGCATAAAGCCGGACCTGTCGTGTGGGGGTGGAATGTCGGTCTTGTTTCTTCATCCGAAGACATAGCTCCTCGTTCCCGTGAAATTAAGCGGAAAGCAGGTCTTTTTCGTTTTTAACAGTCAGTCGCTCCATTTAGAATGCCAGCGCCAGTTGCATGGTCAGGGTATGGACCGGATGACTGCCCGCCGCGTTGTCGTCACTGCGCAGATATTCAAGCGCCAGAAGGGTATTTTCAAACAGTCCGTAGGACACTGCAGTGCCATAGCGCTTGTTGTTCTGCTGGAAATCGCTGGCACCCTCAGTGCGTACGGCGACCTGCCATTGATCGTTTGGCCTCCAGGCCAGTTCCAGGTTCCAGGCTGAGGGCGCTTTCCCCGAGAGGTCGGCTCCCAGGGCCACGACCGGAGCAGAAAAATTATCGAGTGCCAGGATGTACTCAGCATCCAGGTTGAATGCTCCCTGTTGCAGCGACAAGCAAAAACCGGCCCCGGCGACACTGTCCGTGTAGGCTCCTGTCGCAGGGTCCGTTACCAGCCCGTTGTCGCTTTCGGCCAGGTCGCTGAGGTATGAAGCCCCCAGAACCACGCCCTCGGCGGGAGAGAGTTCCAGTGCGGCAACCCAGGAATCGATGTTGTCATGATCATTAACCCTGTCCGTGTCACCATTGAAAATTCCTGTTCGTAAGGTCCACAACGCGCCTTCCAGGCTGAACAGGACAAGGGTGTTGTTGGTTTCTCCCAGTTCCAGGGTCAGGGGATCAGAAATCATATAGCTGCTGAATTTGCCGAAGGGAAGGTACATCTTGCCGCCACTGAAGGTCGGGGTTTGTCCCATCAGGGTCTGTGTGCCGTTAATCGTGATGACCGCTTCGTCGATGTTGATCGGATCGGTATCATCCTCCTCCCAGAGCAGGATGATGTGGCCGATAATGTTGTTGCTGATATTGGTCTCGGCGGCCAGTTCCATGGTCGACAGGGTGAGGTCACTGGTTTCAGTGTCCCCTTCGGTATTTTGGTAGACAGCTTCAAGCTCCAGCAAGCCGCTCAGCCGAATCTTTCGACCTTCCGGTGCCAGGTTGACCGGTTTCTCGGGAAGGATCTCTGGCGTTTTTTCCGCCTCCAGCAATTCAATCCGTTCCTTGAGGTTTTCAAGTTCACTTTTGGCGTCCGGGTGGGCCGCCCAAACAGGCAAAGCGACAACCGCCACCAACAAAAAGGTCAAGCTGAGTAACCGGTATTTTCCATCATCCATGACAGACACTTTCTTCCAATGAATTTACGGGGGGGTCCCCGCTACGCCGTTTCAGTTGCTTCCTCACTCTGACCCGATTCCCTTGTAGAACACTTTTCATGGGGCGACGACAGTGCCGGGTCACATAGGGTCGGCGGAACACCTGTTCCGCCGACTCCATGGACAGATTTCAGTACTTGCC
>JAJRWF010000146.1 GCA_024276905.1 Deltaproteobacteria bacterium
TCATCGCCAGCAGCTGCAACGAAGAGATCCCTATCAGCGGCAGATCAGATGCCTGAGCCAGTCCCTTGGCCGTCGCCAAGCCGATTCTCAATCCGGTAAAGGAACCGGGCCTCCTGACCACCGCAATCAGGTCCAGATCCGGCAGGCTCAGGTCAGCGGCCTGCAAAACCTGCTGAATCTGATCGAGCAGCCGTTCACTGTGGGTCGCCCTGACATGAAGCAGGGTTTCAGCGACCAGCTTCTGCCCGTCGAGCAGGGCGACACTCCCGGTCACCGAAGCGGTATCAAGTGCAAGGATTTTCATCGTTGTCAACTCGACCAGAAGAGCCGGGCCAGATCATTGTAGATGGCCAGCACCATCAGCATGATCAGCAGTGCCAGACCGATCTGCTGCAGAATTTCCCGTGCCCGTATCGACAGCGGCTTGCGGAAAACAAGCTCGAAAAGATAGAAGAGGATATGTCCGCCATCGAGAATTGGGATCGGCAGCAGATTCAAGATACCGAGTTGAATCGAGATGAAAGCCAGCACTTACAGAACTGCGGACAGATCAGTCTGGGCAGCCTGTCCGGCAACCTGGACAACCGTAATCGGACCACCGATATTTTTGGCCGACACATTTCCGCTAAACAGCTTCTGGATGAAGACCAGCGTCAGGTCAATCAGTTCAATGGTACGATCCGCTCCTTCGCGAAAAGCCGCCACCGGCCCGAAGCGTTTACTGATCGTCTGTTGTTGCGGACCGATACCGATCAGCCAGACCCCGCTTTCATGAATCCGGGGTTGCAACTGCAGGGTCATTTCCTTTTGATCCCGAGCAATAAGCAATTCGACTTGTTGCCCCTCAGACTTCTGTATCAGGTGTTTAAGGTCGTACCAGGATCTGATCTGTTCACCGGCAACCTGCAGTATTCGGTCTCCCTGCCGCAGGCCAGCTTCGACCGCGGGCATATCGGGCATCAAACTCCCGATAATTGCCGGCTGCACCGGCAGAAGACCAAGAGCCTGCAACCCTTCGAGGCTACCATTATCGGACGGCAGAATGACCTCAGCCATTCCCCCTTGACGTAAGACGGAAAATCGCAGCTTGTCACCGGCATGATTGACCAGCGCCTTGTTGGCGTCGGTCCAGTCTGCAAGCTAATCACCATTGAGCGCCTGCAGACAGTCACCCGCTGCAAACCCGGCGGATGAAGCTTCAGAACCGGGAGCGACATAACCGATGCAAGCGGGTTGTTCGATATAGGCCGGCAGTTGAACCCCGATCATGTAGGAGACCGGAAGAATCAAAAAAGGCAACATCAGATTCATCAGGGGACCGGCAGCCACAATTGCCAGCCGTCGGGCCACCGACTTGTCAGCGAAGGAGCGTTCACGCTCATCCGTCGTCAGTTCGGCATCCTCACCCTGCTCCCCGCCCCCTTCGCCCAGCATCTGAACATAGCCGCCGAGCGGGATGGCACAGATCAGGTACTCGGTTTCACCCCAGGTTTTAGAGAACAGCTTGGGTCCAAAGCCTAGCGACAACTTGAGAATCTTGACACCCGCCAGGCGGGCCACACAGTAATGTCCGAGTTCATGGACAAAGACCAGAATCCCGAGCATCACAATTCCGGCAATAATGGTCATCTTACGACTCCTTGAGTAATAATGTGTTCCGCACGTTGACGTCCCCAGCTGTCTGCCGCAAGAACTTGTGTTATTTCGGTAACGGAAACGGCTTTATGATTCTCCATCACCTGGGCTATAACCGCAGGAATCTGTAGAAAACTGATCCTCTCCTGCAGAAATGCCGCAACCGCAATCTCATTGGCAGCATTCATCACCGCCGGGCAGGTCCCACCGACTTCGAGCGCCTGATATGCCAGCCCGAGACAGGGGAAACGTTCAAGATCAGGAGTGGAAAAACTGAGATCACCACAGCGGCACAGGTCGAGGGGATTCTGTTCAAGCGGCAGCCGCTCAGGCCAGGAGAGAGCATAGGCGATCGGCGTTTTCATATCGGGCACACCGAGTTGCGCGATCATGGCCCCGTCACAGTATTCCACCAGGGAATGAACAATACTCTGTGGATGAATATGTACGGCAATCTGTTCAGCCGGCAGATTGAACAGCCAGCGCGCCTCAATCACCTCAAGCCCCTTGTTCATCATGGTCGCGGAATCGATGGTAATTTTCTGACCCATTTCCCAGTTAGGATGCGCCAGGGCATCGACAGGTTTAACCTGTTGCAGATCAGCAAAGGTGGTGTTTCGAAACGGCCCGCCCGATGCCGTCAGAATCAGACGCCTGACATCCTGCCCGCGTTGCCCGGCCAACGACTGGAAGATCGCTGAATGTTCACTGTCGACCGGAATCAGGCGCACGTTCTGCCGCTCGACCTCATCCATAAACAATTCGCCGGCAGCAACCAGAATTTCTTTATTGGCCAGCGCGATATCCTTGCCCGCGCGAACGGCGGCCATAGTCGGCACCAGCCCTGCGGCACCAACAATCGCCGACACGACCATCTCGGCGTCCACGTGCGTTGCGCATTGAGTCAAACCCTCGGGCCCGGAGAGAATCGAGGGGCCGCCATTCACCATCTCCTCGCGCAAACGTTGCGCCGCCGCCGCATCGGCAACGGCAACAACCTCCGGCTTGAATCTGGCGATCTGCTCCTTGAGCAGCTTGATATTGCCCCCGGCCGACAGACTGACCACCCGGTAACGCTCGGGAAAAGCGGCAACAATCTCCAGAGTGCTGACACCAATGGAACCTGTCGAACCAAGAATGGCAATCGATTTTTGTTTATTACAGGGCATTCGGATACAATTTCTGTTAATGTCCGCTCAACAACTCAGGAGATCAAACGGGCCAGATAGTAGGCGAGGGGAAAGGCGAACAAAAGGCTATCAAGACGGTCAAGTATACCACCATGACCGGGGAAAATCCCCCCCGAGTCCTTGACACCGCAGGCACGTTTAAGCAGTGACTCGAACAGATCCCCCACCTGTCCGACCACCCCGATCAGAACACCGACCAGAATAATATGTTCGGGACCAAAGGCAGGCAGAAAAAGGGTCGCCGCCAGCCAGACTCCGAGACAGGAGCCAACCAGGCCACCAAGCGCACCCTCGATGCTTTTCTTGGGACTGACGGCAGGATAAAGTTTGTGCCGCCCGCAGGTGACACCAACAAAATAGGCCATGCTGTCACAGGCCATCACCGCAAACAGCACCAGAAAAACCCAGCCGCGCCCATCCGGCAACTGGCGCAACAGCACCAGATGCCCCAGCAGTAACGGCAGGTAGATCAACCCCAGAACCTGCCAGCCAAGACGAAAAATCAGTTGATCCAGCGGTCCCAGACTGAAAAGGTACATCACCGCCAGCAGCAACAAAGTAAAAACCAGGAACATCAACAGCAGATCAAAACGTTGCAGATAAAGCGGAATAATCAACAGGCTGCCGGCAATCGCGCTTAAGTACTGCTCAACGATTCGCTCTCCCAGCAAAGCCATCCGGTTGAATTCAAGCAGACCGATCAGCGAAACAGCGGCCGCAACCAGAGCAAAGATTCCCGAGGTCGAATAATAAAGAAAAGCCAGCAGCAGGGGCAGTGCAATCAGGGCTGTCAGGATGCGCTGTTTGATAAGCCCTCCCCTTCTGCGGTCTGTTCCGCGGTCAGTCCAAAGCGTCGTCTCCGCTGACGGTAACTTTCCAGCGCCTGCCGGAGTTCCACCGGCCCGAAATCTGGCCAGTAGACATCAACAAAATAGAATTCGGCATAGGCCAGCTGCCAAAGCAGAAAATTACTGATCCGCAGTTCACCGCTGGTCCGGATCAACAGATCGGGATCCGGCAGACCTGCAGTATCAAGGCTGGTTTCAAAATCGGCCGCACTGACCGCCTCCGGAGTCATTTCACCGGCGGCAACTTTTTGGGCAATTTTACGGGCAGCCCGCACGATCTCGTCACGACCACCATAGGAAAGAGCCAGAGTAAGAGTCAGATCTCTCCCGGCGGCAGTTTCCAGCTCTGCGCGATGAAGTGCAGAGCTGACCTCAGCAGACAGGCGGCTGTGATCACCGATAACCCGCAGCCTGACCCCATCGTCCAGCATACGCTGTCGCTGTGACGCCAGGAATTCAAGCAGCAAAGACATCAGGGTTTCAACTTCGGACTGGGGACGCCCCCAGTTTTCAGAACTGAAGGCGAACAGAGTCAGGTAGGAAATTTTCTGCCGTACGCACTCATCAACAACTTCAATGACTGTGCGCACCCCCTGCTGGTGACCGGCAACACGTGGTAACCCACGCTGCTCGGCCCAGCGGCCATTGCCATCCATAATGATGGCCAGGTGATCCAGTATCGGTGAAAAATCTGCGGTCTTTGACATCGTTTAATTATCGGCAGCTGCCCGGTATAAGCGGCAGGAGACAGGCATACATTTCAAAGAGGATAAAACTAGCATGGCTTGACAGAGTGTCGCAAGGATTTAGAATCCATCTGATTAATCAGGAAACAGATCAGCACCCAGGCAAGCAACTCACACCCGAAACACGAAATAATTATCCGGAATACCTTTAGCCCCGAAGGTCAAAGTGCGGGTATATTTCCACGCCGTCGCGCAGGATATTCTCCCGGAGGGACTCCTTTTTCAAACTTGCAAAATCAATCAGGTCAAATTTCAACAAGGTCGGAAGTTCAGCGAGTTGATAACGCAAACGGTTAAGCTGGGTCGCTTCGAGAGAACCACTGAAAAGTGCGATATCGATATCTGATGCCGGGCGATAGGTGCCGGTCGCCCTCGACCCGAAGAGAACAGCGCGCTCCACAGCGGGTTCTGCGGCCAGAATTACGCTGATTCGTTACAGCAGATCTTCATCGATTCCAAAGTTCACTGATCACTCCAACGAGCAAGAATCTGCTGAAGGATGCGTTTAAACTCCGGGGCATATCCCGCCACGATACGCTGATAGATCTGCAGAGCGGTCTCTTCGTCATAAGTGTGGACAGTCAGGTTGCGATCTTCGAGCATATTGACCCAAAGTTCAGCATTCTCGATCAGACCAAACTGAAAGGCCTCACGGAAGGTTGAACGCGGACTCTTGGTCCCTTAATTCCCTCGTATTCCAGGTAGAACTTGATCAGCTTCCAGCAAAGCTCGTAGGTGAGCTCAAAACGTTGAATTACACCATCTTTCAGAGTTGTCGACCCGGGCGTCTCCTTGCTCTCGGCAATCGCCTCGTCGAGCCTGCGTAATGCGTTGACATAGTCCTGACGTTTTTCCGTTAAGCGGCTCATGTGAGAATCTCCCGGATGATGGTTGCCATGCCTGAGAGTCATTTCGTGGAAAACTCGACAGGCTGCTCAGGGCTTAAGTGTGCCGACGTCTCTCTCGTCTGTCAAACAGCCTGACAGGAATTAAGGACATTCTATATTGCTCCCTTGACCTTGAGCAATCAATCTATTTGGCAACTTATGAGTTTGCATGTTTGCAATCCTGACCCCATAGATTTCACTGATAGTTTCCGCCCAGGGGATACCAGGTGTAGCTGAGGGTTTTGCCGTCCGGGCCCTGTTTGGAGGTCAAAACACCCAGGGCGACATCGTAAGTGTAGATCCACTGGCCGCCATCTTTTTCAGTCAAGGTGGTCTGCCCGGCTGCGGGGGTAGCGTAGGCGAAGGTCTTTTGATGATCGACCGGGTCTTCACTGCCTGCGGTGTCGAAGACACCGTTGGGGTCGATGATGCTGGTACACTTGCCAGCGGTGTAGCCGTATCTGGTGATGTTTTGTCCGGGATCGGTGATGTATTCAAGCAGATCTTCATTGGTGTAGAGGTAGCTCCAGACCGGACGGGCCGATTGGGCATCGGGTGCGGGATAGCTGACTGAGGTAAGCAGCTTGCCGGGGGGACCGCCAAGGCTATGTTCTGTACCGATGATGTTCATGGATGATGTTTTGACCTCGCGATCAATCTGTAAGTTTGCATGTTTGCATGCCTGACCCCATCGCTTTTACTGATAAAGCCGGGCATTGCCGAGTTCATCGGTTGCGCTGGTGAGCTGACCACCAAGGCTGTGTTTGGCATCGTTGATGTTCATGGATGATGTTTTGATCTCGCGATATTTGTTCGAGAAACTTATGAACTTATCTACGTCCCATGATCTTCCCTTTATATGGCGTCGTGATGGCTACGAGAGATCGTCCTCATCCTCACCGTCCCTAAGATTGTCTAAAAAATCATCTGCTGCACCTTCTACCGTCCCGGCCCGCAGGGGGTTGAGGTGAAGATAGGCCACAAGCGGCAACAGATACTCATCCCCCTCAACCAGCACCGCCTTGTAGCGTCCCTGGAATAGATGACCATGCTTTTGAGTGCGCCAGTTGATCCATTTTGTGTAGCGCAAGGAGAGATTCTGCATAATGCGAGATAAGGGGATCTCGCCGACTTGCAGGGCCAGGTGGATGTGGTTGCTCATCAGACAGTAGGCGTAAACTCGAAAACCGAACCGCTCGATACCTTGCTGCAGCAACAGAAAAAACCGATAACGGTCTGCATCTTCAAAAAAGATGTTCGCGCCACCGTTGCCACGCAACATGACGTGGTAGACAGCGCCGGGATAATGGATGCGGGGTTTACGAGCCATGGAGTAAGTATCCCCCGGTAAAACCGGGGGCTTTAGCCGATTGCTAGCCCCTCAAAGGGGCTTTAACGCAATCGCAAAGTCAAAAACTTAGAACCGCAATGTCGGGGTGAATCATACTCCCGCAAATGTCAAACTTTTAGGGTCCCCCGGCAAAGCCGGGGGGTTTCCTTTTGTACTAAGTATAAAACAAGTTTCCATGTTTGCAATCCTGACCCCATGGCCCCTTTCAACCGCCACCTCAACAATAAGGATTTTCCCTGTAAACTAGTAAAAGCGGCCCCCCTCCAACAAAACACCCCGTTGAAACAATAATCCGATTATGATATATATGCCATGTCTTGCAGGGTGGAATTAAAGGAGGGCATACAGATGCAGCGACTACAATCCAAACTTCTCAATAACTGGCTGCAGAACAATCATCGCAAACCGCTGATTGTACGGGGGGCCAGACAAGTCGGTAAGTCAACCCTGGTGGAATTGTTTGCCACGGAAAATCGGCAAAAATTGCGCTGCATCAATCTGGAACGACACCCGGAATTGGCGGAGATTTTCGCCACCAAGGATCCGCAACGGATTATTCAGCAAATCGAATTTCTGCCGAAAATGGGTGACATCAGCAATGAATCTCTGCTGTTTTTTGATGAAATACAGGCTGTTCCTGAAGCAATTGCCGCGTTGCGCTATTTCTACGAGGAAAAGCCGGAAATACCTGTTGTCGCCGCTGGCTCATTACTGGAGTTCGCCCTTGCAGACCATTCGTTTTCCATGCCGGTGGGGAGAATTCAATATCTGCATATGGGACCGATGACGTTCAGCGAGTTTCTGCTGGCACTGAACGAGGAACGCCTTTATCAGTTCATCACGGGTTATGAATTTGGTCAGGAGATTGGCGAGGTTGTCCATCAGCGTTTACTCGATCTGCTCAAATCCTATTATTATGTCGGCGGGATGCCCGAAGCGGTGGCCGTGTTTGCAGAGACACGCAGTTACCGGGCGGTGAGCGAGGTTCACCAGTCAATCATTGACACCTACCGTGACGATTTCCCGAAGTATGCCGGTTCACGCAACCTGAACCGCATGCTGAATGTGTTTAATTTTGCAGCCAGGAATGTCGGCATAAAAGTAAAATACAGCAACATTTCCCGCCAGGAACAGAGCGTAACCCTCAAGAAGGATCTCGAGCTATTGGCTATGGCCAGAGTTATCAGCAAAGTCGTGCACAGCCACTGTTCCGGTTTGCCGCTACAGGCGGACCTTGAAGAAAAAGTTTACAAGTTGCTCTTTCTTGACATCGGGCTGATGAACGCCATTTGCGGTCTGGATTGGCTCAATCTCTCGCAAATAGACGAGGGGAAATTCATCAACCAGGGTGCTATCGCCGAACAATTCATCGGGCAACATTTGCAGGCCATACTCGCCGACAACACAAATCGGGCATTGAATTACTGGCTGCGTGAAGGAAAATCGTCCAATGCCGAGCTGGATTTTGTCGTTGCTCTGGGCGGGAGAATCATCCCTGTCGAGGTGAAGTCGGGGGCCACAGGATCTTTAAAATCGTTGCATCAGTTTATGGGCAGCAAACCGGCGTCACTCGCTGTCCGGTTTGACACCCAGCTCCCCAACGTGCAACAGGTAGAGACCGTCATCAAACAGAACAAGGAACAAAAGCAGGTAAGCTATCCCCTTATTTCCCTGCCCCTCTATCTGGTCGAACGGTTAGAGACCATTGTTCTTGATTGTCAGGCAAGATAGTCAGGGCGGGGAGATGAAACAGACCCTTATTATCAGAAAGATTGATTTGCTGTTTTCGCCACCTGCCCCGGCATCATAAAACAGTCTTGATGAACAAAAAAGGGTGCCTTCACGGCACCCTTTTCAAAAAAAACGGAATCTATTATTCCTCAGTCGACGATTGCATCAACCGGGCAGCTGTCGACACAGGCACGGCATTCGGTGCAGTCGTCGCTGATTGCGTAGATATCACCGGACTCGGCGATAGCGCCCAGTGGACAAGTGTCTACGCAGGTGCCGCAGGCAATGCAGTCTTCGGTAATTTTGAGAGCCATCGATATTCTCCTTGGGTTCCTTGGTAAAAAGGGAAATCTGCAGACAGATCAGACTTCCATCAGTTCCTGTTCTTTTTCCTTAACCGCCACATCGATCTTGGCGACATAGTCATCGGTCAACTGCTGAACCTCTTTTTCGCCTTGTTTGAGGTCATCGGCAGTGATCTCTTTATCTTTTTCGAGTAACTTGAGAGTTTCATTGGCTTCACGCCGTGCACTACGGATCGAAATCCGGGCATCTTCGCCCATTTTGCGCACCTGCTTGGCCATCTCCTTGCGACGCTCTTCAGTCAGCGCCGGGATCGGCAGTCGGATAATCTGACCGTCCGAAGAAGGATTGAGTCCCAGATCCGCCTTGAAAATTGCCCGTTCAATATCGGAGATCAGGTTTTTCTCCCAGGGCTGGATGGTAATCAGACGCGGTTCGGGGACGCTGAGACTGGCGACCTGGCTGAGTGGGCTGGGAGTGCCGTAATAGTCGACCATGACGTCATCTAGCAATGAAATCGACGCCCGACCGGTCCGCACCCTGGCCATATCACGTCGCAGTGCCTTGATTGCCTTATCCATGGCAACCCGCCCCTCATTGAGGATCTCCTTAAGCATCTGTTGCTCCTCCCTTGACAATCGTACCGATCATTTCGCCACAAACAACTTTCATGATGTTACCGCGACGGGTCAGATCAAAGATAATCATTGGCAGATCATTGTCCATGCAGAGTGAGGTTGCTGTTGCATCCATCACCTGCAAGCCTTTTTGCAAGACCTCAAGGTAGGTCAGATCATCCAGCTTGACTGCGTTCTTGTCCTTGGCCGGATCGGCACTGTAGATGCCATCGACCTTGGTTGCCTTGAGGATAACTTCGGCACCGATTTCCATTGCCCGCAGACTGGCGGCGGTATCGGTGGTGAAATAGGGGTTACCGGTTCCGGCACTGAAGATGACCACCCGTCCTTTTTCAAGATGGCGCACCGCGCGACGACGGATGTAGGGCTCGGCAATCTGCTGCATATCAATGGCTGACTGTACGCGTGTAACCACATCCTGTTTTTCAAGCGCGTCCTGCATCGCCAGGCTATTCATGACCGTCGCCAGCATCCCCATATAGTCAGCGCTGGCACGATCCATCCCCTTGGATGACGCGGCCAGGCCACGGAAGATGTTCCCCCCGCCGATCACCAGCGCAACCTCGACCCCCAGTGCGACACCTTCGCCGATCTCGGCCGCAATGCCGTTGATCACTTCCGGATCGATGCCATAGCCCTGTTCACCGGCCAGAGCCTCGCCACTGAGCTTGAGCAGTACACGTTGATACTTGATGTCAGCCACAAATAACCCCTGAAAAACGCAAATGGATGAGTTTTGCTTACTTGCTCAATGCAGCGACTTCGGCAGCGAAGTCATCTTCCTTCTTCTCAATTCCTTCACCAAGCTGATAACGGACATAGTTGCTCAACTCGATCTCGGTGCCCAGATCCTTGGCAAGTTTCTCAATAACCTTGCCGACTTTCTGGTCGGGATCGATAACAAAGGCCTGTTCCAGCAGGCAGACTTCACCGAAGTACTTATTGATCTGACCGGCGATGATTTTCTCGACGATGTTCTCAGGCTTGCCGCTATCGAGAGCCTTGACCCGCATGATCTCTTTCTCCTTATCAACAACTTCGGAGGGGATCTGATCACGCTTCAGGTACTGGGGGCCGGTTGCCGCAACATGCATGGCGATCTGCCGGGCGAGTTCCTCGACCCGGTCGTCGCTCGAAGCGGTCTTCAATTCAACCAGCACGCCAATCTTGCCACCACCATGAATATAGTTCACCACCACACCCTGACCAGCGTCGCAGCGATCAAGGCGACGCAGGCTCATGTTCTCACCGATGGTGGCAATCTGGTGGGTCAGTTCTTCGGCAACAGTACGATCAGTGCCGGGGAAAGGCAGATTTTTAAGCGCCTCAACATCGGCAACAGCATTATCGAGGCTGACCGCTGCGATCCCTTGAACAAATTTCTGGAAATCCGCATTTTTGGCGACAAAATCAGTTTCGGCATTCACTTCAACCAAAACGCCCTTGGTGCCCGCAGAAGCGGCAACGACCACTCCTTCAGCGGCAACCCGACCCGATTTTTTAGCCGCGGCCGAAAGACCTTTCTTGCGCAGAAAATCCACTGCTTCTTCAATGTTGCCGCCGGTTTCGGTCAGCGCTTTTTTACAATCCATCATGCCGGCGCCGGTTTTTTTACGCAGTTCGGATACCATTGATGCTGTGATACTCACGTGTCATTCCTCCATACCGGGGTTTTTCGTCATCTGGAGTGAGAAAAACCTGATTTTCAGATGTTTACGTCAACGGCCGGGCAGTGCTGCCCAGCCGTCGGAAATCTTGAATTGTCTGAACTGCCTTATTCTGCAGCAGGTGTTTCCGTAGTCGGGGCTTTTTCAGTAGCCGGAGCTTTTTCCGTAGCAGGGGCTTTTTCCGTGACTGGCGCTTTTTCCGTCGCCGAAGCTTTTTCAGCAACTGGAGCCTCTTCAGCCGTATCCTTGCCTTCGGCAGCGGTCTGCTTGGCGGCTGCACGTTTCTCACTGCCCTCTTCACAAGAATCGGCCATGCGTGAAGCGAACAGGCGGATAGCGCGGATAGCATCGTCGTTTCCGGGGATGATGTAATCGATGCCATCGGGGTCGCAGTTCGTGTCGACCACTGCAACAACCGGAATGCCGAGACGTTTGGCTTCCTGGACGGCAATTGCCTCTTTTTTAGGATCAATGATAAATACGGCTCCAGGCAGCTTGGCCATATTCTTGATGCCGCCGAGGTTTTTCTCCAGCTTGGTTCGCTCGCGCTCCAGCTGCAGCACCTCTTTTTTGGTCAGTTTTTCAAACGTCCCGTCGGTCGCCATGACCTCGATTTTCTTGAGGCGGTCGATACTCTGCTTGATGGTCGAAAAGTTGGTCAGCATGCCGCCAAGCCAACGATTATTGACATAATACTGTCCCGAACGCGCGGCCTCTTCAGCAATGGCATCCTGAGCCTGCTTCTTGGTACCGACAAACAGAACCTTCTCGCCACCTGCAACAGTGTCCTGAATAAACTGACAGGCCGAGCGAAAATAACGCACGGTCTTCTGCAGATCGACAATGTAAATGCCGTTACGGGCGCCGAAGATATAGGGTTTCATCTTCGGATTCCAGCGCTTGGTCTGGTGACCGAAATGAACACCGGCCTCCAGCAGTTGTTTCATGGTAATCTGTGCCATTTTGTTGCTCCTTTTACTCTGCGGTTTGATTCCTCCGCTTTCGTCATCCCGCTTCGGGCTCAGGCGCGGCCTGAGACCTCCCGTCACGGTCAAAAAGCGTGCGTAATGGTTAACCCGTGGTCTATACCATGACATCTGACCACGATCAAGAAAAAATTCGGTCGAGATTGAACGATTCATGCGTGTCGAATATTTACAGTTCCACACGGCTGTAATAAGATGCCGGCCATGGCAACCCGACGCATCAATCGTTACATTTTTCGTGAAGTCCTCACCCCGACACTGCTCGGCCTGGTGATTTTCACCTTTATCCTGGTCATGGGACGACTCCCCGGCCTCACTGAACTGGTGGTCAACAAAGGTGTCCCGCTCGGCAGTATTCTCAAACTGTTCAGCTACCTGCTGCCGACCTTTCTCAGCATCACCATCCCGCTTTCTTTTCTGCTCGGCATTCTGCTGGCTTTCGGACGCCTCTCGGCCGACAGCGAAT
This sequence comes from Deltaproteobacteria bacterium, assembly GCA_024276905.1. GTDB lineage: Bacteria > Desulfobacterota > Desulfuromonadia > Desulfuromonadales > Geopsychrobacteraceae > Geopsychrobacter. Next base: position 12,449 of record JAJRWF010000146.1, read on the forward strand.
TTGTCGCTCTTAAGGCCAGCGGTATCAGCCTCTACTCCCTGCTGATGCCGATCCTGTTATTCTCCCTGTTCTGCTCTCTGGTCACCGGCTCCCTGACCCTCTATGGCGAACCAGCAGGCAAAACCGCTTTCCGCGATCAGATTTTTGCTATTGCCTCGGACCGAGCCAGCATCGGGGTGGAAGCAGGGGTTTTCAATGACAGCTTTGAAGGTCTTGTTATCTACGCCGAAGCCATGGATGATCGGCAGGACCAGATGCACAATGTGTTTATTTCCGATGAGCGGGCCGCTAAAAAACCGGCAAATATTTTTGCCCGCCAGGGACGTTTTATTCGCAATCAGCAATTGCAAACCCTGACCCTGCGGTTGAAGCGGGGAACAATCCATCACCTGGCGGAGGATAAGAAGAAAAGCTACCAGACCATCAGCTTCGACACCTACGACATTAACCTGGATATTGGCCAGGGGTTGACCGACGCGTCGTCGCGCTCCCACTCCCTGGGCGAATACAGCCCCCGGCAACTGATCGACGCCCGTCGTGACCAGACCGATCCCCGACAAGCCAACCGCCTGGCCGTTGAACTGCACAAGCGGATCAGTACTTCAGCGGCCCCGCTGGTCTTTGCCCTGATCGGTATCCCGCTGGGGCTGCAATCAAGCCGTTCCGGCAAGGGTGCAGGCTTTGCGCTGGCCCTGGGCATCGCGCTCTGCTATTACGTCCTCCTCAGCCTGTCGAGCACCGTCGCCAGCAAAGGAACCCTGCCGGCGGCTATTTCCCTCTACCTGCCGAATCTGCTTTTTATTGCCGGTGGTCTTTTCTTTATCCACCGAACCGCGATCGAAAAACCGATTCGTCTGCCACTGCCACAGCTGAAACCGCTCTTGTCCCGACTGACAGGGAGAAGGAAATGAAACAGGTCGATCGTTACCTGCTGCGCCATTTTCTACATGTTCTCGGCTTGACCCTCTGTGCCTGTGTAGGCATTTACCTGCTGGTCGATTTCTTTGAAAAAGCCGGCGACTTCATCGAGTACAAGGCCGGCGCAGCCCAATATCTCTCTTATTTCCTGAACAGCATCCCGCTGATCAGCGTACAGGTAGCACCTCTGGCGATCCTGATGAGCATGGTACTGACCCTCGGCGGCCTGGGTCGCAGTAACGAAATCACCGCTTTGCGGGCCTGCGGACTCAGCCTCTGGCGGATTGTGCAACCTCTGATGCTGGCGGTAGTCTGTATCTCGGTCGCCTATCTGCTGGTCAACGAACTGCTGACTCCCCTCAACACCAGGCAACTGACCCGCCTGCTCGACTACCAATTACAGGGCAAAACGGAACCCTCCCTTAACAGCGACCGGATCTGGTACCGCGATGGCAACCGGATCATCAATGTCGCCCTCGCCCTGCCGGAGCAACAACGGCTGCAGGGCGTCACGGTTTTCGAACTTGACCGCAACTTTTTACTCCACCGGCGCTTACAGGTCCCGGAACTTTACTTCAAGGACGGCCACTGACAAGCGGCAACCGTCAAACGCCGCTCGTTCGATTCCACCTTCGGGGATCTTAAGGCCTCAACCCTGCTGACCACCCAGACCCTCGATCTGGGCCGCACGCCCGCGGACTTTGTTCGCGCCGCCGAACAACGGGGGCTTAAAAGTGCGCTGGATCTCTGGCACAGCAGCCGCAAACTGGCGGCCGAAGGATTTGACACCACCCGCCTGGATGTCGATCTGCAGGCCCGACTGGCCGGCCCTTTCTCCTGCCTGATCATGGCATTTCTCGGCATCCCCTTCTCTTTAAGCCGTGGCCGGGGCAGCAGCGTTGCGCTGGGAATCGGCCTCAGCCTGGCGATCGGCGTCGGGTACTTTCTGCTATTGTCCCTGGCGCTGGCTTTCGGCTATTCGGGAGCCCTGCCCCCTTTCGCCGCCGGTTGGGCAGCAAACATTCTCTTTTTGCTGTTGGGATTGTATTTGTTGATGAGGATGAAGGAGTGAGGTGTTGGGCGTTGGGCGCTGGGCGCTTGGGTGCTTGGGTGTTGGGTGTGAGGAATTTGATTTTCCCCAGCGCCCAATGCCCAGCGCCAAGCGCCCAGCTATAGAACAAAAAAAACGCCCCGGCCGCTCAGCCGGGGCGTTTTTTTGTTCAATAGCGATAGTGATCCGGCTTGTATGGTCCTTCGACCGGGATATCGATATAAGCCGCCTGCTCTGGAGTCAGGGTCGTGAGTCTGGCTCCCAGTTTGCCGAGATGCAACCGGGCGACCTTTTCATCGAGCTGTTTCGGCAAAACAAAGACTTCATTCTTGTAATTGTCTCCGTTGAGGAACAGTTCGATCTGCGCCATGACTTGGTTGGTGAAGGAGTTCGACATCACGAAACTGGGATGACCGGTCGCGCAACCGAGATTCAGCAAACGACCTTCTGCGAGGACAATCACCGCGTGCCCATCAGCGAAAACCCACTGATCGACCTGATTGCCATGCTCAACTGGATTCTTGATATTGATTTTTTTGATGCCAGGCGTTTTTGCCAGACCGGCCATATCGATTTCATTGTCGAAGTGGCCGATATTGCCAACAATGGCATTGTGCTTCATCTGCGCCATGTGGCTGGCGGTGATGATATTGAAGTTGCCGGTGGTAGTGACAAAGATATCGGCGCTGGCGACAACATCCTCAAGGGTCTTGACCTCGTAGCCTTCCATCAACGCCTGCAGGGCACAGATCGGATCGATCTCGGTGACGATCACCCGTGCGCCCTGACCACGCAGCGACTGACAGCAGCCTTTGCCGACATCACCGTAGCCGCAGACCACCGCAACCTTGCCCGAAATCATCACATCGGTCGCGCGCATAATGCCGTCGACCAGCGAATGACGGCAGCCGTAGACATTATCAAATTTACTTTTGGTCACTGCATCGTTGACGTTCATCGCCGGGAAGGGCAGTAGACCGTCACGCTGCAATTGGTAAAGGCGGTGGACACCGGTGGTCGTCTCTTCGGTGACACCCTTGATCGAATTCTGGATGGCCGCCCAGTCGATCCGTTTTTCGCCGATTGAAGACTGAAGACTCGTGATCAGTTCAACGACATCTTCCGGGTCTTCAGCGCTAATTGTCGGCACCCCTTTGTTCTGCCACTCGGCCCCTTTCAGGACCATCATCGTGGCATCGCCACCATCATCCAAGATCATGTTCGGCAGTTGACCATCCGGCCAGTTGAGAGCCTGCTCGGTACACCACCAGTACTCCGCCAAGGTCTCACCCATCCAGGCGTATACCGGGACTCCGGTCGCGGCGATGGCTGCAGCCGCATGATCCTGGGTTGAAAAAATGTTGCAGGATGCCCAGCGCACCTCGGCCCCCAGATCGATCAGGGTTTCGATTAAAACCGCAGTCTGAATCGTCATATGCAACGACCCGGTGATACGCGCTCCGGCCAGTGGTTTCTTGCCGGAATATTCATCACGCAGCGCCATCAGTCCCGGCATTTCAACCTCGGCCATGCCGATTTCACGCCGCCCGAAATCGGCCAGCTGCATATCCTTGACTTTATAATCGGTAAACTCACTCATCGGGCCAAAAACTACTTGTCAGTTGTTTCGTCCGCAATTAGATGGGACAGTTTCATAAAATATATTTTTTCACTGCGGCAAGAATACCGCTCTATCCAGTATTTTGCATTAGACTATTTTCAATTATCTCAGTAGATCACCGAGATGCACCTGACGAAGGTTCCGACTTTACCTTCCCTGGCGACCGTTCGACAAACAGCAGCCAGCACCAGGTGCAGTAGAACCAGAACCAGAGCAAGACAGTCGCTGCCAATCGTCCCGGCGGGTGATTTGTCAGCAGGTTATAGATCGGTTCAAACAGTTTGACCAGTGTCGTTTTCCCCTGCCCGACCGGAACATTCTGTTTGAAAGAACGTTTTGCATCCAGAGCAAAGGCCAGTTGCCAGGCATGGCCCTGGACGTAACTGCCGCTGCGGTACCAGATTTTCAGCCGTTGCCCAAAAGGCAGGCGCTTGATACTGCGCTTGAACTGCCGAAAAAAGGGCCGCAAGCGCAAATGCCCCCCCATCCCCTGTTGACGGTAAACCGGGATCGCATCGACAAAGAAATCGTTCCAGCCGATGCTGCGAAAACACATGATCAGTGCATTGAGCAGCTGACGCTGCCAGAGGCCCTCGATTTCGAAGCGACGGGCCGAAGTTGATATTTCAGAGGGCAACAGCTCCCAGCGACCGATCCGCCGCAGACGTTCAGCAAAATCGGTATCCTCCATGACCGGTAGATTTTCACGGAAATGCCCCACCCGCTGAAAGGTCTCACGCCGCAACAGAAAACCCTGATCACCATGAATACACTCGGGACGCGACAGACGGGCTTTCCATTCATAATAGTAGTAGCCGGGATGCGGCTGCTCGTCGCGACGACGAAAGTGAAGTCGAAAGCGTCCGCCAACCGGATCGGTGCCGAAATCTTTCATCATATCCAGCCCACGGCGCAATGCACGCTCATCGTAAAAACGGCTATCGACGTGCAACAGCAGTAACCAGTTGGTTCGCGCTTTGGCGATCCCGGTATTGAGCTGTCGACCGCGGCCCCTTTCTGCGTCATACAACCTGACGGGATATACACAAAACCGTTGATATTCGGCGACCACTGCGGCCGGGTTGTCCGTCGAGCCGCCATCACTGAGGATCACTTCAAAATCGAGATCCTTCTGCCGCAGCAGATCGGTCAACAGACAACGCAACTGATCTGCATCATTAAGGATCGGTACGATGATTGAGAGTTCAGGTGTCATGGCAATCAACAAACACTCTTCAGAGGCATAAAAAACGTCACAATGGGCAAAAATCCGCTTCACATCTGCGAATGCCGTGCTATAAGATATGTCGGCTTTTCAATCCGCCCCGACTGCACTTTTGCAGTCAGGACGATACCTTTTTTCACCACCTCGTATCAAGGGGAATGCCATGAGCGAAATTATTGATGTTTATGCCCGCGAGATTCTCGATTCGCGCGGTAACCCGACTGTTGAAGTGGAAGTCGCCCTCGAAAGCGGAGTCATGGGACGAGCCGCAGTCCCGAGTGGCGCATCAACCGGCGAACGAGAAGCCCTTGAGATGCGTGATGGCGACAAGGGTCGTTATCTCGGCAAAGGCGTCCTGAAAGCCGTTGAACACGTCAACGAGATTATTGCCGCCGAAATGATCGGCCTTGATGCCAGCGACCAGGTCGGCATCGATCACAAGCTGATCAATATGGATGGTACCGAGTACAAAAGCAAGCTCGGCGCCAATGCCCTGCTCGGAGTGTCGATGGCTTGCGCCAAGGCGGCTGCCGAGGAAGCTGGTCTGCCGCTCTACCAATACCTCGGGGGCGCCAACGCCAAGGAGCTGCCGTTGCCGATGATGAATATCATCAACGGCGGCGAACATGCTGACAATAACGTCGATATTCAGGAATTTATGATCATGCCGGCTGGTGCGGCCAGCTTCAAGGAAGCACTGCGTATGGGCGCCGAAATCTTCCACGCCCTCAAAAAAGTACTCAAGGACAAAGGCTACAATACCTCGGTCGGTGATGAGGGTGGCTTTGCACCGAACCTGAAAAGCAACGAGGAAGCACTGCAGGTCATCATGGAAGCCATTGCGGCGGCCGGCTACAAGGCCGGTGAAGAGGTGCTGCTGGCCCTCGACGTCGCTGCGTCAGAGATCTTTGAAAACGGTAAATACAACTTCGCCAATGAAGAACAGTCGATCAAGACCGCCGCTGAAGTTGTTGCTTTCTACGAAGACCTTGTCGACCGCTACCCAATCATTTCCATCGAAGACGGATTGGCTGAAAATGACTGGGATGGCTGGAAACTGTTGACCGAAAAACTCGGCGACAAGATCCAGATTGTCGGCGATGACCTGTTTGTGACCAATACCAAAATCCTGAAAGAGGGGATCGACAAGGGAATCGCCAACTCGATCCTGATCAAGGTCAATCAGATCGGCACCCTGACCGAAACCCTCGAAGCAATCGAAATGGCCAAGCGCGCAGGTTACACCGCGGTTGTTTCTCACCGCAGTGGCGAAACCGAAGACACCACTATCGCCGACCTGGCGGTCGCGACCAATGCCGGGCAGATCAAAACCGGCTCGCTGTGCCGGACCGATCGCATCTGCAAGTACAACCAGCTGCTGCGGATCGAAGATGAACTGGACGAAGTTGCGGTTTTCGCCGGCAAAGAGGTCTTTTACAATCTGCGCTGAGAAACGATCGTCCTGAAAACTCTGTTCTGACGAAGAAGGGCCGCGATAAATTCTCGCGGCCCTTCTTCGTCAGATATCAAATCAGCTTCACAGAGGGTGGAGTCGGTAACTGGTCCCTTTCTTTTCACGTCTCAATTGTCCCTGCTGATCCAGCTCGCGCAATATTTTCTGCAGATCTCGACGGTCCTTGCCTGGAAAATTGGCGTAAAGTTCGGTCTGGGTCAAACCGGGGTTTTCTTCGACTCTCTGCAGAATAGCTTCCGACAGCTCCCTGCCGCTGTTCGGTGTTTCGTTGCCTGCAGATGCCTCCTGCACCGCTGGAGCAGGAGCTGGTTCAGCCTCAACCGAAGAGCTGTCGTCCTCGTCAACCAGAGCACGTTGCTCAGCACGAATCTCCCTTTCAATTTCGAGCAGGCGCCGGTAGACATAATAACCGGCTGCAATCAGGGCGATCAACAATAGAATAAAAAACAATTGCATAGACTAAATTTCCTCCTCAGCGATGTCTTTTTCCTCCCGGCCGAACCAATGGTCGAACCAGTTACGATGATCCTTCTCGGCCAGAATTTTCAGATCATTGGGGCCGAGCCAGACGCCCCCACACCCCCGACAACGATCAAGCGGGACATCACGAAATGTCATCGGCTCAATCGCATCTCCACACTTGGGACAACGATTAAGGCAATGGGTGCGGGCCAGTGTTTCCTCAGCCTCCTCTTTCATCTTGTTGATCAGTTTCTGTTCCTGCCGATGAAAATATTCATTCTCGAGGGCTTTTTTACGGTCTTCCCAGGCATCTTTCATAAGGAACCTCCACGGCCGAGCAGAAATACTTGTAATCCTTGTTTTATTATACCCGAATGGCCCGTGACGACAACAGATCGACATTAAACAAGGCGATAGCGCCCGGCACCGAATGCAGCGCCCTTACCGATACCGAACAGTTCACCGACTTTGAGCAGTGGCCAGAGCTCAACCAGTCCGGCCCCGCTGAGTGTCACAGAACCGAGCAGACCACCAGCCTCTTCACGGCTGTGCAATGGACGCCAATCCTGCCAGTCAAATCGGGCCTCTGTTTCCTGCAGAGACCGCGAACAATCCAGCAGGAAACGGGGATCGAAAACATCCTCCAGATCTGCCCAGACTGCAAGCATCCCGGTCACCCGGCGCAGGATAAACGGCAACACCTCGGCAAATCCGGAGCGAAACAGCGGCCGCTGGTTTTTTATCAACCGGGCCGGACTCAAGAATTCGAAGTCGATGGCTGAAGGAGCAACAGAGTCGAGCACAGATGAGAGATCAAAAATCTGCGGCGTTAAACCAAACGGACCACCACACCAGAGAGGTTCTGTTTCCATTCCACTGTTGCAACTTTCGATTTTTTCAAGCATGAAACGCCCACTGCTGCCACACAAACCGATTTCACCCAGTGCCGCAAGCAACCGGGAAAAAATTTCCACCTGCAACATGCCTCGACCAAGAAAACAGACGTTCAACTCAAGACAATCCTCGCTAGCGAACTTCTGTTGCTGCAACTGATCAATCTGCAGGACAAAACCGGGGGCAGGTTGCTGAACGCGGCGTAACAGAGCGGGATCTGTCGGCAGAGAGGGCCGGAGAAGCTCCCTGAAGTCAGCAGGAACCCGACCTCCAGACAGATCGCCCCTCATGACTCGACTGAACTCACGCCGCAAACGCAGTAGCGCATAGGGCGGCAAAAGAAGATCCTCCGTAAACCGCAACTGATAGCGTAACAGCGTGTACTCAGCACCGAGCAACTGCGTTTTCAGCGCACTGTCAATCAATGGCGTCGACTCATTTCTTTCTTGCGTACATTTCTTGCGCGCATTCTTCGATTCTGCTATACGTCTAGGCCCCTGATCACATGGAGAGACCGATGTTCAACTTTGAACTTCTACATACGGACCCGCAAACCGCCGCCCGGCGCGGACGACTTCAGACTCCGCACGGCGTCATCGAAACCCCGATTTTCATGCCGGTCGGCACCCATGGCGCCCTCAAGGCAATGACCCCGGCCCAGGTCGAAGAGACCGGAGCCCAGATTATTTTGGCCAACACCTACCACCTGCACCTCAAGCCGGGAGAATCCCTGGTCAAAAAAGCCGGCGGCCTGCACAGTTTCATGAACTGGAAAGGTCCGATCCTGACCGACAGCGGCGGGTTTCAGGTTTTCTCTCTTCCCAAAAAACGGATCGGCGAAGAAGGCGTCCACTTTCGTCACGAACTGACCGGTGAAGAGATTTTTCTCGGCCCCAAAGAAGCGATGCAGATCGAGAACGACCTCGGTGCCGATATTATCATGGCCTTCGATGAATGTATCCCCTACCCGGCGACCCACGACTATTCCGCCCGGTCGATCAAAAAAACCCTGCGCTGGGCGGAAAGCTGCCTCAAATATCACAGGCGTGATGACCAGGCGTTGTTCGGCATCGTCCAGGGGAGTATCTACCCTGACCTGCGCAAGGAATGCGCCGAGCAGATGACGAAAATGGATTTCCCCGGTTATGCAGTCGGTGGCGTCAGTGTCGGCGAGGGCCTTGAACTGCTGAAAAAAGTGGTTGAATACACTGCGCCCTTTTTACCCGAGAACAAACCGCGCTACTTGATGGGCGTCGGACTTCCCGAAGATATTCTGGAAAGTATCGAACGCGGGATGGACATGTTCGACTGCGTTATCCCGACCCGTTACGCACGCAGTGCCACGCTCTTTACCAGTCGCGGCAAGCTGCGCCTGACCAATCGTCAGTATCGCCGTGATTTTTTTCCGGTTGACCCGGCCTGTGACTGTTACTGCTGCCAGAATTTCAGCCGAGCCTACCTGCACCACCTGTTCAACGCCAATGAAATCCTCTCGGCGACCCTGTCGGCGATACATAATGTCCGCTTTTACCTCAATATAGTCGCTGGCGCCCGTAAAGCGATAGAGGCCGGTGAGTTTACAGCCTATAAAGAGGACTTTCTCGGCAACTACGGCTCATCTGAAGAAAAAAAGAAGAAAAAAAGGAAATAGCACTGCGGATTTCGTATTTTTCTCGTTGAACAAATAACTGAATCCTGCTGGTTATTTCTCTTCTTTCTCAGCACGCAACTCAATCAGAGAACGCTGTTCTGTTTTGCAATCAGGACACTCGAAAACACGCGTGTCATGCCACCAGGGATCCGGCCCCCAGTAGATCGGGTTGCCGATTGTGTCTATCTGCCGGACGCTGTTGAAATTCTTTGGCTCTCCACAGGCGTCACAATAGAGCCAGACCCGTCCGGCGGCACAAGCCTGAAGAAATTCACCGGGGTTGGACATCTTCTTTCCCTTCCATCACCCTTCAATCAGATTCAATTCTAGCGGTAACAAAAAAAGCCCCACGATAAACCGCGAGGCTTTTTCTTCTTATTTTCCAAGCAGATCAGACTTTCTCTACGTTGCTGGCCTGAGGCCCTTTCTGCCCTTCTGACACATCGAAAGAGACGCGCTGACCTTCAGCAATAGACTTGAAGCCCTCACCGGAAATCGCCGAAAAATGTACAAACACATCAGGACCATTGTCCTGCTCAATAAAGCCGAAACCCTTGGAATCATTAAACCACTTTACCGTTCCTTCTGCCATCGTCTTGTCTCCCTCTGTTCCCCTCTGGAACTGCGGTCGCGGCACGAACTAATCGTACCAGAGATGATATTCCCCTCGGAATTCCCGTCATCGACACCTCTGTCGGCACAGGAGTTGAGCATGGATCCCCGAGTCAAAGTACGCTAACACGGTGTTCTATTCGGTGCAAGTTGATTTTTCGACACCATTAATTGAACCCACTGAACCGACTGAAAAAGGGGAAGAAGGTAAAAACAACAACCGCACAAACAGGAATGGCCAGGACAATATCCCGGCCATTCCGTTGTACGAAAGGATCGTAAATCAAAACTGAACTGTCAACCCTGAAACTCAGATTTTGACAATGTTGCTCGCTTGAGGACCCTTTTGACCTTCGGTGACGTCAAAGCTGACACGCTCACCCTCGTTGAGTGACTTGAAGCCCTCGCCTGAAATCGCCGAGAAATGTGCGAACACATCGGGCCCGTTGTCCTGCTCGATAAAACCAAAACCTTTAGCATCATTGAACCACTTTACAGTACCTTCAGCCATCTTTTCTGCTCCTCGTTCTTCTCTGTGGAATAAACTGCCTCAACCTGCGGCAAACAACCAGGTCATCCCCCTAAATGGGTCGACCCACGACAACACTCTAATGAAATCAATAGCGACAATTAAACGTGTAGATCCACACATTGTCAAGTAACTCGTTCATTTTTTTATAATTATAGGGAAACCAGGGGTCAGGAAAAGGCATTTTTTCAGTCAAAAGCGATGACAAAAGCGCCCGGGAAATCGCCGTTGCGCAGCGTATCCTTCGCAATCTCAGCGGCACGTAAAGAACGGAATTCCCCGACTCTCACCCGGTAAAGAGTACGGCCATTACTCGCGCTGATACTTACATCTGTGCGGCCGAAACGGGACCGAAGACGTCCAGCAAGGCGCCTGGCATTGTCAGCTTGCGAAAACGCACCGATCTGCACAGCATAGCTGCCGGCATCGTAATTTAACGGCTCGGAGTAGGTCGTTTTTGTTCCTTTACGGTGGGGATAACCAAGAGCGACGACTCTGACCGGTGCTGTTCCCTGCGCAACAATATCCAGCTTCTGTGCTGCCGCATAGGAAAGATCAATGATGCGTCCGGCGACAAAAGGCCCACGATCATTGATCCGCACCAGAACTGATTTCCCGTTTCGCTGGTTGGTGACTCGAACCTCAACCCCCAGCGGCAGGGTTTTATGCGCCGCAGTCATGGCGTACATATTATAGGTTTCACCGTTACTGGTCAGGCGGCCGTGAAACTTCTTGCCGTACCAGCTGGCAACGCCGCGCTGGGAAAAACCCTGATGATCTCGCAACGGCCGGTAACGTTGGCCATCGACCTCATAGGGCTTTTGCCACCCTTTAAGCTCACGGGTTTCCGGTGTATCTATCACCCTGGTGGTATGCCCCCCGCAGGAGACCTGCAGCAGGGCCAGCAACAGCAGACAGAAAAAGCGCATTGCCTTGATTACTCTTCGAGTCGGCTCATGGCACGAAAACGCTGGTAGCGCTGCTCAACCAGTTCTTCGCCGGAAAGTTCAGAGAGTTCCGTAAGATGTTTTTTAAGATAGTCCTTAAGACTGCTAGCGACCGTCTTATGATCGCTATGTGCACCACCGAGGGGTTCTGGAACCACATCGTCAATCACGCACCCGAGGGATTCAACATCCCGTGCCGTCAACTTGAGTGCTTCGGCAGCCTGAGGCCCTTTGGCACCGTCATTCCAGAGAATTGCGGCGCAACCTTCCGGTGAGATAACGGCGTAGACTGCGTACTCCATCATCAGCACCCGGTTGCCGACAGCGATTGCCAGCGCGCCGCCCGAACCGCCCTCACCGGTCACAGTAACAATAACCGGCACCTTGAGGGTTGCCATCTCACGCAGATTGCGGGCAATCGCCTCAGCCTGCCCCCGTTCCTCAGCACCGATACCGGGAAACGCGCCAGGCGTATCGACAAAGGTGAAGATCGGCAGACCAAACTGCTCCGCCATCTGCATCACCCGCAGGGCTTTACGGTATCCTTCGGGATTCGGCATCCCGAAGTTGCGATGGACCTTCTGTTTGGTATTGCGGCCCTTCTGATGGCCGATGACACAGCAAGGCTCGCCGTCAAAACGCGCGAAGCCACAAACCAGGGCCGGATCATCACGGAAATTACGATCACCATGGACCTCGAACCAGTCGGTAAATATCAGGTCGATAAAATCGAGAGTATAGGGCCGGTCGGCGTGGCGCGCCAACTGGGTTCGCTGCCAGCGGCTGAGGTTGGTGAATATTTCTTTTTTGAGTTTTTCGGATTTCTTTTCAAGTTTCTTGATATCACTGCTGAAATCAACATTGTCAGTCGAAAATTCTCGCAGCTCGCCGATTTTTGCTTCAAGCTCGGCCAGCGGTTTTTCAAATTCGAGATAATTACTCATTGATCGCTCCTTTGCAAAACGAAGGGGCCAGCATATATGAGTTTAACGTCACGTTCAACCTGAATCCGTATTCCCAAACCAACCAGAGTGTCGAACACGCTGAACTGACAGGGATTTTAGGAATACCATTGATTGCCCCTGCAGACCAAAACGAGGAATATCATGTCGCAGGGACAAACAGCAATCGCCTGTTATTCGAAGGTCATGACACTGTAGCCGAACAGCTTTTCTGCCTCAACCATCGCTTCGTCTGAAGCAGCCATTCGAAGTTGTGCGGGCAGCCGTATCACGGTTTCGCTCCGATCCGGAATAATCATATGCAGCGCAACCTCGCAACCGCCGCGATAGCGCTGAACGATCGACTTGAGCTGACGTAACTGCATCTCATCCAGACCCGGTGTGGTCAGACGGATATTGACCCGGCGGGTCTGCTTTTGTGTCGCATCGCGCAACAGTTCGACCTCGCTGACCAGCAGCTTGCATGCCTCTTCACCAACATCCAGATCACCGGACAACAGCAGCGGCTCCTCTCCCTTGAGCAGATCCATCGCTGCCGCATAGGCCTCGGGGAAAACCACACATTCCACAGAACCGGAGAGATCTTCAAGGGTGACAAAGGCCATCCGGTCTCCCTTTTTGGTCATCAACTCCTTGATCCCCGAAATGATCCCGCACAACCGGACCTTTTCCCTGTCGGTCCGCTCGCTCAGCCCGGCAGAATCGCAAGTCGCCAGGCGCTTGATGACATCGGAAAAACGATCAAGGGGATGGCCTGAAACGTAGAAACCCAGGGCTTCTTTTTCGTAGGCCAGCAGGTCCCGCTCTTCCCATTCGCCGATTTCAGGCAGAACCCCGTAACCGTTACCGGCAACCGACACCACTTCATGGCTGCCAAAGAGAGATTCCTGACCCGATTCACGTTCGCGCTGCAGTCGCTGACCGACTTCCATCGCCTCTTCAAGGACCGCCATGAATTGGGCCCGTTTACCGCCCAGAGTATCGAAAGCCCCGCACTTAACCAGCGCTTCAACAACCTTTTTATTGACCTTGCGCAGATCGACCCGCTCACAGAAATCCTGCAACGAACAGAACGGCTTATCCTTGCGCACTTCGATAATAGATTCAAGGGCTGCCGCGCCCACCCCCTTGACCGCACCGAGACCGAAGCGGATTGCGCCTTCACGAACCGTAAACGACCGGTCGGAAGCATTGATATCGGGCGGGAAGACCTCGATCCCCATCGCGCGAACCTCGCTGATATTTTTGATCACCTTGTCGGTGTTCTCCATATCCTCGGTCAGCAGCGCCGCCATGAATTCTACCGGGTAATGTGCCTTGAGGTAAGCCGTGTGGTAGGCGACCAGGGCGTAAGCCGCCGAGTGTGACTTGTTAAAACCGTAGGCAGCAAACTTTTCCATCAGGTCGAAGACCGCTTCGGCCTTCTTCAGGTTGAGCTTGTTCTCTTTGGCCCCGGCAAGAAAAAGATCCTTTTGCTTGGCCATCTCTTCAGCTTTTTTCTTGCCCATGGCCCGGCGTAACAGATCGGCGGCACCAAGGCTGTAATTCGCCAACACCTGGGCAATAAGCATGACCTGTTCCTGATAGACGATAACGCCGTAGGTATCCTTGAGCAGCGGTTCTAGCTGCGGGAAAGGGTAATCGAATTTCTCCAGTCCATGCTTACGCTTGATAAAGGAGTCGACCATTCCCGAACCGAGCGGGCCCGGACGGTAAAGAGCAACCATTGCGATCAGGTCTTCAAAGCAGTTCGGCTTGAGCTTGACCAGATATTCCTTCATCCCTGAGGATTCAAGCTGAAAAACGCCGGTCGTTTCTCCACGCGACAACAGCGCATAGGCTTTAGAGTCATCATCACCGACCAGTTGCAGGTCAAAATCCTGCTCGCCCCCTTCTCGCACCAGTCTGACCGCATTCTCGATCACGGTCAGGGTCTTCAACCCGAGAAAATCGAACTTGACCAGCCCGATCTTTTCAACATAGTTCATCGGGTACTGGGTGACTTGACCGCCCGATTTGGGGTCGGTATAGAGTGGCAGATATTCCGGCAAGGGTTTCGGTGTCACAACCACCCCGGCCGCGTGGGTCGAAGCATGACGGGTCAGACCTTCGAGCGCCAGGGAGATCCGAATCAACTCCTTGACCTTGGAGTCCTTTTCGATCAGGTCCTTGAGTTTTGGTTCCTGTTCGATTGCATCCTTCAGGGTGATTCCGAGCACATTCGGAACCATTTTGGCAATCCGGTCGACCTCACCGTAGGGAATATTCAGTGCCCGCCCGACATCGCGCAACACCCCTTTGGCCAACATGGTGCCGAAGGTGATGATCTGGGCCACATTTTCGCTACCGTACTTCTCGCGCACGTAGTCGATCACCCGCTCACGACCGTAGATACAGAAATCGACGTCGATATCCGGCATCGAGATCCGTTCCGGGTTCAGAAAACGTTCAAACAGCAAATTGTAGGGCAGCGGATCGATGTCGGTGATGCGGATCGACCAGGCAACCAGGCTGCCGGCCGCGCTGCCCCGCCCCGGCCCGACCGGTACGCCATTATTCTTGCCCCAGTTGATAAAATCGGCCACGATCAGAAAATAGCCGGGGAAACCCATCTGGGCGATACAATCGAGTTCGATCTGCAGGCGCTCATTATAGGCTGCGATATCCTCGTCATTCAGATCACGAACCTTGCGCACTTCTTCGAGACGTTCTTCGAGCCCCTGCCAGCACATTTCTGCCAGCACCTGATCCAGAGTCTTGTCGGCCGGTTTCTCATACTGTGGAAAATGGTAGGTATTGAAATCAAGTTCAAGATTGCACTGCTCGGCGATCTGCAGGGTATTGGCCAGGGCCTGGGGTTGACCGGGAAAAAGATCGGCCATTTCCTGCGGGCTCTTGACGTAGAATTCGTCATTGGAAAAACGCATCCGCTTCGGATCGTCCATCGTTTTTCCGGTCTGGATACAGAGCAGCACCTCGTGAGCGAAGGCATCTTCCCGCCGCAGGTAGTGACAGTCGTTGGTTGCAACCAGCGGCAAGCCGAGCTCATCTGAAATCAGGATCAGACCATCATTGGCTTTTTTCTGTTCGGGAATAAAGTTTTCCTGCAGTTCAAGATAGAAGCGCCCTTCATCAAAAACCTGCGCCATCTCTCCGGCCCGCCGCAGGGCGTCTTCCGGCTGCCCCAGATTGAACAGGGTCGGCAATTCCCCGCCCAGGCAGGCCGACAGTGCGATCAGACCCTCGTTATGCTGTGCCAGCAGGTCCCAGTCGATGCGGGGGCGATAATAGAAGCCTTCACGGTAGGCCGCGGAAATCAGGCGGCAGAGATTCTGATAACCGATCAGATTCTGACACAGCAGCACCAGATGATACGAAGCTTCGGAGGATCCGCGTGCATTCCCCTTGGTAAACCGTGAGCCGGGCGCAACATAGACCTCGCAACCAACAATCGGCTTGATACCGGCAGCCCGGGCCTTGCTGTAAAACTCAACCGCACCGAACATATTGCCGTGATCGGTCACGGCAACGGCAGGCATGTTGTAATCCTTGGCGCGTGCGACAAGTTCATCGAGTTTTATTGCACCATCGAGCAGGCTGTACTGACTATGAAGATGAAGGTGAACGAAACTGGATGCTTGCATAATATATCAATACCAAAGGCAAGAAGAAAAGTCGTAACACACTGAAATAACGGAAGAATAATGCGTAGCAGCAGGCAAGGCCGCAGGAGAGCGGCCACGAACTGAATTCTAGCATTGCCCTTTCAGCATGGTCAACCAAAACGACCGTCGAACAAACAAATATCTGCTCTTTAAAAACCTCCTGCAGGCGGTTACAATGCTTCATGTACCGTTCATAATTGCCAACAACGGAGGCTGCTCCCACATGCGTATCGAACTGGACCTGAAACTTGGCTTCAAGGACGTGCTGATCCGGCCAAAACGCTCAACGCTCAAAAGCCGCGCACAAGTCCGACTGGAACGCAACTACAGTTTCCTGCACAGCAAACAACAATGGAATGGTGTCCCGGTTGTCGCTGCAAATATGGACACGGTCGGAACCTTCGCCATGGCTGAAGCATTGGCCCGACACAACATGCTGTGCGCCCTGCACAAACACTACTCGGTCGACGAATGGAAAACCTGGCTCAAACAGACAGATGAAAATATTCATCAGCGGATCATGGTCAGTACCGGCACTTCGGACAGCGACATGGACAGGCTGCGGGCGATCATTGCGGCGGCTCCGCAACTCAGGTTTATCTGTATCGACGTTGCCAATGGTTATGCTGAAACCTTTGTCGATTTTGTTTCGCGAGTCCGTGAGGCCTACCCACAGATGACGATCATCGCCGGAAATGTCGTGACCGGTGAAATGGTCGAGGAGTTACTCCTTTCTGGTGCCGATGTGGTCAAGGTTGGAATCGGACCGGGATCGGTCTGCACGACACGGGTCAAGACCGGAGTCGGCTATCCGCAACTTTCGGCGGTTATCGAGTGTGCCGATGCCGCTCACGGCCTGGGGGGACGAATCATCTCTGACGGCGGCTGCAGCTGCGCCGGCGATGTTGCCAAGGCCTTCGGCGGCGGTGCCGACTTTGTTATGCTCGGCGGCATGCTGGCCGGTCATGACGAAAGCGGCGGCCGGATCGTTGAACGTAACGGCCAGCAATACAAACTCTTCTACGGGATGAGTTCATCGACGGCAATGGGGAAACATGCCGGAGGGGTCGCCGGGTACAGATCTTCCGAAGGAAAAACCGTTGAAGTTCCCTACCGGGGGCCGGTCGAAGAAACCGTCCGCGATATTCTGGGCGGAATTCGCTCAACCTGTACCTACGTTGGTGCTGCGGAACTGCGTGAACTGAGCAAGCGAACGACCTTTATTCGCGTGCAAGAGCAGGAAAACCGAGCGTTTTCCTGACAGAAAATCTGGACGGCCTCAGGCATCCAACCCTTTTTTCCTGACCAGTGCGGCCTGTACCATTGTCTGCAGTTCATCAATCACAAACGGTTTTGCCAGGGTGGCATAAACACCCAGTCCACTCTGGGCGCTTTCGGCAGCATCAGGCATCTTGCCGGTGACGACAAGGGCAAGCGGCCGCTGCTCCTCATCAATCTCCTGCAGCTGGCAAAGAAAATCGATACCGTTCATCTTCGGCATCTGGATGTCGACCAGAACCAGATCTGCGCCTTCATTGTGAATGATTTTCAAGCCCTCTTCACCATCATCAGTCGTCACAACTTCGTAACCCTGCCCGGTCAGGGTCTGATTGATCAACTCGCGAATATTCGGCTCGTCATCTATGACCAGAATTCTCCCGCTGACCTCAGGATTAACGAAAAATTTCGGGTACTCGACCTGTGGACCGACCGCATCGCCGACATCACGCAAAGGCAGATAGAGGGTAAAGCTGCTCCCGAAATTCATCTGGCTCTCAACCTCGATCCGGCCACTGTGATTTCTGGCAATGGTATGACAGATTGCCAGGCCCAGACCGGTGCCACGCACTGTCGCCTGCGGTGAGTCCGAGCGAGCATATTCGCCCTTGGTTGAAAAGAACGGGGTGAAAATTTTCTTCAGATGATCTTCCGGGATCCCGCAACCGGAATCACTCACCTTGATCCAGGCCTGGTCATCACTGATTCCACTCTTGATACTGATCTGCTTTTGCGGGCAACCAATCAAGGCATGACGAGCATTGATCAGCAAATTAAGCACGACCTGTCCAACCTGGGCGCGATCCATCAGAAATTTCGGCAGTTCAGCAAAATCGCAGACCAGTTCGATTCCGTCACTGACGAATTCACGTTCGACCAGAGCATAGCTTTCACGGATAGTTGCATTCAGGTCGGCACGGGTCATCCGGGCACTCTGACGACTCGAGCAACTGAGCAGATTGGCCGTCAGGTCACGAGCACGCAACGAAGAAACCCGGATGGTTTCAAAATAGGAGCGGGCCTGCTCTGAAAGACCCTCAAGGCGTCCTCCCAGTTCAGCATAGCCGAGCACCCCGGTGTGAATATTGTTGAATTCATGAGCTACGCCACTGGCCAGAGTACCGACTGCGGCCATTCGTTCGGAAAGAATCAACATCTCTTCGGAATGCTTACGCTCGGTGATATCTTCAATCAGTCCTTCAACATAGCAATTGGTCAGATTCCCCTTGAGGTTGCAGTAAAGCGAAACCCAGATCGGATCCTGACGACCGATCGGTCTGAGTTGCAGATCCCAGTTATGGACATTACGGTGCACCTTCAGGGCATCCAGAAGCTCCTTGCGATCCCCCTGATCGTTGTAGAGCTCCATCACATTGTGGCCTTTCAGCTCATCAATCGTCTGGCAACCTGCCATCTGTGCAAACGTCCGGTTGGCACTCAGAATCTCACCGTCGTGACCGATACGAAAGACACCGACATTAAGGTTCTCAACCAGCGAGGAATACTGATTTTCCTTACGGCGCAGGCTCTCTTCTACCCGTTGACGTTGCTGGCGGGACTGTTCCAGTTCTTTCATCAAGTCATCAAAGCGACGGGCGGTCTCACTGACCTCACGAAACATCCCCTGCTGCAGACATTCTTTCTGACCGCTACTGAAATCACCGGCGGCGATATCTTCCGCGTAGCGCCGTAAACCAATCACCGGCCGCGCAATGGATCGGGCAATGAACAGGATCAGAAAACTGGCCAGCACCGAAATGCCGAAGGTCATCAGGTAATTGTTGACCCGGTTCTGCTTGAGGGCTCCCAGGTAGTCATTTTCAGGCATATACATGCCGATAACCCAGGGCCACTGCGGATTGGGAAAAGGTGTAAACATGGCTTGATACGACTCGCCATCAAGTTCGAACTCAGCATATTCAGCCCGGTTGAGTAAAATCTGGCTGTTTTCATCCTGAGCAATCCCCAGAGCGCGGAAAGCCGCACGGCAGAATTTGTCGCTTAACTCATCGATCTTGACCAGTCGTGAACTGGCCTGCTCGCCTTCTTTGCGAAACTTGATTTTGTCGACGTCATGAAAGGCAACAACATCCCGGTTGCGGTTGAGCATAAAGGCACGCCCGTTGGTACCGATGCGCAGCTTTGAAATGAAGGTCGAAAGTTGATCGATCTCAATATCAACCCCGACAATCCCGCGCAGTTGTCCATTCGCGGCATAGGTCGGACCACTGATCGTAATTCCCGGTTTCTGCGAAGTATAAAAATATAGGGATCCGTCCAGTAGATACCATCCGTTGCCAGCGCTCCCTGATACCAGGGACGTACCCGTGGGTCATAGCTGTCGTCCGGATCATCCTCTTCAAACACCAGGTTCTGTTGTGCATCACGCCAGACGTAATGAACCTTGCGCACCCCATTCTCATGGCTGATGACTTTAGTTCTGGTCCCACCGGGAGAGTGTTTGTCGTTGCGACTGACAAAGAAAAAATTTCCGTCAGGTGTCCCCAGATAAATTCCCGAAATATCGGGATAGGTCACCAGCTGTTCATTGAAATAGTTTTCCAGCGCCTGCCCGTTCTCCTGCATCAGAACCTGAGAACGCAACAGACGTTTGGTCAACTGGGTTGCCCGCTGGGCTTTCCCCAGATAATTCTGACTCTGTTCCATGGCATAGGAAGCGATATTGTCCATGATGACACGGGCATGATTTTCGAGAACTTTTTCTGAAGTCAGCTGAGTGGAGGTGGTGGTCACCAGAAATGTTCCCCAGATAACCGCAAGGAAACTGAGAAAAAGGACCATCCGGATTGAAATTTTCATATCCCCCCCTTGGGTGAAAAGACCGGCAAATTATAGGGGATAGCATCTCGCCAGTCAACTGAAACAACCTTCGGAGTTCACTGCTCTCAGGCGAAAACTTCTACTCCGAACTGCTTGAGAAGACTGATCAGCTTGATTAGCGGCAGACCGATCAGAGCGTTATAGTCATCACCTTCCATCTTTTCCATCAGGGCGATTCCCAAACCTTCGATCTTGAAAGCACCAGCACATTCAAAAGGTTTTTCACGCCGGACATAATCCACAATCTGCTCATCCTTCAACTCACGCAGAGTCACCGAAAATGCAGAATAATCGGTCTGATAGGTTCCATTACCACTATCGAACAGTGCAATTCCGGTAAAAAACGTGTGGGTGCGTCCAGACATCTGTTTAAGCTGGGTGATGGCGACCTCTTCACTCCCCGGTTTACCGACGGCCCGCCCGCGCTGGTCGACAAAAACCTGATCCGAGCCGACGATCAGAGCATTGGGATAACGTTCGGCAAGGCTCTGGGCTTTTCCGAGGGAGAAATGACGCACCAGAAGTTCAGGAGCGACCGCCGGATCGATGGTTTCCTTGAAGGGTGGCGCCGCAGTAATGAATGGCAGCTGCAGCTGCCGCATCAACTGCAGGCGATAAGGACTGGTAGAAGCCAGAATCAGTTGGCGCATGGATCTCCCTAGGGTAAAAGTCAGCCCTTTTTTACCTCAAGATCTTGCAAATTGCAATCATCCCCGCCGCCCCGGCAACCCGTCAACAGGCAGTCGTCCGTCTCCACGAGGCAACAGATTCACAAACCTGCTGGTGTGGCCGTTCGATCCGCATCTCGGGACGAAAAGACGTAACAAACGGTTCTTGCCGCGCAACAATCTGCTGCTGCCAGAAGCCATCGGTTTGATCGAAAACCAGTTCAGTGTGAAAACTGAGGCCTTTTAGCCCTTCGGCCAGCGCCTGCTCGACCAGCCCCTGATCATAGCGTTGGCAGAGGGTTTCACTGCCGGCCTCCCAGATCGGCAGAATCCGCCCCTGCATCTGCTCACCGACGCTGGCTTCAAACCAGGCCTCAATACTCCCGTCACCAACTGTTCCACTCAGCTGCAGGGTACGGCCAGTCTGGCGCATGCTGGCAAGATCGAAATAAAGGGA
>JAJRWF010000147.1 GCA_024276905.1 Deltaproteobacteria bacterium
ATGGCTGGTTTATCCATGGCGTATAAATCATTGCCGATACCGGCGTGGTTGGCGCACTCTCGTTGTCAGAGGTATCCACCGCAGATATTTCATAAAGATATGTCGCATCTGCAAGACTGGCGTCGACAAATGAAATTGTTGCCACAGGGGCAACATTAAGCTTGGTCCGAACCCCGTTCAGGATTCGATAAATATTGTAACCGGACAGGTCAGTCTCGGAGCTAGCATCCCAACTCAACGCAACCGAGCCTTCTGTAACCCGAGCCTGTAGTCCAGTTGGCAACGCTGGAGGTGTCAGATCGACATAGGTCACCTTGGTAGCAGCTGGCGCGGGATCAACAGTTCCGTTCATGTCAGTCGCCACGGCTCGCAACTGATAATCTCCGTAGGGCAGACCACGCCCCCGTGGATCAAAAGTAACAACATAAGGTGGAGCCGGGAAAGGATCTGAAAGCGCACTCCACAGCTCTGTCGAACTGCGTCTGTATTGAATCTGGAGTGAGGCGACATCACGATCACTCGTCTCGGCATGAACCTCGACAGCATCATCCATCAGAGCACCATTGATCGGGTCGACAATCACCGCCTGCGGAGCGCGACGATCAATTTCAACGATAAGACGATTGGACCGACGGCTCAGATTACCCGCCAGATCGACAGCGAGAAGATGATACTGGTAACCGCCATCTGGAACATTCGGATCGACAAAACTGCTCTCGGTGACAAGGTAAGGGCGCCAGTCAGCGATGACCTTGCCGAGCGCATTGACGAGCTGGTCGTTACTGAACAGCAGATAACCCGCCAAATCATCTTCATTGTTAGCCTGCCACTGCAGAGCAACATCTTCACCGGATACTTCCGCACTGACCAGAACCGGAGGCTGCGGAGGCGTCGAGTCCAGAACCACTTCTACTTCATCGGCGTTGACGTTTCCGGTGAGATCCTCGGCCTCCAGCCTGAGTCCATATGCACCGTCGGCAAGCCCGGCGGCATCCCAACGTCCGAGGATATCGTAACTGGTCGCCAGTGGTGATTGCCGCAACAATAACCAGTCATTCGTGCTGCGTTCCTTTTTGATATAGAGTCGATATTCGCGGAAATCATCCTGGCTGTAAGCGGTGCCCTTGATATCAAGCAAATCCCCGACCCGGTCACCGGACCTAGGGACAAGGATTCGTGCCTCGGGGCCGGTAACATCGATGAGCAGATCGACAGAATTTGAATTTTCACTCTCATTTCCCGCCAGATCAACCGCCTTGACGGTATAAGTAAACGTCCCCTCTTCCAGACCCGAGTCGAGAAAGCTTGTTTCGGTCAAGACTGCGCCATTGAGCCGCTGACCGTTGCGGTAAAGATCATACCTCGCCAGATCCGGTTCACCAGCCGGACTCCAACCCAGCCTCGCTGCGGTCCTGGCCTCTGTTTGCGCTGAGAGTATCGGAGCCTGCGGTGGATGCGTATCCACGTTAACATTGACCGTCGTTTCCGACGCATTGCCGACCGTATCCTTGGCGCGAAGTCTCAGACAATATGGGCCATCTTGCGGCAAAGACTGCCAGGAACTGTGCATTCCCACCGGATTATTTTCGTGGAAAAACCCCAATGGGGCCCAACGAACTGCGCTGTCGCATTGTTCCTCAGCCAGCTCTATACTGGCCTCAGCAAAGTTGGTTTCAGCCACCGTAAAGGCAATATCAACAGGTCCACGGATATAGTCACCATCTCCTGGTGCCGTAATCGCAACCAGCGGTGGTGTCTTGTCAATCTCCAGCGTAACGCGAGCCTCTCCTTCGAGCCCGGCCCTATCTTTGGCCTGAAGCCATAGGGTATAAACACCGTCCTCCAGAGAGTTCGGAGACTCTATCTGCCATTGGTGCTGAATATTTGCTGTCGGAAGCTCTTCCCTGTATTGCAGTTCGGTCCACAGGGTCGGGTTCTCTCCGACACCATACTGTAAGCGGTAACTGGCGAAATGCTCTTCTGAAATACTCCCCGTCACCTCGATGATCGGGGTATCACCCCCCCAAATCGCACCCTGAGTTGGCGTCTCCAGAGAAACCTCCGGTGCAGTACGATCAATGGTGAACTGGCGGGTGAGTGTCGCGCTATTTTCAGCCGCATCTTTGACCGATACAGTGACAGAGTAGCTTTGTTCACTCAGACCGGTAAGCAGTCCGAATATTTCATCAGTACGCGGTCCACTCCCCTGAGCGAAAACCGTCTCACCCTCACCAGAAGTCAGAGTTACCTTGTAGTCGAGCGGGCTGATATCATTGATCGTGCCGCTCACCGTCACCGTCTTGTCAAAAAGGAACGCTGCTGCTAACGGTTGCGAAAGTTCGATGGATGGAGCGGTACTGTCAACAATCACGGAGACGGTTTCCGTCTGAGAAATAGCGGGATCAACCGCAAGGGCGACCTGCAATTTAACGGTATACTCACCGTCCTCAACCTTCACGCCAGCATCATTGTTTCCATCCCAATCCAGGATATACTCACCAGCGATATATTCAATTACAGCAAACTGCTTCACCGTCTTTTCTTGTGCGTCGACAATCTGCAGATCAACCATGCCCGCTTCAGCCAGAATAAAGAGAATTTCTGCCGCGTCGCGCAAACCATCCTGGTTGGGAGAAATCAGCTGCGGAGCAACCGACAGCTCTTTCAGCGGGGTAACCCGTCGGCTCAGATCAACAGCCTGAGTCGTTTCACTCCGATTTCCCAGGGTATCTTCGGCCACAAGACGCATAACCCACTGTCCGTCCAGTTCAAACGTATTCCACGAGCCAAGAATTTTCTGCACCTGTTCCAACTCCCCGGCAGCGATGATCCGCGCAGGTTCAGCAGCATCGGCCCGTTGCACATCAAGGGTATAGGTTTTCAGGTGTGGGTCCAGAACATTGCCCTGAATTTCGATAACCATGGGCAAAACCTGCCCCGATTGTGGTTTCAGTATTTCGACAGCTGGAGGAGTATTGTCGATCTCCACTGTGAACCATTGCTCCGCGACATTGCCGCAGCCATCAGTCGCACTCAGGTGGATCGCGTACTGTCCGTCGGGAAGAACAGTTCCCGCAGCATCCCGACCATCCCAAGTGACCCTGCCAGTTCCGCCGAGGTGCTGACTCTCCTGCAGAAGACTAAGAATCCGCGTCTCAGCCGGTTGAGACTCAACCAGATCACGAATCTCGATATCGACCAGTGCATATTCATCGATCTGAAAATTTAACTGAATCTCGTCAGCGATACCATCGCCATTGGGTGAGAAAATCTTCTGATCCGCATTGAAAAATGCCAGTGAAGTTTGCATATCGAACTGAACAGAAACCTCCCGACAACTGCGGTTGCCATATTTGTCATCGGCCTTCAGGCGCAAAGTGTACGGAACGCTTTCCGGGGCCATACTTGTTCCCAGGCTCCCCAGTCGGCCGGAAACAGACTGTTCCCCACGTTTAAATACCTGCCATCTCAGACCATCGCCGGAAGAGATCGCCAGTTGGTAGTCCGCTAAGGATTGGTTGTCACTGACCTGCCCCTCAATCTCGATTCCTGTTCTGCTCTTATTCCCTAGCGGAACCGGGCAAACGACCTGTTGAGACGCTGAGGGATAGGTGATTCTGGCTACAGGCAGAGTCCGATCAACAACATATTTCCCCGGCAGGATCTGGGTCATAATTTCTCCTGCGGGTGTTTTCAGTTGCAATTCGGCTCGAATATTTTCGTGTTGTCCTTCGAGATGTTCAGCAGTGGGATAGATCAATGGTGCCGGATTAATCCCTGAGGAAAGGTCATCATGCCGTAACTCTGCCCATACTCCCTGGGTTTGTTCGTAATAACTGATCCTCAGTGGTTGATATCCCAGAGCCTTGAGATAGGAGAGCGGAAAAGGGCTTTTCCGATTGTTATTAACAATGACTTGCGGTTTAAACGAAATAATCTGCTCTGGCAATCCATTACAACCTTCAGCAGCTGGATAATCCGGAGTGAGAACTATCTCAATCGAATTCCCCCTGTTGTTGAATTGAGGGCATTCAGGGTCACGAGACGGCAGTGGGCCAGACAGTTCGTACGCTCCCCCCTCCAAGGTCTCTACCAGCACTTTAAGGTTATAACTATCGCCATTGAAATACTGGTTCTGCGGCGTTGGCAGATCAATACGGGATTGCTGGAGGTTCCATTCGGAACCCTGTTCAAGGACCTGATATGTCTGATAAGAAAAACCGCCCTGAGAACTGATTTGCAAGGTTAGCTTGCTGATCGTTTCCCACAGGTTTTGTTCAAGGCTCGCTTTTGGCCATTTTGCAGGCTCACCGACAGGAGCAAAAGGATTCGCACAAGGCAGCATAAGGGCAAGCGTGCCTGCAACCTTCATGCTGTCGGATAAAAATTCCCGCCCTGCCTGATCGACACCACGCAACCGGACGGCACTGAACAGACCGATATTGGGGAGAATATTCCAGTCGATCTGCAGCTCCCCCGACACCGATGTCAATACGGCATCGGCATCAAACCAAATACCATTTTTCTGATACTGCAGGGTCAAACGGTCAAACTGGTTCCTGACCGTTTCCAGCGCCAGGATGTGGTGCTCACCAGCTTCCACTAAAGAGGGCAGAAGATCATTTTGTTTGCAATTCTGCTGCTGATCCGGACCCCACAGACAAGTCAGTGCTGGAGTATTGTCCCACTGTAGTAGAACCAATTCTTCCGCAAGGAGTCCTGAAACAACGCTGGCAGTATTCCCTGCCTGATCCTTCGCAGTCAGGCGAAAGTTTCGATCCGGAGCATCCCCGGGGAAGGTCGAAGTCAAAATTGAAGCAAACTGGAGTGTTCCCAGCGAACCATCTGCGCTACCAGATCCCAGTTTCTCTTCCCCTGAACGAACCTCTGCCCAGGAATCAGGACTCTCACCACTGCCTGATTCGAGACGCCATTCTTTCAGGTTCGAATCATCCAGCATGCCCTTGAGATCCGAGGCTCTAAACAAACGAACCCGGTAGGGGAATTGATCCAGAAAACTACGATTGGCCGAAACAAACTTAAGCGGTTGCAGTTCCATCGCCATCAAGGGCGGGGTATTATCGATCTCAACGAAAAATTCAAAATCGAGGACACGAATGCTGTACTGTCCATCTGCAACGATCTGGTTATTTTCATCCCGACCATCCCAATGGATAAAACCGTTGCCTGGTAATGCGTGCTCCCTCAGGAAACTTCGCACCAGGCTCCCATCATCATTGTAGATGGAAAATTGCAAATGAACTGGTTCGACGGCCCGGTAATACAGTTCGACGAAATCCTGGTTGCCATCCCCGTTGGGTGAGATAATATCCTCGGTCTTGAATAAACTGTCGATACTGCTGCCGGTATTCCAGGAAACTTTCTTCCGATCCCGTTTTACGTTTCCAGCCTTGTCTCTCGCTGTCAGACGGACATAATAAGTCCCTTCATAGGGAGGTATCCAGGTTGCGGCGATCTCGCTGGTAAGCGGCACGGGTGAAGCAGGTCTGATGGGATACCAGGCCTCAGGGTCGTTCACATCGGCATATTCGAGGCTGTAACTGGAAAAATGCCGATCAACTGCAACCGCGCTTAGAATAATCGCGTTGCGGTCCTTTAGAACCAACAGGCTGGCCGCAAGATTGTAGCTCGAGGAAATAGACCAGAGATCCTTATAACCCGTCCCGTAACAGGGGCTGCCGGGAGAAACCCTTTTACTGAAATACAGCTGGTTGCCAGAAGAAGAAACATCCTTCAACTCTGCATTGTACGTGGACGAACCATCGAATGCCGTCGGGAGATAGATCTGCTCGCCGGTTTCCGAATTGATGGTAAAGGTTCCTGCTTCATCACTGGCAACCAGGTGCACGCCATCCCCGAGCCAATGGAGG